>MHTH01000001.1:0-11996 GCA_001823055.1 Candidatus Vogelbacteria bacterium RIFOXYB1_FULL_42_16
AGTTAATAATTTTTTCCATTTCTGGCCAACTGATTATTTTTTCATCATCAAGAATAAAACCAGATAAATAATCAAATCGATTATTACTACGCCAATTATTTAAACCATCAACCAACCAATTCTTTTTAATTGTATCTAGTATTGATTGCTCGATCTCGCCCTTTTTCATCTCCCGTAAAAATTGTGGCACTAATTTTAACCATTCCATCAGTTGGATTGGTGAGAGATAACTTCTTATGGCAAAATCGCCTTTTTTGATTCCAATCCAATTTTCAACATAAAAATCATAGATCCCCTTTTTTCTAATACGATCATAAGCACTATTTTTACTGAAACTAGATAGGGTTTTTACTAAAATAGACAGAATTATACGTTCCTTCCGATTAGCTTTTATATTTAAACCAGGAAAAGTTAATATAGAGTAATGACCATTAATTTCTTGGTTTTCTTTTATTATTATTCTGAATTCAGAGTATTTTGGTTCCGGAAAGACCGCGACTTTTTTAGAAATTTTTTTTATAGAAATTTTGTCTTTAATTAATTTAATTAATTCTTTTTTCCAGTGATGACAAGAAATAAAAATTCTCAAATTTTTTGACAAGAAAAATTCTTGGTGATATTTTTCCAGATCAGCCATGTTTAATTGGCTTAAAGTCTGTAGGTGATCGACAAAAGATCGGCTATTTGGTTCATCTACATAGCGACTCTTTTCAATTAGACGATTGATGGTCTGAATTAAATTATGCTGTTCAATATTTGTTTCATTGATGATCGACTGCCTTTCGTATTCAAACATTTCTGATTGACTAAAATCAGGAGATAGAATGGTGCTAATAAAATGTTCAATTTCCAATTTAAAATCATCTTTGAGATTGGGAGATAGAGTAAAAATTATATAGTTGTCATTTATTCGAGCTGATATGTCTAAATGAACATTTTCTTTTTCTTTGATTTGGTTAGCAATATAGTGTTCTAAAAGATGGCCGATTCCTGCCTGATCTTTACTTTCGGTCAAAGCGCCGATTTTAATGTAAAAATCTACATAAATTTTACCACGATTAAATGGCAAGTAAATAAAATTTATTTCCGGTTGATCATTTATTTTTTTAACAATCTGCCAGTCTTTAAATTTCCAAAAAAGACCAACAAAAAAATCTTTGATTTTCATTTATGTTTTAAATCCCCTTTTAATTCTAATGCTCGGGCAATAATCCTCTCTCCAATCTGACCCCAATCAAAATATTGTTTGTAGTTGATAGGGTCGATGAGTTTGATCTCGATAATTGAGTCCGCTGGATCAGCGATAAATGGACCATATGGTCGGACGAGGCAAGCGTAGCGTAATTGATAAACAAAACTACCATCGCGCGTATCCGTCATTTTCTGATAGCCGATTGGTATTTGGTTTAGCACTTCCATATTGGACTCTTCTTGAATTTCTCGTTTCAGTGTTTGTTCGAAAGTCTCGCCGGCTTCGATCGTCCCGCCGATTAAGCCCCAAGCATTTTTTATACCCCCATGGCCAATAACCATTTGATTGCCACAAAAACAAACACCATAAACCTGCCGACATTTTTCTTTTTCCAGATGGTCAAAAGAGTCGGCATCATCGTATTCGAAAATGTAGTCTACACCACTATGACCGTGATATTTTTCTGTAATGCCCATTTAATTATTTCAATCGCTACGATATTTTTAAATTTAGCTCCTTAAAAAAGAACGATAAAATTAATGCCTGTGTTTCTATCATTTTTTGGACCGGTTTTCCAGATCCATGACCAGATTTTATATCAGTAAAAATTAAAGTTTTTGTATTTATTGATTGTAAATAGGCTGCCATTTTTCTGGCATGAAGCGGGTCTACCCGCTTATCATTTTCAGCCGTCGTGAAGAAAAAACTTGGGTATGTCAATTCTTTTTTAATATTATGATATGGACTCCACTTTAGAATATCTTTTAATTCTTCGTGGTTTCTTGGATCTCCATATTCATTAACCCAACGAATGGCTATACCAAAGTTATGAAAACGTACCATATCAGTAAGTGGAACCTTAGAACAAACAGCTTTAAAAAGATCTGGTTTCTGGACCGCAACGGCAGAAACTAAAAGGCCTCCATTGCTTCCGCCTAATATCCCAATATTACTCTCATTGGTATATCCTTCGTGAACTAAATATTCTGCTACAGAAATAAAATCATCAAAACTGTTCTGTTTTTTATCTCTGATTCCGTCTTCATGCCATTTTTTTCCAAATTCTCCTCCACCTCTTATGTTGGCACTAGCATATATACCACCTTTTTCTAACCAAGGAATCCATATCTTCAAAAAATCCGGTTCAACACTGTTTTTGAAACCTCCATAGCCATAGAGAATAGTTGGTGTTTTTCCATCTTTTTTTAAATCTTTTTTATAAATGACAAAAAAAGGTATCATTGAGCCGTCTTTTGATTTTGACCATTTTTGTTCAATATTATAATCATCTGGATTTATAGAATTTTCTATTTCTCTAAATTTTTTATAATTATCTTCAATTGGATCGTAGCGATATATGACACTTGGAAAAGTAAAAGAGGTGACACTATAGAAAAATTCTTCCTCATATCTGTTTGTTGAGATTGAATTAACACTGGAATAAGTTGGTAAAGGAATTTTATCAATTTCCCTACCATCGTGATCACAAATTATCACCTCCGAACAAACATTTTTTAGATACTCTAAAAGTATTTTGTTGGAAGAAAAACGACACGATGTTAATGGATATTCTTTTTCTCTAACCAAATCTAGCCACTTTTCTATCGGTCCTGGATTGTCTAGTTCAGACAACGATATCGAGATTATCCGATAGTTATCAGCTCTGTGGTTTGTGTAAAAGATAATTTTATTCTTCAAAAATAATGGATAAAAGGAGGCTGATATGCCAATGATTAAGGGTTTAGTTTCTTTTGTTTTTATGTTGTAGAGATAAATATCATTTTCAACCCAGTTTTGGCCAACTTTTATTGCTAGATACTGGTCATCTAAAGAAATTGTCATACCTATCATGTCTTCTTTTGGTCGATTCTGTCCAAAAATTAGTTCGTCATTTTTAATATCATCTCCCAGTTTGTGAAAATAAATTTTTTGATGTAAACCCTCTTCGTTTTTTGGTACTGTACCATTGACTAGACCTCGGGTGTAAAAGAAACCTGAATCATCAGACAACCAACTGATTGATGAGTATCGACAATTGTCAATCTCTTCTTTTAAGTTTTCATTCTTACCAACATCTTTAATAAACAATGTGGCCATTTCAGTACCATTTGTTGATAAGCCATAAGCTAAATATTTTCCACTTTTAGAAACTGTCCAGTAGTCTAAGCTAACATTGTTGTCACTATTTAAGTTGTTAGGATCAATAAGTTTGATTGGCGTACCATCTAATCCCTGTCTTACGTAGAGCACAGGCTGATTTTCTTTTTTTTGTCTTTCAGTATAGAAATAATAACCATTAGTAAAGTGTGGGGTTGAAAAAATAACGGAATCAAAATTTTTAGTCAATTTTTTAGAGAGTTTTTCAAAATAAGAATCTCTTAAATAGCTATCTGTATATTTGTTTTGTAAATCAATCCACCGCTTTGTTTCTTGATTGTTTGAGTCTTCAAGCCAACGATAAGGATCTGAAATTTCCAAATCCCAAATTTTTTCAGTAACATCTTCCCTTTTTGTATATGGTGTGTTCATAATTTAGTTAGTTAAATAAAATTTTTCAAAAGTTCTGTTATTGGTTCATTTCTTCTATCCGATTTTCTTTATTCCGTCCAATTCTAGTTTATATCTTCCACTTGGCACATCTTTAGTAATTAAAATTTTACGGGCGAAGTAAGCGAGCGAGGCGCCACGGAGGAAAGTGGCTTCGGCCAGTTGGGGGATGCCAGCTAGGTCAATCCCCACTCGGTCAAAAGATTCGCGCAATTCTTTAACCAAAAATTCTCCCCCCATGAAATCGCGCATCAGGGCCATTTTCTCGCGAAAATCGGTGGTTGGTCCGACATTATTTATTCGGTCAATCACTTCTTCTTTTAAATAACCATTGAGCAGGGGTTTGGTATTGTCTTCATCATATCTTTCAACATCAATAATGATATTGGAACCATTGCCGGTGACCATAAGCACTGGAATTTTTAATTCTCGCGCTCGTTGGCGCAAAGCAATTTTTAATTTAAGATTGTCTATTTCCTCGATCAGTAAATCAACTTTTGGCTCGAGTAAAAACTGGTCGATATTTTCCGGCTTGATACCGTCGTGATAAATATCCAGATTGATATAAGGATTTATTTCATAAATTTGGCGAGCGGTGATAGTAGTTTTATCCACTTCCACTTCCGGCAAACCGGCGCGAAAGCGATTCAAGTTTGAAAGCGCCAAGATATCCAAATCAGCTAATTTTAAATGATTAAAGCCTTCTTGGGCCATACAGACAGTGCCAGAATTGCCGACATTCAAGCCAGCCACAGCAATTATTTTTTTCTTTATTTCAGCTTGTTGAGTACTGGAGATGAAATTATCGTTGCGAGATAGGCGAACCATTTCATAATCATCTTGATTGACGGCATGAACTAAAGTTTGACGCCAAGGATAGTATATCCAATTGCCATCAGACAATTCACCTTCGCCTACCGTGGCGTTTTCTTTTTTCTTTAAAATAAGAGTTGGATCTTTAATTAAAGCCAATTCACCCACTTGTTCGCTGTAATTATCTACTACTCGACTGATTTTCCCAGTTTCAAACAATTTCAATAAGGCATCGGCTTGCTCTTCATCTTTAAGATCAAACAAAAGAGGGTTGGATTCTTGATTTTTTTCCGTCGTCTTTATCTTTAATAGAGATTGAAGTTTTTCGTTCATTTTTTATTTAATTAATTTTGATTCTAAATTGTGTCTGGGGGTAGTTCGATATTGACTATCGATATGTCCAACGACAAAAATAAATTGAGGAATTTCCGTGGTCGATAAAATCTCTTGGATCTCTTTATACAGATCTCCCATTTCCACCGAAGCTAAATAAATCGAGGTAGTCAAACCTTCTTGGTTAAACTCTAACATTGCTCTTTCTACCAGTCGGCCAATCTTGATCCATGTTTCAGCTCGATATTCTGGAGCAGTTACAACGCAGACTGCTGGCGCCGAGGAAACATTCAAATAATTAACCTTACCCATAATTGATCCCAGATTGAAAAGACGAATCAATGGAGAAATGAAAAAAGAAATAGGGCCAGGCATATTCATTGAGTAACCGATCATGCCGTCACGTCGGCGGGTGTAGTTGTGGACAATCCAGTCAGACATTTCTCGTCGAAAAAGCTTGTTGGAGTGGGCCATGCGCATCCCTTTTTGGGTTAACAAAGCTAATTTCTCGATTTTTTCTTTGTCCTGAATAAAATTCATTTTAATCTGATTGTCGCCATAATCTTTCTCAAAAAGATTTTGAAGGCCGGCGAGTAAATCACTGGCCACTGGTCGATCGAGGAATTTTCCACGAACATTGACTCGTTTTAAAATAGTGTCCAGTAATTTTTCGCTTGAGAAATCTAAATGATTATCTTTCTCAAAAAAATAAACCGTAGCGACTAAATTGTCATCGTTGTCGTTGGCTTCATATTCAATTTTTTCAGTTAAACCGTAAAAATGACCGGCAATAATCAGATTTTCCATCGCGCAACCGAGGCTGATATATAAGTCACGACATTTTGGGTCGGCATATTTTAGTTTGAGCTCCGGGTTAAAAAGAATTTGGCAAGTGTTATCTTTGACTCGAAAAAACCAAGGTTGGGTGTTGTGGGTCGATGGCGCTAAAATAGCATAACGCAGGAGAAATTTTATTTTCTCCTCCAGTGACGACAGATTTAAAAATAGGTTCTTTTCTTGCCCTAATTTGAGACGCATTTTATCTAGTTGGACTTTCATATTTGGATATCATACATCCGAGCTAAAAAAATTGCCATTTGGGTTTTCAAGATTTCTTTACGCTTATTTAATAATCCACTTTTGTTTGATGCCTGGTTTGAAGAAAATCGGATCCTCGGCCGGCCAGAGAATAACTTTTGGCATCGCCCGTCCTTTGATAAAACGATAGAGTTCTCGATATTCAGAACTCTTCTTGAGTAGGCTGTCTAAAAGTATTTTCTGAACTTTGTTTCTAATGCTGGGGCTGGCTTTAGTGCCTTTTTTCATCTCGACATTGATTTCCAGATACTGATCTTGTTCTTTATTGAATAGTGTCCGCATGGCCATTTTACCAGAGCAATATTTAGCCAATTCCGGGCGCAAAAGACCATCTCGGATAAACTCTGGAAAGACGTTGAGGCCATACAAGGTAGTGCTCATATCTTTTCGTTCATAAACGAAAACCATTGGCAATTCGGCTATAGATTTGTTATCAATGCCGGCTTTTTTAGCTTCTTTATCTAAATCCAAGCCATTTTTGTGGAGTTTATTTTTTACCTCTTCAAAACTTAAGACGCCACCATGATCGCCAATAGAATAACGAATCAGAGGAATCGTATTGTTACCGGTCAACAAAATATCACCATGCGATTCTTCAAAAGTAATAAATTCTGGATTGAATTGAGCGAGAGTCGGAGTTTTGTCGATCCGACCAAAAATATCAGTGAATAATTGTTCATTTTTAGTGGCTAATTCACGAATCAAAATTGTGATCGGAGTTTCCGAAGCCATAGCGCCAATATCAGCACTGCCATAGACATTAATCGTTTCATTATATTTATTTTTAATACCGGCATGTTCGGCTAAGTAGTCTCGGAAACTTTCGGTAAAAGTTTCCGCGGCAAAAGAAAATTTCAAATTTAATTTTTTAACATCGATGCCGGCCGAAATCGCCTCATCCACCAGATCCTTCACAAAAGGTGGGTAACCACAAATAATCGTCTGATCGAACATGGGGGACAATTTTTGTAGGGAATTTAAAATTTCATTTTTGTTAATTCCGGGTGTAATGATCGAAATATTGCCACGCGAGCGATCGCAGATGTGTTCATAGCCACGATAAGTAATCAAACCACCGATCCAGACTCCCATGCCAAAAGTGACGATCACTAAAGTGGAAGTATCTTTATTGGAAAAATTATTTAAAAATTGTTCGTGGATAATAGACGACTGCCAGTCGAGTTTGCCTTCGCGAGGAAAATAAAAAGGTTCGCCCGTTGAACCGGTCGTAGAAGTATAAGTGACATTTTTAAAAGGAATACCATCCCAAAACAATTCCGGATAAGGAAAATAACGAAGATAATTTTTCTTATTGATTGGCGGCACTTTCTGGAAATCTTTCCAAGTTTTGATTGAGGCCGAATTGATCTTATGACGAGACAAAAATTTTTTATAAGCTGGGACTTTATCTGCGACCAAATGGAAAAGTTTGATAGCCTTTTGTTCACGTTTCTTGAACCAAAAAGAACTCTTCCTGGTTGAGATCAGGTCTTGGATCCTGGCAGTTTCGAGGTTTTTTTCCATATTATTTTGTGTTTTTGAGTATAACACGAAAACACAAATATTGCAATAGTCGGCGAAAAAACAATTCACAGACAAAATTTCGCTCACCAGTTGGACTAATGATATAATACCCCGATGAAAAAACATAATAACGAACTCAGACTAGATCTGAATGAGGGTCAAAAACCGCTAATTACCAAATCTCTAGGTGCTAACTTGTTAACGTCGAACGATGTTTTTCAATATGCTCGTGAACAAGATCTCGCTGATCTTAAAAAAACTACAGCAAAAAGACTAGGTGTCTCCCCCGCTAATTTAGTTTTTACCAATGGCACTTATCATGCTCTTGATTTAATTTTTAGTTTCTTAGTAAAAGATGGAGAGGAAATTATTATGCCGGTTCCGACTTTTGCTTTCTATCATAAATTCGAAAAGCATCGCCATTTTGTTTGGCATAAAATTAAGTATCACGACCATCTCAAATTGCCAGTGACAAAAATTCTTTCACATCTTAACGATAAGACGCGTTTGATTTATATTGTTAATCCTAATAATCCGCTTGGTTCAGTCGCGACCACTAATGAATTAGAGATAGTGATCAAAGCAGCACGAACAAAAGGGGCGCTGGTTTTGATTGACGAAGCTTATGGTGAATATATTGACAGTAGTGTTGCTTCATTGGTCAATAAATATAAAAATCTAATAGTCTTACGTTCATTTTCTAAAATTGGTTTGAGTGGTCTAAAATTGGGAGTTATCGTTTCTAACGAAACAAAAATAAACAAAATAGAAGAAATTAGAGGTGATATCTACAATGTCAATAAAACTTCTATTATTTTGGTCGACAATTTTCTTTCTCAACCAGAACAAATCAATAATTATGTACGGGAAATAACCGAGACCAGAAAAAAACTAATAGATTTTTTGGCCATTCGAAAGGTGGTTGTTTTACCCAGTCAAGCTAATTTTGTGACCGCTAAATTCTTTAATGTTGATGAATTTTGTCAAAAAATACTCGAGCAGGGTGTATGGATTAAAAACTTATCCCATTACCCGGATTCTGTCCGCTGGCTTAAAAGTTATGCTCGGATCACTGTCCCCGCGAAAAAAGATTTACCGAGACTTTTGCGTTCGTTGGAAAAAGTGATGGATGAGATGAGTAAAAATTAACTAAACTTGGCCGATTTCCTTTTTATAATCTACCCCGATCGCTTCACTAATATTTTGATATCCATCTTGCGTCAAAAGTTTGACTAATCCCCGATTGATCTCGCCGATCAGTTGTGGGCCTTCAAAAATTAAACCAGTCACCAATTGCACTAGCGAAGCGCCGGCTTTAATTTTCCGATAAGCATCTTCGGCACTAAAAATTCCACCACAAGCGATCAAAATAAATTTATTGCCAGTCTTTTGACGAATCAATCGCAGTTGCTTCTCGGCCAATGGCGCCAAAGCTTTGCCGGAAACTCCACCTTTGTCAGTCGGGCGTGGTTCTTTCAATTGTAAATTGGCACCATTGCCGTCTTTGGTTAAATTGGTGCAAACAAAACCGTCTATTTTATATTTTTCAGCCAACAAAATAATCGCCGCCAATTTTTCTTCTTCTAAATCAGGTGGCATTTTAATAAACAACGGTTTGGTTTTAGGAATTTTAGCAAACTCACCGAGCAATAAATCTAAGCGCGCCAAATCAGTAAAAGGCAAGCCACCATAAGCATTGGGACAACTGATATTAATCGTAAAATAATCCCCCACACCTGCCGTCAAAAAAATTTTATAAACTTTTAAATAATCGGCGATGCCGGCGGTCACTTCTACTGTCGCTGGGCTATTGGTTTTGGCAATACTGATACCGAGCGGATAAGCAAATCTATGATCACGCAATTTCTGAACCAAAACTTCAGCGCCGGCATTTTTCAAACCATAATGCACAATCAAAGACTGCGATTTGGGTAGACGCCACAGGCGAGGCCTAGGGTTGCCTTGGCAGGCCTCGCCTGTGATTGACCCCACTTCCTCGAAACCAAAGCCCACAGCGGGCAAAATAGCGGTCAGACGGGCATCCTTGTCGAAACCAGCCGCTAAACCGACCGGATTGGTGAATTTTAGACCCAAAATAGATTGTTCGAGGCTAGGATGCTGATAACCAAAAAACAAACTGGTCAGCCAGCGAGTCAACGCCGATCGACCTAAAGATTCTCCCACCACGGTAAAAAAATCGTGCACTTGTTCTGGATCAAAGCAAAAAAGAATTGGCTTTAGGATATAGCGATAATTGAAATGAAAAAACTTAGCTAACATAATTTTTTATTAAAATAAAATCAGATAAGCGACAATGGCAATAATAATGCGATACCAACCGAAAGCCGTGAAATCATTTTTTTGAATATAGCTAATTAAAAATTTGATCGCGAGCAAAGCCACCAAAAAAGCCACAATTAGACCGACAATCAAAAGCTCAAATTGCTGGCCAGAAAAACTGCTGGCATTTTTGTACAGATCGTAAGCGGTCGCGGCCAGCATGGTGGGAATAGCTAGAAGAAAAGAAAATTCGACAATCGCTTCGCGTTTGATTTTTAGCGCCAAACCACCAACAATCGTCGAGGCTGAACGCGACACCCCCGGCACGATCGCCAATGATTGACAGAGGCCGAGAATGACGGCTTGGCGGTAACTAATCTGGTTACTGGCTGATTCGGATTGGCTGGAATGTTGATAAAATTTTTCAAAGATAATCAGAAAAACACCACCGAAAAATAAAGCGCCAATCGTCACGGCGGTATTACCGGCTAGAAAACTTTTAAAAATTTTATACAAACCAAAACCAATAATCATGGTAGGGAGAAAAGCCACCAATACTTTTTGCAAAGTTTCGCGATTGAGTAAAAGTTTCCGCCAATACAACCAAGCCACCGCCATGATGGCGCCAACTTGAATAGCGATTTCGAAAGTTGATTGAAAGGCTGTCGCCGGCAAATGCATGAGTCGGCCAGCCAAAATCATGTGCCCGGTCGAAGAAATCGGCAGAAATTCGGTCAGACCTTCGATCGCCCCTAAAATTGTGGCACTAAAAAAATCCATTTCCTTTAACGATTATCGCCACTACCACCGAGCACTCCCCGCTCTAGACGCGATAAAAGCTTATCTAAATTAGTTTGGGCCACTTCTTCCAGCGACAGATCTAACTCGGTTGCTAGCTGGGCGACATACCAAAGCACATCGCCTAATTCTTTTTTCAAATCAGCGCGATGCTCGTCGGTGATGACATCGCCATGATCACGATGAATTTTTTTAATCTTGCCAGCCACCTCACCCGCTTCACTCGCCAGACCAAGAGTCGGATAAAAAATGTTTTGACCGGCGCGCGGATATTTGGCCGTTTGGCGCGAATCACGTTGATAATCTTCAAAAGTCATAAAATTAATTGAGGGCGACCAATAAAGCAAGCGAGCTAATAACGACCAAGAGCACCAGACCAAGTTGCCATAAAGCGCCAGTGACCGGCTTTTCTTTCAGATGATATTTTTCAGAATGAAAAAAATTGTGAATTTTTTGCAAAGTCACAAACGGTTCTCGGCGAATTTTCATATAGGCCAATTGTAAAAAATCCGGCAGAGCGCCACCGACAGCGCCGAGGATAACAATCAACGGATTTAATTCTAACAAAGAGATAAAAATAAAAATTGACGCTAAAATTCCAAAAACGAGATCAATCATCACCTTGCTTAAATCAAAAATAAAATCGGTTGATTTTAAATCTAAATCAACTCCTAAAGGATTTTTTGGATCGTCATTTATTTTCGAACCCAATTCATAATCCCAGTGCGGAATAGTATCGGAAAGATAGTGGCTAGCCATCCCGACACTAAAAGCAATGACCGGATCCTTGGTGAGAACCGCAGCAACGGAAGCGCCAATGAGAGAATGAGTGGTGAGAATCATACTTGAGTAATTAATTATAGCATTTAGCGGGGCAACTCGGCGAGGAGTTCGTTGGAATGGTAGAAATCACTAGCTAAACCGCCAAAGCTGTATGTGGCACCGCCCACTTCGATATCGGCTCCACCGATAGCTGGAGTAGCATTAGGGTCAGATTTTATAAAACCGAGATTAAAAATTGTAGCTAAAATTCCTGACTGGTTGGAAATATCAAAACCGGCGTTCCGCCATTGTTTTTCGATTTGTTTCAAAAAAAGAGCGGTGTAGAGATAGGAATAATAATGATTGTGCGCGTCGGTCAATCGATCCAAGCGCGCTTGGTCGATATTGGTGGTCAAGATTGGATAGTCGAGAATTGATTGATAACCAGCGCCTAAATAAAAAGGTGAGGTTGAATCTTTCAAATTGGTTTCTACCTGTTTAGCCGTGTCATATTTCATGCCGGTCACGCCGAGAGAAAATTGCGATTGAACACCAAGAATTGATAGGGGCGCAAAAATCTGCTTGAAAACTTCGCGTTCGGAAGTAAAGAGGCGCAGCTGTTCGACAACAATGACAGTGGCAATCAGGC
>MHTH01000001.1:12023-42556 GCA_001823055.1 Candidatus Vogelbacteria bacterium RIFOXYB1_FULL_42_16
CCTTCTGGATCACAGCTGAATCTTTAGCCAAAGCTTTTTTTAATGTTGCCCACTCTTCACTTTTTTGCCAATTAGCCAATTTTTGATTTCCCGCTCCCAAAGCGTCAGAATTTTGGTAATAACGACTGCGCCAATCAATTGCGCCCGACACTTTGGTCAGACCAAAGTACTGGGCCAAAAAACCAATGGTCAAAACCAGACCGATCAAAGCAAAAACTATCACGACCGCCTTGGTTAGGGCAATCAAAACTTTAATGATATTTTTCTTCATTATTTGGGCTTGCCCGCCTAAGTTCTTGCTTTTTATCCTCCAAAATTTTTTAAACAAAAAACTTAGGTGGACAAGAATTTTGGCGGGCTAGATTCCTTCATCTTTTAATTCTTCAATCAACTTTTGGGCTTTTTTAGATAATCTGGCTGGCATAACGACTTGGACTTTAATCAAAGCGTCACCGCGACGCCCCGCCCGTATTGGCACCCCCTTGCCTTTTAAGCGCAAGACATCACCGTTGTTGGTACCGGCCGGCACTTTCAAAGTCAGCTCTTCTTCTAGGGTTTTCAATTTATAATCACTGCCGAGCAAAGCTTCAGATAATTTTACTTTGATCGTCGTGGTCAGATTGGCGTCTTGGCGCAACCAAGTCGGGTGTCTTTCAATATGGACTTTGACATACAGATCCCCCGCCGGGCCATTTAAAATCGCTTCACCTTGGCCAGAGAGGCGGATCATTTGGCCGGCTTCAATCCCAGCCGGAATACCTACCGTAATTTCTTGCTGTTTTTTGATCACGCCGTCACCATGGCAAGTGTGACAAACTTTTTCTGGTACTTGGCCGGAACCATGACATTTTGAACAATCTTTCGTGGTAGCAAAAGTGCCAAAAATCGAACGCTGTGATTCTTGGATCTTGCCTTTGCCGTTGCAGGTGGGACAGGTTTTAGTTTTGGAACCGCTTTCTGCACCTGTGCCAACACAACTATCGCAACGGCTGGTTTTGTTTATGAGGATTTTTCGTTCAATACCAAAAATCGCTTCGGCAAAAGTTACTTGGATGTCGACAGAAATATCGCGACCACGTCGGGCTTGGCGACCAGCTCCACCAAAAAAGTCGCCAAAAATACTGCCGAGATCAAATTCGAAACCTTGCCCGCCGTTGGCATTTTGGAAACCAGAAAAATCGAAACCGCCAAAAGGTCCGCCTTGGCCGGCACTGGCGCCACCAGTATTGAAATCAGCGTTGCCATACATATCATATTGCTGACGTTTCTGATCATCGGACAAGATCTGATAGGCCTCACTGATTTCTTTGAACTTGACATCATCACCGCCAGTCTTGTCGGGATGATATTTGTGCGCCAAACGCCGGAAAGATTTTTTGATATCTTCCTTGGTCGCCCCTTTTTCTAATTCTAAGATTTTGTAATAGTCTTTCATCCCGTTAGAAACAGATCGCGATCCCTTGATCGTTTATTGTTTTAATTAAGTTTTGGTAATTGGTTAACATATGATTTTATTTATCCCTGTCGCGATCGCGGTTTCTAACGGGATTCATAAGATAAGCTTTTAGTTGTTAGGATTGATGCGCGTATTTTTTCTAAAACCTAACACCTACAAGCTAAAAGCTGTTTTCAACTATACTATTTAACAGCTTTTTGAGCAAGATTATGACCGTTCAATAATCAAGACCTTGGAATCAGTTGACAAGGAATCTGGTAATTGATGCCCATATGTGTTCGTTCGTGGTTGTAGTAATTTAAATATTCGGGCAAAACTTTTTTGAAACTCGAAATCGTATTGGCCACTTTGTCCAAACACTCTTCCTGTAATGTGCGATTGAATCGCTCAATATGAGCATTGTCATTTGATTGTCTCACTCGACTATGTCGGTGAGCAATTTTTGCTTGCCACAAGTGATGGGTGAACCAGCGAGAAAACTCTGGCCCATGATCAGTTTGTATCATCACAAAATTAAAGCTGGCGGTCTGCCTCGCTCACTTCACAAACTGGACGCTGGCTTCTGCGCCAATTCTTTCGACTACTTCGGCATAAGCCCAGCGAGAAAACAGATCAATCAGAGTGTAGACGTAGATTCGGGAATCATCAGGGGCTATGATGTGAACGGTATCCAATTGAACTAACGCCCCAGCAAACAAGGCTTTTGGCCTTGGTGTCGCATCGTGTGGTCGTTTCCACAGACTTCTCTTTTTCAACAAATGACAGCGGTCAAGCGTTCGCTTGACTGAGCTTAAACTCACTTTTACGTTTTGCGTTTTTAAACTTTGATATACATGTTCAGCACATCTTTGCCGAAGCGAACGCTCGACAATGATTTTAGAAACAATCTCTCGATCTAAAGCGTTCGGACTATGCCTAGGTCTTGAACTTTGAGTGGGGATTGCCCCATAGCCTCGTTGTCTTGTTTTTGCCACCCACTTCACAATCGCACTTTGACTGAAACCAAAGTATCGAGCCACCTTTCTCGTACTCCAACCTTGCCTGACCAATTCGACCGCTTGGCCTCGAACTTTAGGCTGATGAGGATTTAATGTATATGCCATATGTTGCTAGTTTAATCCTTGGGGTGATTCCAAGCTATTGAACCATTACGATGACTTGACAAAACAGACATATGGGTGTATAATAAGGAAAGAATTTAAATAGGGGTTTCCCCAGAAGAAAGGAGTGCTTATGGACAGCTCATTAAGTAAGAGAGAATCGGATGCTCGTTTGGTTGATGTGTTACTGAAGACAAAACAAAAAAGGGAAGACAGCCGATATCTAGAGTCAGCAGAAATCGCTGGAAAACAGGACGCTCTTAGAGATTGGCCTCGAATTCTGGCCAAAATTGAGGAAGAAGCAACAAGGGACGACCCTCAACGGAATCTCAAGGAGTGTTGTGTAATTGTCAATTACAGTGCGAAAGGTAACAATGAATCTACTCAGAGCGCCTATGGAGGTGCCTTCGAGCAGGCAATCCAGGAACTATTACCTGAGGGGTTCAAGTTTACCTTGGAGACATCCATTTTCCCAGATGATTGCTCTTTCTCCATTCGTTGGTAGAAAGTAATCACACACACCCGCCCACAGAGCTCGCCTCCGTGTGGCGGGCTTTTGTTTTGGGAATCCCCCAGAATTTCGCCGTGCGAAATTCTGGGGGATTTTTTTGAATTTTTCTAACAGCTAGAAGCTATAACCTAAAAGCTATTTCGTTTCCGCGTCTTTAATATTGTCATCTGTACCGGTTTCCCCTTCTGGCTTTGCCTCGCTGGCACCTTCGGCGGAAGTGGGATTTGGTTGAGTCGCCTTCGCCATTTCTTCACCAATTTTTTGCATGACTTGCGATAATTCTTGTGAAGCGGTGTCGATTTTGGTTTTATCATCACCATCTTTGACTGTCTTTAAACCAGCCACTTTTTCTTCCACCGCTTTTTTGGTATCTTCGCTGACTTTATCACCCGCTTCACGCAAGGATTTCTCGGCCGTGTAGATCAGCTGATCAGCCATATTTTTAGTGTCGATCAATTCCCGTTTCTTTTTGTCTTCTTCGGCATGGACTTCGGCTTCTTTTTTCATCCGTTCAATATCTTCTTTCGACAAACTAGTCTTGGCTTCGATCCGAATTGATTGTTCTTTGCCACTGGTTTTGTCCTTGGCTTTGACCGACAGAATGCCGTTGGCATCGAGATCAAAAGTGACTTCGATTTGGGGCATGCCTCGTGGCGCCGGTGGAATACCGTCTAAAATAAAGCGACCAAGCGATTTGTTATCGGTGGCTAGTTCACGCTCACCTTGGACAATGTGAATTTCGACCGAAGTTTGATTGTCGGCCGCGGTGGAAAAAGTTTGTGAACGAGAAGTCGGGATAGTAGTGTTACGTTCGATGACTTTCGTGGCTACCCCACCCATGGTTTCGATTCCCATCGATAACGGAGTAACATCAAGCAAGAGCACATCTTTGACATCGCCCTGAAAAATACCAGCTTGGACGGCGGCACCGATCGCGACCACTTCATCCGGATTGATCGAACGATTTGGTTCTTTGCCAAAAAGTTTTTTGACTTCTTCTTGAATTTTTGGCATCCGAGTTTGGCCACCAACTAAAATAATTTCATCGATATCGGTTAATTTGAAACCAGAAGCGTCGACCGCTCGTTTGGTAATGTCGATCGAACGAGCGATATATTCATCGGCTAGTTCTTCGAGTTTGGCACGAGTCATTTTGAGAGCCAAGTGGCGCGGTCCGGAAGCGTCGGAAGTGATAAAAGGAATATTGATTTCTGATTCGGCCACAGTCGAGAGCTCGTGTTTGGCTTTTTCGGCTGCTTCTTTCAAACGCTGGAGAGCCAGTTCATCTTTGGTGACATCAATCCCCGATTCTTTTTTATATTCTTCACCAATCCAAGCAATGATCTTTTGATCAATATCTTCACCGCCCATGTGGGAGTCGCCATCAGTCGATTTGACTTGAATGCTTTGCTCGCCATCTTCGCCACCAATTTCCAAGACTGAAACATCAAAAGTACCACCACCAAAGTCATAAACGACCACTTGTTCGTCTTTCTTTTTATTGAGGCCATAAGCCAGTGCAGCGGCCGTCGGCTCGTTGATAATACGGCGGACTTTGAAACCGGCAATTTCACCAGCGTCTTTCGTGGCTTTACGTTGCGAGTCGTCAAAATAGGCCGGTACCGTGATAACCGCTTCTTCGATTTTTTCACCGAGTTTGGCTTCGGCATCGCGTTTTAATTTAGCCAAAATCATGGCCGAGACTTCTTCGGGTCGAGAATATTTATCACCCATTTTCACTTTTACTCCTCCATCTTCGGAGGCTTCAATGGTAAATGGCACTAACCCCTTGTCTTTTTGAACATTAGGATCAGAGAATTTGTGGCCCATCATGCGCTTGATACCAGAGATAGTGTTGGCCGGGTTGGTGACGGCTTGGCGTTTAGCCAAAAGACCCACCAAACGTTCGCCTGCTTTGGAGACGGCCACAATCGAAGGAGTCGTGCGGACACCCTCGGTATTTTCGATAATTTTCGGCTCACCGCCTTCCACAAAGGCCATCGCCGAGTTCGTTGTGCCCAAATCAATACCAAGAATTTTTGACATAGTATTTTAATTTAATTTATAAATAATAATTTCTAAATTCTAAACAAATTTTAATTTTTTAATTTCTTGTCTACTTAACTTTTTTAAAAGTTTGGTAGGTGGTGGGTTCCTACTTTCACTTGCGCGGGTCGAACAACTTTACCATTCATAATATAACCCTTCTTTAAAACTTCCAGCACCTTGTCGTCGTCTTCTACCTTGTCGGTCTCGATTGTGGCTAAACAATGATGCTTGATCGGATCAAATTTTTCACTGAGCGGATCGATCGGTTCCAGACCATTGTCGCGTAAGATCACTTGGAGTTGGCTGTAAATATACTCGACTCCTTGGCGCCAATTGGGCGGGGCTTGTTCCCAAGTCTCTCTATTGTTCATCGCTAAATCGAAACTGTCGGCCAGTGGGAGAAGTTCGTGGAGTAGACCTTCGCGGGCGAATTTAGCCAAGTCTTGTTTTTCTTTATCGGCTTCGCGTTTTAAATTTAGATAGTCGGCTTTGGCTCTCTGCCAACCAGCAAGGTATTCGGCACGTTCAGTTTGGATGGATTTTAATTCGGCCCGAAGTTTTTTAAGTTTGTCTTGGCAGACACCATCAGTGTCGTCGAACTCAATATCTTCAATATTATCCGCTTGTTTACTATTGACGACAATTTCATCGCCCGTCAGACCATTGTCAATAGGCTTATCAGTTTGATTTTTAGCAGAATGTCTAAACATGATAATAAGTATTATAAATTAAAAATAATTTATTTCAAGTCATAAAAAACCCTTATTTTTCAACCTCTTTCTTTTCCATTTTTCAAACTATACCAAATATACACGATCGTGTATATTTGGTATAGTTTTGACAGAAGTTAAAAATGTTATAGAATATATATTATAAAAACTTATGTCCAGACGCAAGGGTAATATCGCTAGCCCAATTAAACAAAAAATTCTCCTAATGTTGGCTGCCGGTACAGCCCTGTCTTTGACTTATACCTTCAAACAACAACGCCGATTAGCCAAAGAAGTAATGAAGGAGTGGAAAAATATCGATCGCCAACGCCTCTATCGCCTCTTGGATGAATTTCATCACGACCGGCTAATTTCCTATGATGAATTGCCAACTGGCGAGGTGCAAATAACTTTAACTGAAGATGGTCGACGTCAAATTTTACGTTTTGATGTTGACGAGATGGTCATTCGTCGACCATTACATTGGGATGGTTGTTGGCGAGTCGTCTTTTTTGATATTCCGGAAGCCAAGCGCCAAAGCCGAGACGAGTTACGCAATAAATTGCAAGAAATTGGTTTTATGGAACTGCAGAAGTCAGCTTGGGTCTTTCCTTTTGATTGCCAAAAAGAGGTTGATTTTTTAACAGAATTTTTTGAACTAAGAAATTTTGTTCGCTTAGCTGAAATCAAAAATCTGACTAACGATGCCGATTTGCGTCTAAAATTTAAACTATACTAATTAGCGTTAATACAAAAAACCTCGGAAAATTCCGAGGTTTTTTGTATTAACGCTTGCTCCACTGCGGAGACTTGCGAGCCCCAGTAGCAGAGCAAAGCTCGCTACGGGGTAAACCTTCTTGGGTTTTGGAAATTTTAAGTTTCTAGCGCTTACTCCACTGAGGAGATTTGCGGGCTTTCTTGAGGCCGAATTTGCGTCGTTCTTTGGCACGAGCATCGCGGGTTAAAAGTTTGGCTTTTTTGATTGTCGGCTTGGTGTCGGCGTCAAATTCTACCAACGCCCGAGCAAGGCCATGGCGGACAGCTTCGGCTTGGGAATGGATACCGCCACCCTTGACCACGACCGTGATATTAAATTTTTGAGCAATTTGAGAAGCATTAAAAGGTTCATTGACAGCCAGACGCAATTCTTCAGTTGGAAAATAGACGTCTAAAGCCTTGTCATTAACGATGATCGCCGATTTGGTCGCTGGGGTAATCCGGACACGAGCGGTTGAAGTTTTGCGTCGGCCGATTTTTTCAATATATTTTTTTTCAGTAGCAGTTGCCATAAATAAATTTATTCGTTGATTTTAAGATTAGTCATCATAATCGCCCGCAAACGATTGGCTGGTAGCATCCCGTGGATAGCGTGACGCAAAACTTCCCGATAACCTTTTTTAGTAGCAACCTGACTTAGGGTCGGATATTTATCACCACCCGGCTGATGACTGTGGCGGAAATAGGTTTTTTGGACCGCTTTCTTTTCACTAATTTTCAATTTGCTGGCATTCTCGATTTGCACTTTGTTGGTTGGTTTGAGATGAGGAGTAAAGGAAGCGCTATTTTTGCCACGCAACAACATCGCCGCCCGACTGGCCACGCGTCCGATCGCTTGATCGGTAGCATCAATAGTAAAAGTTTGAACCACGACAACCGGCTTGACCTTTTTTGTCTTGACGATTTTTTCTTTAGTTGTTTTGGTTTCTTTTTTCATTATGTTTTTATCCGTAGATTCGTATGGCACTAGACAAATTCAATCACGGCCATCTTGCTGGCATCGCCTTGGCGAATCGGCAATTTGATGATTCGGGTATAGCCACCAGCCCGAGCGCTAAAACGCGGACCAATTTCCTTGAATAATTTTTCGATCCTTTGACCACCACCTAAAACTTCTACGACTAGACGTCGTTTGGCGACTGAATCGGTCTTGGCCTTGGTCACAATTTTCTCGATAAAAGGTCGGAGCTCTTTGGCCTTGGCTTCGGTCGTTTTAATCCGACCACGCAAAATAAGAGAGCCAGCCAAAGTCCGCAAAAGAGCTTGACGTTGACCCGTCTTTCGTCCTAATTTTCGGTTTGTTTTGTGGTGTTGCATGGTGATTGTCGGCTCTAAACTTCTATCATAAATTGCCGGTTTTGTAAAATTTTACTTTAGGACGATACCGAGGTTGCTTAAAGCGCTTTTAATTTCATTGATCCCTTTTCCGCCTAGACCATCGATCTCTTCCAAATCAGCTTCTTTTTTACGGATTAAACCACCGACGGTGCGGATACTCGCTCCGGCCAAAGCTTTTTGGGTACGAGAAGACAAGTCCAATTCTTCGATTCTAGTTTTAAGAAAATCTTCATCACCAACCTGATTTTCACCAGTCGAAGAAACAGAATCAGTAAAATCAGCAGAGTTGTCGGACTCTGAAATTTCTTCTTCATCTTCGACAAAGCCGACGACCGCTTTCAACTGGGCAATCATGATTTGAATCGAACGCTCTAGGGCTTCGCGGGGAGAAATCGTGCCATCCGTTTCCAAGGCAAGGCGTAATTTGTTGTAATCAGTCCGATCGCCAACGCGCATTTGTTCGACTTCATAGCTAACACGACGAATCGGAGTAAAAATCGCATCCAAAGTGATCGAGCCGATTTCGGCTTTATCTTTTTTCAAGACTTCTTTCGGCATATAACCCAGACCTTTTTCCAAAGTGATTTCAATATCGAGCGAGACATTTTTTTCGGTCAGATTGGCGATAATCTGATCTTTATTCATAACTTCTACTTGACCGGGAACTTCGATATCGCCGGCTTTGACTTCCTTGACCCCCTTAGCTTTAAGATAAACAGTTTGCGGTTCATCACCAGTCACCTTAAAACGAACCCGTTTTAAGTTTAAGATGATAGTAATAACGTCTTCTTTGACTCCATTGATTGTGGAGAACTCGTGACTCACACCATCGATTTTGATGGTAGTAATAGAAAATCCCGGCAAAGACGAGAGAATGATTCGTCTTAGGGAATTGCCTAAAGTATGCCCATAACCTGGATATAAACCGTCAATTTCGTACACACCAAGAAACTCCTCTTCGGAGATCACGGCCGGCTTAGAAGGCAAAATGATATTGAAATCAGGCATAGGTAATTAGCTAAATTAATAAAAAGGGACCTTTTTTAAAATTAAACTCGACTATAATATTCCAAAATCGAACCGAATTTCAGATTGGCTTCCGATTGACCATAAACCGGCTCACCTTTGATCAGACCTTCGTTTTTATCGATATCGTAAATCAACCAATCAGGCGCGGTATAATCTTTGGCCCGCTCGGCCAAAGTGCGAAAAGGACCAATCTCTCGACTGCCAGGTCGAATTTGAATAACATCGCCTCTGCGAATCGCGGTAGAAGGAATAGTGGTTTTGCGTCCGTTGACCAAAATATGACCATGAGAAACAACTTGGCGAGCAGACAAACGAGAATTGACCAGACCTAAACGAAAAACAATATTGTCCAAACGAGATTCCAGTTGTTTGAATAATTCCAAAGTTGGATTGCCACCTTTGAGACTGCGGGCATTTTTAACATAGTTGCTAAATTGCTTCTCGCTCACCCCATAGGCATAACGCGCTTTTTGTTTTTCCAGCAATTGCTGACCATATTCACTGGCCCCTCGTCGGCCTTTTTTGGAAACAGTTTTTTTATCCGTGCCAGAAACGGTAAATTTGGTGGTCTGACACTTGGAAAACACTCGATCTCCGAGTCGGCGACAAATTTTATAACGTGGGCCAATTTGCATAATGATGATTTAAAATTAAAAATTTAGACTCGGCGCGGCTTGGGAGCCTTTGGACCATTAAAAGGCACGGGAGTTTTGTCTTGAATGCGATTAATCACAAAACCTTTAGCAATAAAAGATCGAATAGCGGCTTCCCGACCGGCACCAATACCTTTGACCACAATATCGATTTCTTTCATCCCCATGGTGCTGGCTTTATCGGCTAACAATTCCCCCACTTTGCCAGCAGCGAAAGGCGTCCCTTTTTTGGAACCCTTGAAACCGAGCGAGCCGGAAGAGGACCAAGCGACGACCTTGCCTTCTTGGTCAGACAAGTTGACGGAAGTGTTGTTGTAGGAAGCATTGATATGTAAAATACCGTGATCGATCTTTCTTTTGGTGGTGCGTGAAGATGAGCGTTTTTGTCCTTCGCCTTCACTACCAGTCTTTTTGATAATTCGTTTCTTGCCCATATTATTTCTTTTCTACTTTCTTTTTACCCGAGCCCATGGTCTTGCGAACATTACCGCGACGAGTGCGGGAATTAGTCTTGGTGCGTTGTCCCCGAGAAGGCAAGCTGTGAGCATGACGAGAACCGCGATAAGCTTTGATATCTTTCAAGCGTTTGATATTACCGGAAATCTCGCGCTTTAAATCGCCTTCAATTCGCATTGATTCAAGAATTTTTCGAATGCGAGCTTCTTCTTCGGCTGAAATTTTATCCGCTTTAGCGCCCAAATCGACTTTGGCTTCGGTCAAAATCTTTTTTGCCAGAGGACGACCAATACCATAGATACTGGTCAAAGAAATATCTAACCTCTTGTTATTGGGAATGGTAATACCGGCAATACGCATAATTAAGCTTGTTTTTGTTTATGCCGTGGTTTGTTGGGACAGATAATATAAAGATGGCCTCGTCTTTTGACCATCTTACAATCAGCACAGCGTTTTTTAATAGTGGATCGTACTTTCATCTATATATAAATTTACCAGCAAAAAATTTAGAGTCGTCGCATAATGCGACCCTTGCCCCCATAAGGATCCAGAACTAAAGAAACCTTATCTCCCACCAAGACCCGAATACGATTTAATCGCATCTTGCCAGAAAGATAGGCTAATATTTCCTTTTCGTCTGGTTCTATTTTTACCTTAAATAGGGTGTTTGGCAGAGCCTCGATAATGACGCCCGATACCAACTCGTCGTCTTTCGACGACGGGGTTTGATTTTCACTCATTTGTTTGCCTGATGCATAGTAACAAATTATAACTAAAAAAGTCAAGAGCCCAAAAGGCTGGGCCGGAAAACCTATTTTACCCCTCCATCGATTTCAATCACAATTCTAGTCTCTTTTTTAGGGAAAGTCCACAACCATGGTGGAAAAAAGACGGTTTTAACCCTCTCGATGGCAGTAAATTCAGGCCAGACTTTTTCCGCTTCGGCTCGACTTTTACCGAGCAAGCCTTTTTTCAACTTGGCTTGATCAAAAAGCCAGACGACATGGCCAGTCCCGTCCAGACTAAAAGAAATTTTAGTGGTTTTTTCTAAATCGAGAATATCTTTGTTTTGGAGGGCAAATTCCAATTTATTGAAATTATCAATCTCGACCGGCGAACCATCGTAGTTAGGAATCAATTTTTGAGCAAAATACATCGACAATTCATCGCGTTTAAAAATAATACCAGACAGAGAAGCTTGGACGGAAACATAAGCTTTGTCGGCCGGCAAACTAGGATCATTAACAACGCGATCTTCATATTTGATCTTGACGGCATCACTAAAGAGAACATAGCCGACCGGTACGTCCTGCCCGGCTTTTTTGATCAAACGATCACGAAGAAGCTTTTGTAATTCGGTGCGATTTTTGTCCAAATCAGCTTGAGAAATTTTGCGCACCAAACCAGAAAAACCACCGGTCATTTCTGTCTTGGACCGACCATAGATAGTTTTAAATTTGGCTGAACCGGCAAAACCGGGAATAGTAAAATCAGTCAGACCGATGTTATAATCCGGACCAACTTTGTCAGCTAAAACTACGACTTCGACCGAACCAGGATTGACAGTGCTCCCGCTTTTTTTGCCAGCCGGTATTGTAACGGCCGAGACTAAACGATAGATTTTGCCATTAGTCGCCTGAAAACGAGTATTGGCCACCAATTTTTGAGTGACAGTGTTTTTGTTGTAAACGACAATTTTACCTTCGGCTTTTTTCTCGACTTTCTCTTCACCAGAAGCTTTGACTATTCGTTTTTCGGAATCTTCAACTTTAGAAATAGTATCGTAAGTCAAAACTGACGCTGTCGAACTAGCTAAACTTCTTTTATTGGCGTCTTCAACCCCACTTAAAATCAAATCGCCCTGTTTAGGAGTGATGATCAATGTGGCTTTACCAAAGACAGCCCCAACTAAAAACATCACAAAGGCCACAGCCACCACCACCGAACCACCGAGCCATAGCCATTTTTTACGCATCGGCCGACGAGCCACCGCTCGCGACCAATCATCAGTGCTAGCTTTGGTGGTCTTATAACCAACATTATTCCCGCGATAGATTTCTTCGATTTCGCTGGCCCGACTGGTTTTTTTGTCGCCGAGAGAAGAATCTTTGGCGCTAGCGGTTTTTTTAGGACTAATGTCTTTCATAATTATTTTCTTTCGTGAAATTTTTAAAGATTAATTTAGAGGAGAAAAAATTGGCGCGACTAAATCGATAAAAGAAGAGCGACCATTAAACATTGTAATTTTTTTTGAGGACGATTTCAAGTGCGAATCAATGGTGGATAAATGAAATTCATTTTTATTCAAAACTAATTGGCGCAAAGAAGGGTCATTTAAAAAATCGCGGACAAAGAAAACCGATAAGTCGTCGCCCAACAAATAAACTTGTGGAAAAATAAAAGTCTCTTCGGCGATAGCGGAAAAAGCTTTGTTAAAATAATCCAACCACTTTTGTCGTTCACCGGCTAAAACTTTTTGGAAACTGTCTCGAGCTTCATTGGTCAATTTGTTTTGAAAATAAAGTTTGAGGGTGGAAATCGCTTCGGTCGGAGAAGTTTTGGTTTGTTCGGCAAGATTACGGCCGAGCGAATTCAGACCATAGGGAAAAGAAAAATGGGTAACTGGGGCACGATCATGAACCACCACAATATCGGTGAATTCCCCGCCAGCATCAATCACCAAATAATCATCGCGTTCAGCGCCGATCAAGGCATCGACGGCTTTGAAAATAGTTGACGGAAAAGTATGAAAATGAATTTTTTTAGCGTGCGTGGTGGCCACAATCATCTCCTCGAACGATTTTAAGATCTGATCCGAACCATAGCTCAAGCCTTGAAGTAATTTCAATTCTTTGACCTTTTGACCAAGGATGTTTGTTTGGCGATAACCGTTCAATTCGGTTTGATAGATATCGTTTTCGATCAGACGATTTTTATCGTCGACCAAGCCGGAAGAGACGATTTCTTTTTCAGCCATAAAATTGACAACTGATTCCGCCAGCAGATGATCAATCATTTTTTGTTCAATAATAAACGGTTGATTTTTCTTGATCTCCAACTCGCGAATAGTGTTCAAAAAAAGTGGTGCTGGCAAAACGCAATGATATTCGATCGGTTTGGCGATGGGCGATTTTTGCAATTCACTTAAAACATTATTAAGAGTTTGGCTGATCGTCGAACTAAACTTGGCGACATTATCACCAGCAGTTTTGATATAATCCTTCCCCGCTGAAAAAATAATCTGGCCACCACTAGCCACCACAGCGACTTCTATCCCGCCACTGCCAATAGCAATCAAGCCAATACTGGCCTTTCTGGTCTTATCTTTTCCCCAAGAGAACAAACCCATAGATTAATTATAGCACTTTTACAGATTGAAAATCAAAGATAAAACAATAAAAAATATTTTTTTATTCCAACACTGCTTTGATTCTTCGCACACCAGCCGAAATCGCTTCTTCTTTGGTAATCTTAAAATGGCCTAGCTCAATCGTATTTTCCACATGAGGGCCACCGCAAAATTCTTTGGACCAAGCCTCGGCTAAATTGTCACCAATAAAATAAACACTAACCTCATCGCCATATTTTTCATTGAAAAGGTGGGTAGCACCGGATTTTTCCGCTTCGATTTTGGGCAAGATCACCTGCTGAACTGGTAAACGAGCTTGAATTTTTTCATTGACGATTTTTTCCACTGCTAATTTTTGATCGTCAGTCATTTTAGTCTCGCAAGCAAAATCAAATCGCAAGCGTTCGTCGGTGATATTACTGCCCTTTTGAGCGATCGAGGCTCCGAGCACTTCTTTCAAAGCCGATTGGAGCAAGTGAGTAGCGGTATGATATTTGACGATCTGCTCGCTGTTGCCACCCAAACCGCCGGTAAATTTTTGCTCGGCGCCAGATTTGGACAAAGCTTGGTGATTGGTCATAGCAACAGCAAAATCAGCATCATTAAAATTCAAACCTTTTTCCGAAGCCAATTCTTTAGTCAATTCTAACGGAAAACCGTAACTGGAAAATAAAGTGAAGGCTTGATCGCCGGAAAGATTACCCTGTTCCGCTAAACGATTGAATTCTCTTAAACCCTTTTCTAAAGTTTGGCGAAATTTTTGTTCTTCTTTTTTAATTTCTTCGATAATTTTATTTTCTCCAGTCTTTAATTCAGTGTAAAAATCGCCATATTGATCAATAATTTGCTTGGCGAGATTTTTTAGGCTGTCAGCCGGCAGACCCAAGAGATCAGCAAAACGCACCGCCCGACGCAAAAGCCGGCGGACCACATAACCCCGATCAGTGTTGGTCGGCAAAGCACCGTCAGCTATTAAAAAAACAGCTGAACGCAAATGATCGGCGATAATTCTCTCCGCCGATAAATCAGACTTTTTAGCTAGCCCTTTGATCGTCGTAATTAGTGGAACAAATAAATCGGTTTCGTAGACATTGTTTTTGTTTTGTAGCACCATCGCCAAGCGTTCCAAACCGGCGCCGGTATCAACATTTTTTTGCGATAATTTACCAATCACCCGGCCATCTTTCTTTTCATATTCCATAAAGACATCGTTCCAAATTTCAATGACATCACGCCGGCCATCAGCTGATTGATATTGTTCCAGAGAAATATCACCCAAACCGGCTGGCGTGACATCATAAAACATTTCCGTGTCCGGCCCGCAGGGGCCATTATCACCCGGACTCCACCAATTGTTGGCTTTCGGCAGATAAAAAATATGATTAGCCGGCACACCCACCGATTGCCAAATTTGAGCTGATTCTTCGTCGCGCGGAGCGTCAGCATCACCGGCAAAAACCGTAATATAGAGTCGCTGGGGGTCCAAACCAAAGCCTTCGTTTTTGTCAGTCAGAAGCTCCCAACTCCATTTTATCGCTTCGGCTTTAAAATAATCACCGAGCGACCAATTGCCTAACATTTGAAAAAAGGTCAGATGCGAATTATCACCAACGTCTTCAATATCGGTAGTGCGAACACATTTTTGAATACTCGCTAATCGCTGACCTTTCGGATGTGATTGACCTAAAAGATAGGGCGTCAATTGTTGCATGCCGGCCGTATTAAATAAAACCGAAGAATCATTGATCGGCAAAAGTGAAGCGGAAGGAATAATCGCGTGTCCCCGATCAGTAAAAAATTTTAAAAAGCGATCGCGAATTTCGTTGGCATTCATGGTCTAAATTTAACATAATTTTTATATTTTTCAGCTATTGACTTTTAATATAAAGATGATAAAATTATATCAGAAACAGAAAGGAGATCTGCTATGAAAGTTCTATGGTTTGATCATGAAAAGGAAGAGTTTGTCCCCTATCGGGCAAACGAGAATATCGTTTCCAAGTTTCT
This sequence comes from Candidatus Vogelbacteria bacterium RIFOXYB1_FULL_42_16, assembly GCA_001823055.1. Classification (GTDB taxonomy): domain Bacteria; phylum Patescibacteriota; class Minisyncoccia; order Phycocordibacterales; family XYD1-FULL-46-19; genus XYB1-FULL-42-16. Next base: position 27,459 of record MHTH01000001.1, read on the forward strand.
TTGTTGGCGGAATTTGGGACTGATCCTCACGGCTTCTTTTGAGGGAGATATCAGCTCTCATCGAGACCTATACCTACTCGGTCATTCTGCCGGTCTCAACATCGACCCCAATCCAGACGGGGCTGGTAATGTTGAAAGGGGTGTCATTGTTGATTGGCAAAGCTTCGGTTTCAAGCTGAAAACTCCCAGTGAGTTACAAATTGAAATTATTGAAGCTTTGGAACTCACCACCACGGCCTAGATCGAAGACGTCTTTAATGCCTCGACTGATGAATATCAGCCGAGGCATTACTTTATTTTCTTTTTTATTGAGAAGAAAAGCCGGCTCTGGATCCAGAGCCGGCTTTTTGCCTGTAAATGGCTAACGATAATGATGGCAACGAAGCCGTCGCATCCCCATCCCCGCCAAAACCAGTGTGGCCAAGAGACTCATGCTGGTCAACCGAGGAGTCGGAGGCAATACCGGCTCACCAAAAACCTCGCGCGGATCAATACCTTTTCGGTATCTCCTTTTTTCCTTGATTTTCTTCGACATCAGCACCTCCTTTCTTGGTTGGAACTATCTGAAAATAATATAAGACAAGATAAGAAAAAAATCAATTATTTATTTAATTATTCCCCCACCAACCACCACCTCTTGATCATAAATCACCACTGACTGCCCACTGGCCGGGGAATGAATTGCTTGTTCAAAAACCACTTGCCACTCACTAGTCGCAGTTTTTTCCAAATGACAGTCAGCCAACTGACCTCGATGCCTGATCCGTGCCTGATATTTTTGACCGATCTGCGGTTCAGTCGAAATCAACCAATTAGGATTTTCCAAAATAATTTTCTGCACTTTTTTAGCAGAAATCGTCAAAGGTTCAGTCGAAACAACTAAAATGTTTTTAACCAAATCTTTACTCACGACATAAAGAGGTTTTTCATTGGTCGTCTTTTGTTGAATATTAAAACCGCGCCGTTCACCAATGGTAAAAAAGTGAGCACCGTCATGTTCACCGATTTTTTTACCATAATTATTTAAAACATCACCTTTTTTAACACCAATCTTTTGACGTAAGAATTTTTTAAAATCAAAATCACCAACAAAGCACAGGCCCTGACTATCCGGTTTGTCGGCATTCGGTAAATCAAATTTTCGCGCTAATTTTCTAACTTCGAATTTTTCTAAATCACCCAGCGGAAAAATTATCCGAGCTAATTTCTTTCGCTCAATCGCCCACAAAAAATAGGTCTGATCTTTTTCTTTATCTTTCGGAATTATCATTTGACTCTCCTGTTCCTCATCTTTTATCTTTGATTTTTTATCTTTGATTTTGGCATAATGACCAGTGGCAACAAAATCAGAGCCATTTGCCACAGCCCAATCATAAAAAGCCCCGAACTTGATCTGCTGATTACACATGACATCCGGATTTGGTGTCCGACCGGTTTGATATTCGGCCAACATATAGCTAACGACCGCTTGTTCGTATTCTTTCGACAAATCAATCACATAAAGCGGAATATCCAATTTGGCGGCGACTCGAAAAGCCTCTCGCCTCTCTATCCGCCAACTGCAATCGCCACCAATTTCGATTTTTATAAAAATTCCCACCACTCGATAGCCTTGTTTCTGCAACAAAGCGGTCGCCACCGCCGAATCCACTCCGCCGGAAATACCAATAAATACCCTCTTTTTTTGTTCCTTTATGACCATATAAAAAGTTTAAGGATATTAGCACCCAAGGTGATAATCTTCAATGATCAATCTATTTTTTGGCCAGGAGTTTTTTGTATATCTCGAAAGTCGCTCGAATATCAGCCAGAGCCGAATGTGCCCGTTCGTTTTCAACGCCAAAAAACTTGGCTAAGGCATTTAGATTGTAACGCTCTAAAGTTTGATCATGATAAAATTTGGCAAAAACCATCGAGATCAAATCTAGTCGTTGAAAATGCATCCGACAAGACACGCCGGTCTTTTTAAATGCTTCTTTCAAAAAACTCCAATCAAAAAAGACATTTTGCCCCACCATAATACAGTCAGCGGTCTTGTCGGCCACAATCTGCATGACCGCTTTTAGATCGGCAGAAAACAGCCACTCGGATTCATTATAGCCATTGATCCGTAAAGCTTCCGGTTCGGCTGTCTCCAAATGTTCCGGTTTGACTTTATATTCAAGTTCTTCGATCACTTCAAAAACCGCCTGATTATCGGCGGTAAAAGTTTGTCGAACAATAATCACCCCGATTTCAATAATTTCATGACGCTCAGGATCCAAACCGGTCGTCTCCAGATCGATAAAAGCCAAGTTGTGTTTCCTCATCCCGTTAGAAGTAGATTACGATCATTAATCGCAAGCTATTTTAAAAATTAATATTACTAATTAGACCAAACATTACGAAGCTGTAAAATCCCACTAGTGATCGCGACTTCTAACGGGACTCATTCTCAATTAAGTCCCCAGATATTTTCGTTTATTTTTCAAATGTTCGTCGTAATCTTCGGCGTAATGCATCTTGCCATTTTTATCGGATAAATAAAAGAGGTAAGGTGATTCTTCCGGATACAAAGCGGCCAAAATCGAATCAATGCCGGGATTGCTAATCGGCCCCGGCGGCAAACCTTTGTACTTGTAAGTATTGTAAGGCGAGTCCGTAGCTAGATCTTTTCTGGTTAAGGTAAAAGTATTTTTATTGATGATATAGGGAAAAACCGCATCCACTTGCAATTTCATCCCCTGTTCCAAACGTTTCCATAAAATACCGGAGATAATTTTTTTCGCTTCGTAATTTTTCGCTTCTTCTTCCAAGAGTGATGCCATGGTCAAAATTTCATTTTCCGTTTTACCGGAAATGGCGATCACAGTTCGTAGTGGTTTGATTTTGTCTTCATAGATCGAATTGAATTGCTCGATAATCTGATCGGTGTTGGCTAAAGGTGACAGATAATAAGTTTCCGGAAACAATTTGCCTTCTAAGTAAGCGGTTTTTTTATCAAAATCATTTCGATCAAATTCTGGCAAAGCTTTTTTAATAATCAAACCGATCTCAAAATTGGTCGCTCCTTCGGGAACCGTGACTTTGGCCATATTGACGCCGTAATCACCGCGTCGCAACTGCCAAACAACCCGCACCATGTTGCGTGAATGAGAAAAAAGATAAATCCCCGGTTTAATATGGCGATCAGTCAAAGAAATTCTCATCAGAAGATTAAACAGCGCTTTTGAGCGAATCACTTTAGCTTCGGTCAATTTAGCCGTCACGGCCGGCAGAGCCGAACCTTTGACGATATCAATTTTTACCCCCTTAGGCGGTAAAGATGGACCGGAAGTGACTAAAATAAAAATCGCCAACAAAACCAAAGCCAAGGAAGAAACACTGACAGTTAGATACTGAAATTTAATTCTTTTTTTAATTTCTGACAAATTATGTTGAGGATCGATTTGAATGGTGTCGATTTTTTTCATCCCGTTAGAAACAGATCGCGATCTCTCGATCGTCTTCCGTATAAAATAATTTCTGATAATCTATTTGAAAATTGTTCGTCTCCAAGCTCTCACAGCGATCGCGGTTTCTAACGGGATTCATGATTTTCTATTAAATTAGGACTGATAATTAAACCGGTAAATTGGTCGGCGGTTCGCCTCGTTTTGATGGAATGCGTTCCAAAGTCGGTGTAGCGGCAATACTACCAGGAATGTGAAAAAGGGTGGCAATTTCTTCGGTCGTCATCACTATCGGTTTATGATTGCAGGGCGGATAATGATAGGCTCGTTGGCGACAGAATAGAAAAGCCTTATTTTCCAGATAACGCTTACGCATTCCCATGAAATCTTCCCAAAAATATTCATAGCTGTAAAGAAATTGTGGTTTAAAACTATTTAAATTTTGCGCGCCGAATTGTTTGAAATTGGTCAACAGGCCGACTTTATTGATGGGATGAAAAGTATCATCTCGGGCCATATAGGCGGTCCGAATCCCCACCGAAAAAGCCAGCTTGGCCAAGCTTTTTTCCACCGCTTTGACTTTTTCTCTCTCGCCGGAAGATAAGGCAAATTCACCCCAATCCATTTTTGTCTCACCTTCTTTTTTCTCTTTGTCTCGTTTGAGTAATTTATTTAACTCCGCCTCAACATCTTTTTTCCAAGTAGCCGGTGGCGCTTTTAACATAATATGAACCCAAATCTGATGAGTAGGGCCAATTCCACCCATAAACTCTAACAACGGCAACAATGGGTCAATCTTGTATTCTTCTTTCGGATCCTTGTCCAAACCGTAATCAACGTAAGTTTTAATCGGGTAAGGATCAGGTTCGCCAAACAGCCACTCAATCGCCCAAAACTTCCAAGGCGAATTGGGTTGACCAAAATTTATCGCTCGAGTATAGTCCTCGGCTTCAAACACTTCGGCTTCGGGAAACTGGGAATAAATGCTGGCCTCGACCAAGTTGCGATAAAACTTGGCCATGCGAATATAAAAATGAAGCTGACCACCGAGGGAAACGATTTCCAGAGACGACCAAGCTGGGACTTTACCGCTAACATACTGGTCGATCAGATTCCCTTTGGCTGGCTGGTGCAAAGAAGTGATTACCAGTTCCATAGCTTGGGGCGATTTATAAACTTCTTTCGGCAATTTAATCTCCAGTAAGATCATCTCGTTGGTCTTGATATAATTCGCCCGAATATATTTCAGATAAACTTCCCACAACATAAAAACCAGTAGAATCGGCAACCACAAAAAAGACCAGTCCAAAAGACTAACGACTAAACTTAAAAAAGATTGTAATAATAAATCAGACATTGAAAAACGCTCTCCTAATTATACTTCAGAGAGCGTTTTTCAACAAACTTTTTCGAGATTTTAGGCGACGGCGTAGCGATTGTCTTTGGCTTTTTTGAAAAGTTTAGGATTTTGCAAATTGACTAAAATAGTATTTTCTTTGACGTGGCGTTCTTTCAAAACTTTGCCGATCACTTCGTCGCGAGTCAACGGACCATTCTTTTTGATCAGAGATCGGATCACATCTGCCACTGTTCCTTTGGAATAACCCCACTCGACCAGGGCATAGAGACCACGTCCTACCAAGACGAAACGACTATCCTTGATGAGTTCGTTGTGGCAAGTGGCCGGATGAGCTTTGCGACCAAAATGTTTAGCAATAGCCTTCGCCACTTCGGAAAAATGCATCGGTGAACCGTTTTGGCGCAGAACTAAATAGGCATAATCTCTGATTCCGCGCATTTTGACGTTTGGTGATTTGGTTAAACCCCATTCACCCAGCGGATTTTTCGATAATTGTTTAGAAATATTCAGCCATTTTTTGGCAAAATCGTTGACATTGGGATCTTTGGAGATATCTTTCAGCTCCAAAAGAAAACGAGCAATCAAATCACTTTCGGTCAATAAATCTTTATCACCGATATTGCCACAAAGATTTTTTAATGAACTATGGACCCGATCAGCCAGATTTTTATCGGTTGTCCAGCGATGATGGAAACTGTCATCTTCTTTTAATTTAATAAAAGCCTCATTGACAACTAAGATGAAGTGGAGATGATTTTTAATAGACGGATCCTTGGTGATAGAATCGAGAAAAGTTTGCTCGTGAACAATCCCGCCAAATTCTTCCATTTTTTTCTTTAACTCTAAAAAGGCACTGTCACTAGTATCGTAGTTTTTTGCTTTTTTAATAGCGGTAATGCCAAAATTTTCAATTTGGCGAACTCGTTCACGGGTGATTTTGTAAATAGAACCAATCGATTCCAAAGTCGCTCGATCGGTACTGGCACCCAAGCCGTAACGACGAATCAAAACCTCGCGAACGCGGGGTTGAATTGAAGCTAACATTTTTTTAGTTACATCCTTCGGCTTGAAAGTGATTGATTCTTTTAACATAACGTCTTTATTTCTATCACTAATTTATAAATAAGTCAATAGTTTAGTTAGTAACGATGTTAATGAGTTTATTGGGTACATAGACTATTCTACTGATTTTCTTATCCTTTGTCCAGTGTAAAACAGTGGCTCTATCTAAAGCTATTTTTTTGACAGCTTCTTCGGTATTTAAATCACCAATCAGCTCAAAACTGTCTCGCACTCGCCCGTTGATTTGGATCACAATCAAAACCTTGTCGGACTGAATTTTGGTTAAATCAAATTTAGGCCAAGATGCCAAATGAACCGATTTTTTTTGTCCCAATCTGAACCACAGCTCTTCAGATAAATGAGGCGCAAAGGGCGCCAAGACTTTCAGATATTCAACCATAACAGCTTGCGGAATAGTGGTCGCTTTTTCCAAATGGTTGGTAAAAATCATCATGGTAGAAATAGCGGTATTAAAACTAAAAGCCTTGATATCTTCGCTCACTTTTTTAATGGTCTTGTGCAACTCACTTTCTAAATGTGGATCACGAGCAGTGGCAGAAACTTTTTCCATGACCCGACTAGTTCGTTCCAAAAAGCGCCGGCAACCGATCATGTTTTCTGTTTTCCAAGATTTAGACATCTCAAACGGGCCCATGAACATTTCATACAGGCGGAGCGTATCAGCCCCATAAAGTTTAACCATGTCATCCGGATTGATGACATTACCCCAACGCTTACTCATCTTGCGACTATCTTCACCTAAAATCAGACCTTGATTTTTAAGTTGTTGGAAAGGTTCAGCCTCGGAAACAATATCAATGTCATATAAAAACTTATGCCAAAAACGGGCATAGATCAGGTGACGCGTGGCGTGTTCTACTCCACCGACATACATTGACACCGGCAACCAATCTTCAAGCATTTTTTTATCAGCCAAAGCTTTTTTATTTTTTGGATCCAAGAAGCGCAGATAGTACCAAGATGAACCAGCCCATTGAGGCATCGTATTGGTCTCTCGTTTAGCCGGCCCACCACATGCCGGACATTTGGTTTTGACCCAACTAGCAATATCAGCCAAGGGTGATTCGCCCGTGCCAGTCGGAGCGTAGCTTTTGACTTTCGGCAATTCGACCGGCAAGTCTTTTTCGAGGACGGGGGTCACACCACATTTCTGACAGTGAATAATCGGGATCGGTTCGCCCCAGTAACGCTGACGCGAGAAAACCCAATCACGCAATTTATATTTGGTCACCAATTTGCCCCGCACAAATTTAGTAATTTGTTTTTTAGCGCGAATGGTATCAAGATTGTCAAAAATTCCAGAATTAACCAAAACACCACGTCCGGCGTAACAACTATCATCATTGAACACGCGTTGCCAAAAAATTGGCATATCATCAACATTTAAAAACTCATCAACCTCTTTCGGTGACAGCCACAAAACATCATGAATCTCTTGTTCTTTTTTAGAAATTTCTTTATGCTCACTACTTGTCAATTCAAAGTACAAACCCTGAAAATGTGCCCAACGATTTTCTTTTTTAATTACATGATAAAATTGTGAATCAATAACTCCACCCAATTTTTTTATAAACTTAGGATTTTGATAACCAGTCTCTTCTTGTATTTCACGAATTGCCGCTGAAATTTCATCTTCACCCTTTTCAATACCGCCGATAACAAATCCTCGCCAATCTATTTTTTTCCACTTAAGGCAAAGATATTTATCTTCCGACCAATGTTTTACTACAGCGACAATCGCATCACGATGAAAAAAAGGTACCCCGTCTTTCACAGCGTCTGGACCCTTAAGATTTTTTATCAGTGGCCTAATTACTTCCCGAATCGGTAAATCAAATTTCTGGGCAAAGGCAAAATCACGTTCATCATGCGCCGGCACGGCCATGATCGCCCCAAAACCATAATCCGGCAAAACATAGTCAGCCACAAAAATCGGAATTTCCTCGCCATTAGCCGGATTAATCGCTCTCAAACCTTCCAAGACCACACCGGTTTTATCTTTGCCTTCAGCACTCCTTTCCAACTCGCTCTTTTTATTAGCTTGAACGACATATTTTTTAACTTCTGCTAAATTTTTAATATCTTGAGCAAATTTTTCTATTAATTTATGTTCCGGTGCCACGACCATATAGGTAGCACCAAACAAGGTGTCCGGCCGAGTGGTAAAAACCTTTAAGCGATCGAGACAATGATCCAGAACCACTGGCTCTACTCGGCCACAGGTATGTGGCTTTTCGGCTTCAAACTCGATCAATTCCCCACCTAATTTGTTTTTAATGGCTTTACCCTGCTTGTCGCCAATGACTGGATCATTGATATCACGCAAAATTTTAATCTCGCCAGCATTGGCTTTAATAGTCTTCAAATTAAACTCCCAATTAGAAAAAAGCTTGAGGGCCGAAGCTTCGTTTTTGTCTTTCACATCCGGCTCAATCAAACCAGACACTAGAACCGTCCGGGCAATCGGTGTCTTTAATCTCTCTAGCAATTTCATCGACACCACTGTACCTAGACTATGACCAATCAAAACCGTGTCTTGATCAAATTTAGCGTTATTTAAAACATGATTAACTTGTTCTTCTAAATTGGGTAGATAAGGGTTTGGTAAATCTAAAACAGTCACCTGGTGACCCAATTTTTCTAATTCATTTTTTAACCATGGAAAGAAATCTTTGCAAGAGTTACTTTTAAAGCCGTGAACAATCACAAAATGGCGTTTTTTAGCGATAGCAAAATCAATTTCTGCGCCCTCGCTCCGGCCAATCCAGTTTCTCTGTGATTCCTTGACTGATTCCGGCCAAGTTAGGTCGTCGAGATCAGATAATAGTCGGTCAGCATAGTCAGTAATCCTCAACACCCACTGACGCATCGGCTTCTTTTCCACTTCCGAACCACACCGTTCGCATTTTCCATCCTCGAGATCCTCGTTGGCCAAACCGGTCTGGCAAGACGGACACCAATTGATCGGCTCGTACGATTCATAAGCTAAACCTTTTTTGTAGAGCTGGAGGAAAATCCATTGCGTCCAGCGATAGTATTCCGGATCGGTGGTATTGATCTCACGGTCCCAATCATAACTAAAACCTATCATTTTCAATTGACGCCGGAAATTATCAATATTTTTTTTAGTCGAAACAGCCGGATTGACTTTGTTTTTAATAGCGTAATTTTCTGCCGGCAAACCAAAAGCATCCCAACCCATCGGATGGAGAACCGAAAAGCCGTTCATGCGCTGATAGCGGGAATAAATATCAGTGGCGGTATAACCCTCGACATGACCGACATGCAAGCCCTCCCCAGAAGGGTACGGGAACATATCTAAAACATAAGATTTTGGGGACTTACTTTTTTCGTTGGTTTTATAGAGATTATTTTTATCCCACTCTTTCTGCCATTTTTTTTCGATTTTCAGATGATCGTATTTAATCGGCTCGCTTGAAGTTTTTTTGTCCCCCTTTTTCATTTTAAATTTTAAATATAAGAAGATTTAATGTGACCTATAGTACCACGAAGTTTGAAAAATTCAAACCCACCCCGACCCAATAAAAAAACAAAGCTACATCATTAAGACGCAAAACGAATCAACAATTTCCTACTTGGAGGTTTCACCTCCAAGTAGGAAATTGTGACCTATTCTATGTAAATATTCTCTTCTTGTTCCTCTTTTAAAATATTTTTTCTTTCAATAATTTCTGACAATGTGTTTAGGGAAAACTCTTTATATTCATTTAAATTATTAAATTGTTCAAGAATTATTGAGTTGTCGTCAATTAAGAATTTCTTTTCTGTCAGATACTCATTCCAACTATTTTTCACCAACTTGGAGGTTTCACCTCCAAGTTGGTGAACCCTATCGTTCAAATTAATATAAGCACTCAGATGAACTAAATACTCATTAGAATTTATATGCACAGACTTAAAAACACCTTGAAATAAGGCGCCTGATCTTTTGTACTTTTCATTAAAATACATCGTATAACCAGTCCCAAGCCTTTGCATAAATTTTTCTATCCCTTTTTCCACTAAAGGTTCTAGAATAAGATGAAAATGATTAGGATTAATCGCATAGCATGCAATATTAACTAATTTATTTTTCTTATCATCCTCATTTTTTAATGAATCTTTTTTAAAAGAATTTTCATAAAGACTACCAATCGGCTCGAGACTGTTAAATTCTCGGATACTTTTTACGAATCTACTCAAATCTTTTTCATTGGTAAAAATTTTTCTTTTATCAATCCCGCGATTGTAGATATGATAAAATTCACCAAGAGCAAAATTAACTTTTCGGTTACCCATTACTTAATTATACCAAATTATCCACTTGGAGGTGAAACCTCCAAGTGGATAATTTGGTAGGACTTCTATTCTTGTTTTACTCTTTGAACTTTTTTATGGCCAAAGCAATCAGAGTGGCTAAAGCCAAGCCGAGAATAATTACCCGCAGATATTCCTGCATGGCGGACCAATAACGAATCGAGGCAATAATAAACGACAAGACTCCACCAAAAGATAAACCGAGGGAGACGGCTGAAAAATCAACCAAGAAAAATCCCACAACGAGAGAGATGGCGCCCAAAACTACTAAGACCAAGAAAACATTACGATTATAGAGATCGCGCGCTTCTTGATAATTTTTCTGACAAGTAAAAGTTTGGTCACAATAAGAATTAATAGAATTTGAAGTGATGGGACGATTTTCACCTACTGTTACCGGCATAGGTTTACCCGGACTCTCGGTCCAAGCGCCACCGACAGCTAAACAAGCCTGCTGATTGGTCGGCTGAATATTAATCTGCTTTTGCTGACAAAAATCTTCCCATTTCGGCTCTTTGTAGACCAAGCTGGTGGCATAATAAAAGAACAAGTTGAGCACGATCACTATCCCCAAAATCAACGCCCATTTTAAAATAGATTTTGTTTGCATATGTTTTTTATAAGTTTATTAATAATTATCATATCTTGAATTCTATCACCCCGTAAAATTCGCTTTGCTCATCACGGGGCAAGCATCACCATCATTTTTTATAATGATACTATATCTTAAACTCAATTACATCTCCATCTTTGACAATATAATCTTTACCTTCGGTGCGCACTAGGCCTTGTTCGCGTGCTTTACCATATGAACCAGCTTTAACTAAATCCTGCCAATTTATTACCTCCGCTTTGATAAATTTATCAAAAAAATCAGTGTGAATGGCGGTCCCCGCTTCCGGTGCCGTCCAACCTTTTTTAATCGTCCACGCCCTTGTTTCATCTTCGCCCGTGGTCAAAAAAGTAATCAAGCCGAGCATTTTATAACTCTCGGTAATGAGATCATTAATGCCATCATCCTCGACTCCGAGTTCTTTTTTAAATTCCGCTTTATCCCCCATTTCCAATTCCGATAATTCACCTTCGATTTTAGCATCGACAATGACATAATTTGCCCCCATCTTCTCCAAATATTCAATAACCGGCAACTTGGAGGTGAAACCTCCAAGTTGGTTGGGGGGGAGTTCAACTTCCCCTTGCTTTTTGTTTAAAACATATAAAATCGGCTTGGCCGACAAAAGCTGGAGATTTTTTACTATTTTCAACTCTTCATCTTTAAAATCCAAGTGGCTGGCTAATTTACCGGCCTTGAGCGAGGCCTCTACGCGTTGCAAGACTGATTCCTCTAAAAGTGCCGGTTTATCACCGCGTCGAGCATCATGAGCGACACTACCGAGCCTTTTAGCTACCGTCTGCAAATCAGCTAGGATCAATTCTAAATTTATAGTTTCAATATCATCAATCGGATCAATCTTGTTGGAGACATGAGTAATATTGGAATCTTCATAAATTCGCACCACCTCGGCAATGGCATCCACTTCGCGAATATGTTGGAGAAATTTATTGCCCAAACCTTCGCCCGCCGACGCACCTTTGACTAAACCAGCGATATCAACAAACTCGATGGCCGCCGGAATTTTTTTGGCGGAATGAGAAAAATTATTCAAAATATCCACTCGTTCGTCCGGCACTGCCACAATCCCGACCGAAGGATCAATCGTGCAAAAAGGATAATTCTCCGCCGGCACGCCTTTTTGAGTGAGCGCGTTAAAAAGTGTCGATTTGCCGACGTTTGGTAGCCCGACGATGCCGATTGAGAGAGACATAATCTTATTTTGAAGCTATTTTAGCTAAATCATCTTTATATTTGCCCATTACTTCTTGGGCCGCTTGCATTTCGGATTTACCCTCGCTTTTCATTTTCTGCTCGATTTCACTGGCAATTTTTTGGAACAAGTCTGGATTCTTTTTGATTAAATCCAAAAAGAAATCAATTTGATCCGCCGACACGCCTTTGGACTGCAACATTTTTTTGAGAAAAAATTCTTGAAACATGCTTCACAATTTAACAAAGATTTGTTATGATAACAAGCGTCATAAGGGCCGTTAGCTCACTTGGTAGAGCGCTGCTATGGCATAGCAGAGGTAAGCGGTTCGATCCCGCTACGGTCCACAGAGGCGGCGAAAGCCGCCGTTTATGTATCCATGGACCTATTTAACAAATTTGCATCCTTAGCTCAGCTGGTTAGAGCGTACGATTCACATTCGTAAGGTCACAGGTTCGATTCCTGTAGGGTGCACCAAACAACCAACGTTGTTTGGTGTGGCCTAAGCAAGTAAAACATTTTACTTGCGTCGGGAATCGAAAAGCGGAGTGTTATGAGGCCAGCAGGCCGAATCGCGAGCTGCGGACACGACCAAAATTTGTGGCGACAAATTTTGAGTTGCGGAAGATTCCTGTAGGGTGCACCAGCGGGCCGTTAGCTCATCTGGTAGAGCACCTGCTTTGCAAGCAGGGGGTGGCAGGTTCGAGTCCTGTACGGTCCACCAATTAGAAAATGTCAAATTTTTAACCTTTTATTTTTAATCTTTAATCTTTTCAAATGTCCTTCCAAGATCTCCGCGATAATTTATTTTTTGTCTTTTATTTTCCTGTTGCCGTCTACAAAGAACATATCGTCAAAAAAACTGAAAAATAACCAAACAAAAAATCACCGTAACCAAACGATGATTTTTTGTTTTACCTACCTTTCATATTTTAATGATGATTAATTGGTACGAAAGGTGTTAGGCCAGGTCATACTCATATTACCCACATTATCAACTGCTCTAGTCAAATAGTAGTAAGTCGTATTGGACTGAAGATTTGGAATGGTAATGGTGTGATTGGTCTGATTACCGCCATCCACCGAAGACGAACCACTAACATATGGTTGCTGGCGAGGGCCAGTCGCTTCGTTGGCCGTCAAAGGCATAGTGCTGTAGTAGACTTGACCTTGAGTTGGCTCGTTGGTCAACCAAGATAGCGTGGCGCTGTTGCTACTAACTTGGACGGAAAGGTTGTTCAAGATTGGCACTGTGTCCCAGTAGACCTGACTACCGCCAGATCCCAACAGAGAATTGATTCGAGCCATAGTCGTTGGTCCGACTCGGCCATAACCTGTAGTTGCGGGAGTACCAGCAGAGACTATACCTTGAGCAGTCTGGAATCTTTCCACTGCAGCTTTGGTTAGTTGTCCAAAGTAGCCAGTGACAAGACCGGAAGGATAAATGCTGGCGCTAGTAGCCAAATAGGTTTGAAGTTCGGTTACATCGGCTCCTCGATCACCAAGATCTAAAGAGCTAGTGATCATGGCTTGAGCGGTCTGAAACATAAAGAGTGAGACAAAGAGTATCGCCACCACTGCCCCAACATAGAGGAAATGCTTGGACAACAAACTTTGAAGGTTGATTGTTTTTTTCATATTGTTTATTTCGTTTAAACTAAACTGGAGTTGGTGGTATACATACTCGACCTCCCTTATGTATACCTCTATAATTGATGCCGTTTAGGGATAGGTCTGATGACAAGTCGCCTCAATAAAGATACTATTAATTTTCCCTTTCTTGTTCATTAAGCTTAGTGGCAGCTTCGACGGTAGAAACGGTTTTACTCATCAAGAAAAGACGGATAATCGCGATAGCCACAAACCAATAGACCAACATGGCTAGGAGTGTCGTCCATTCAAAAATACTGCCTTGAACTGTGGTCAGTGGAAATACAGCCAAAAAAGGAGCGGTAAATGTCCAAGTAAGATTATAAATGAGATTGGAAAATCCCGCTTCGGGATTGGCTCCCATTAATTTAAGAAAGAAACGAAAAGCTAACAGAACTTCCAAAAGGGATAGGAGGTACCACACAATTTGAGTGCCTTTGAATAGTGGTTTAGTGCTAGAAGAATTATATGAATTCATATTAATTATTTTGTTTTAAATGAAGCCGTCTCTCCGCGAACTAGACCAGTACTATTTTGGGCCACCAATCGATAATAATAAGTATTTTTGGAAACTAAACTACGCAGATCGACTTGAACTGAAGTCGTGTTTGAACCACTGCCAGCAGAGATTTGGCTAGTAGTTTTGAGTGAAGCGGTATCTGATAAAGAATTGTCACTATATTCAAACCAATATTTCGTGGTAGCACCATTGGGATTGACCAAACCATGAACTGTCGCCGTTGAAGTACTGAGAGCACTAACATTGCGCGTCGAAACACTCGGTGCCTTCAAAATTGGCTGACTAACGGTTTTAAAATTGGTGAGATCGCCATTGACAGTACCAAATTGATTTTGGGCATTAAGACGAAAATAATAAGTAGTCGCTGGATTTAAACCAGTCAGAGAAGCCGAGGCTAGCACTACGGCACTACCATCACCAACTGAAACAAAAGCTGTGGTTCTGCCTAAATCAGTCGTCTGACCATATTCAAACCAATATTGAGTAGGCGCCTGATTGGGAGTGACTTTGCCATTGAGACGAGCATTGACTGTGGACACATTACTGGCTGATGATGTCACAACCTTGGGAAGACTACCAATTATTGGTGTCAGACCGGCGGTAGTTTGAAAGGCATATGGCTGACCAGCGACCGTTCCAAAACGATTTTGAGCTTTGAGTTGAAAATAATAAGTTGTGTTTTTAGCTAAACCGACAAGATAGATAGGGGTCGGAATAGAAACAAAACCCGAACCGATTATTTGGCTATTGGTTTTGCGACCTAGGCTTGGCGAAGGGCCATATTCAAACCAATAGCTAGTCAAGGCTCCGTTGGGAACAGCACTACCGGTCAAAACAACGGTTGTCCCAGTAGGGATAACCTTTTGACTGGTGACCGCTACCGGCACACCAGCCTGACTGGTGATTGGTAG
>MHTH01000001.1:42569-42869 GCA_001823055.1 Candidatus Vogelbacteria bacterium RIFOXYB1_FULL_42_16
GTCTGATCGGTGACCACGACGGGATTATCAGTGACTGGTAATGATGGGTTGTTATTGACCATCCCCCAGCCGATAAGCACCACGACTGCGACCACGATTATTCCGATAACAATACTAGTGTTTTTGTTCATATACATAGATATGCCGTTCCTAGAGCTAAAACGTGACAAAAGTCTAACGATTAGCCTTAGGCTCGACTTTTAAGACTATTAATTTCTTTTTCTAATCTACCGATATAGGTCTCTAATTTTTGAGTCTGTTTAGTCAGCTTATGTTCCAAATGTTTAGAGTGACCAGCTA
>MHTH01000001.1:42879-44627 GCA_001823055.1 Candidatus Vogelbacteria bacterium RIFOXYB1_FULL_42_16
GGAAATATTTCTGAAGCGATACTATCCTCAAAATGAATTTGCCGAGCATTCAAAATCATAATTTTATCCCCAATGAAAGGAAATTTATGGACGACTTCAAAACCCTTAAAAAAAGTATTTTTGGGTAAAATATCTTCCAATAACTTTCGCAAGGCCGGAATATCCCACTGGCCGTTTCCCAGCTCATATACGATTTTATTTTCGGTTTCTTCTGGCTCAACTTGAAACAATCGATAGAAAGGTTCATTAGCCGCCATCACGCGAAAATTTTTGTCCAGAATTAAAACCGGTTCTCGCACGACATCCACTACGGTTTTAATATAGATCCAACTTTCCTCCCACAAACGCTTGAAAAAATCGGAGCCAACCGGTTTAATATTTTTTTTCATATTTTTATTTCTTAATCTTAGTCTCTTCCTTATTTCTTATTACTGAAGACGTTGTCGGGTTTTAATTATTGCAATCTAATGAATAACTTTTGATAACCAAAGAAGAAAATTCTTATTCCTAAAATTTCTAAAAGCTGGCTTTAAGATTGTAATATGTTAAAATGGTTTCTTCGGTGCCATTCTCTCTTGGTGTAATCTCTTTATCTTTAAACACCGCCCAACTAAGCCATAATATGGATAAGAGTGTATAGAAACACTTATATCTTGTTGTGTCGATGTAATATTTATGTAATAAAGTCCAGCCATCTTCGGCTTAACTTAATATGGGCTCAAAACAGAACCAAACAGAACCAAAAACCCAATACAGTGTTAACAAACGCTTACCTTGAACATAAAAAAGGTCTAAAGACTCGCGCCTTTTTCAAGGTGCATAATACTGAAACTAGTGAAGATTTGGTTCAAGATACGTTTATGAAAACTTGGATTTATCTAGTTAAAGGCGGAAAGATTGATATTATGAAAGCTTTTCTTTATAACATTCTCAATAATCTGATCGTCGATGAATACCGGAAACACAAAACAGTTTCTCTTGATGCTTTGATTGAAAAAGGTTTCGAGCCAAACACCAATAACCCTGAACGTTTTTTCGATATTTTAGATGGCAAAGCCGCTTTTCTTTTTATCCAACGTTTACCAGAAAAATATCAAAAAGTGATGAAAATGAAATACGTCCAAGATCTAACCTTAAAAGAGATCTCGCTTCTAATGGGTCAATCGAAAAACACCATTGCGGTGCAACTACATCGCGGATTGAGAAAACTCAAAAAATTATACAATCGCGACTAGATCACTAAAATCAACATTAGCAATTTAAATTAAAATTATGATTTGGACCATTATAATAATCTTGTTCCTCCTGTGGATTTTTGGTTTTAGTTTTGAAATCGGAGGTCAGTTTGTTCACTCACTATTAGTGGTCGCACTCTTAGTGCTGATCGTCAAACTTTTAGTTTAGATTTTTAATTAAGTAAGTAGGATGAATCATACTGCCACCAGCCATTGTTATATAACCAAACCCGCAACGGCAGAGTATTGATAATATCGTCACTCAAAAGAAAACCGAGGATCCCGCCCAAAGCCAGCATCGAGACCATCAACATTAAAATAAAAGGCATAACTAAACCAAAAATTCCTAGGCCAACAAACCAATTTTTGGTTTTTTTAGAAATTCGATTGACAGTTTCGTCTTCGGCTTTGATTTTTTTAAGTTGCAAAAACAAACTATAAAAATAGGCAATCTGCATCGGCAATAGAAATAAATAAATTAAAACGAGGCGAAAAAGATTGGCCCACTCATTG
>MHTH01000001.1:44747-45184 GCA_001823055.1 Candidatus Vogelbacteria bacterium RIFOXYB1_FULL_42_16
CACCAATAACCACGAACATAATTGCGACTGCGGACCAGCGCATTGAGACCTCGACTCCCTCGTCCCTCCTCGGCAAACAAAATAATGGCCGAGAAAATAAACCAGATCGAAAGAATCACCCCAGGAATAATCCCCAACAATAAACCGCCAAAAACAATCAGACTACTGATCAAAGCCAGCCACACAAAACTACCGATTTTTTGCCAACTATGACGGTAACAAGACATAATTTCATGTTCCGAACCATCGATCATTGCTTGATAAATAGCCAAAACCGACAAAATGGCAGACACAAAACCCAATAAATTAAAAGGGGCACCCCAGAAAAGAGTCGGCTCAAAAGAAGACAGGACGGTGGCGACAAAATAAAAAGACAGGGGTAGGGCAACAATGCCGGCAATCAATTTGAAACGTCGCTGATAATAAGTAAAAGTATT
>MHTH01000001.1:45238-45405 GCA_001823055.1 Candidatus Vogelbacteria bacterium RIFOXYB1_FULL_42_16
CATAAAATTTATTTTTTATTTTTTATAGCTAAAGCTATTAAGTGATCCAAAAAATGCTGATGTTTGATGCCGGCTGCAGCGATCGCTTTGGGTAAAAGAGAATTGTTGGTCAGACCTGGCAAAGTATTGGTCTCCAAAAAATAAATCCCCCGCGGTGAAATAATGAA
>MHTH01000002.1:0-1363 GCA_001823055.1 Candidatus Vogelbacteria bacterium RIFOXYB1_FULL_42_16
CGTCAAAAATCATTCGTGATGTTACCGAACGTCTGACTAAATTAGACGAGACCAATCGCCAAGTGGTCGGTTTTGCCGATCAATTGCAATCCCTGCAAGATATTTTAAAAAATCCCAAACAGCGAGGGATTTTGGGCGAGTATTATTTAGAAACTTTGTTGAAAAATGTGTTACCGCCCGGTTCTTTCCAGATGCAATATCCGTTTGCCGATGGCACGATTGTCGACGCGGTGGTCTTTGTTAAAGATAAAATTATTCCGATTGATTCTAAGTTTTCTTTGGAAAATTATAATCGGTTGGCGGAAGAACAAAATCCGGCTGAACGTGAGCGTCTAGAAAAAGCCTTTAAAGCTGATTTGAAATTGCGCATCGACGAGACTTCCAAGTATGTCAAACCGGCGGAAAATACCATGGATTTTGCTTTTATGTTCATTCCCCACGAAGCGGTTTATTATGACCTCTTGGTCACGCAAGTGGGTGCGGTCAAGGTTAACACTCGCGATTTAGTCGAATATGCCTTCAAAGAAAAACATGTCATTATTGTTTCGCCAACTTCTTTTTTGGCTTATCTTCAGACTGTCCTGCAGGGTTTGAAAGCGCTCCAAATCGAAGAGTCGGCCAAAGAGATTCGTAAGCGGGTCGAGGAGCTGGGCAAACATCTCGGTGCTTATGACCAGTATATGAATAAATTGGGCACGGCGTTGGGGACAACGGTCAGCCACTACAATACCGCTCACAAAGAATTGAAAAAAATTGATAAAGATGTCTTGCGGATTTCCGGTGAAGGCGCCGGTATCGAGCCGTTAGTGTTGGAAAAACCGAGCGAGGATGAATAATATGAAGTAAATTTGCTAGAAAATTGTTTTTAATTTCAAAACCCAGACCCAAGCCCAACCATTTTGAAATCAAAAACAATTTTTTGCCACAAATTTACATATTTACATATAATAAAACAGCGTGGAATGTCAGATGACATTCCACGCTGGGTGTGGTCAGATTACCTTACCACCAACGTTTGCAGGCCTTGAGGCCGGCCTGAATTTCTCGTTTCTTTTTCCGTTCTTCCTCTTCTTCCTCTTTCCCCCTTTTTTCTTCCAGCCCGCTTTCGATTTCCTCGTCAACCATCTCCACCAGTTTGGTTCTGGCATCGGGATGTCTCTTACCACATCCCTCATAGATTAGTTCTCGTCTGGCGGATGTCAATGAAAAAAGGATTTTGTCGGTCATCTCCCTTAGGAGAAAACCACGATCTAAATCCCATACAAATGCGGGTCTTCCCGCATAGTGGTGGATGATGGATCCGATTAAGGTTCCGAACCCGAGAAGCTCCTCATCACTTGATCCTGAAGTGATCCAAGCTGGT
>MHTH01000002.1:1371-2083 GCA_001823055.1 Candidatus Vogelbacteria bacterium RIFOXYB1_FULL_42_16
CTCCCATCTCTTTTCTTCGAGTGATTCTGATGATCTCTTCGATTGGCAGACTTTCCAGAATCGACAAGAGTTTGGTTCTAGCTTGCCGTTTCTTCTCCACTCTGACGTCGTAGTACATTAAAAATCTAGCAAGCATCATTATCGCAAAAAAGGTTGAGATACAACTGACGATAAGCACAAAATCTTTCATCTTTCTTCTCCTGCGTCACGGAGACGCTTCGGGCTTGCTTGACTGGACGGACCAGTCGGGGATTGGGGCGGACCCTCTCCCAACAAGCGTTTTCAAACACCTATCCTGAACATCAGGATTTCTACCTAGTATTATAGCAAATATACTTAGATTTGTCAAATTCTGCACACCAATCAGACCATCACGCCTCTGTTTTTAAAAAAGAAAAAGACCATTTGGATACTTAACAATAGCAAGACATTTAAGCCGAAGAATCTATGTTGGGCGCTAAAAAACAATGGTCTGATTGGTGTGCAGGTTGCCAAAATGGGTCTTTTGATATACAATAACGCCTATGAAATTTGCGGTAATTGAAACTGGTGGCAAGCAATACAAGGTCTCTGAAGGGGACATTTTGAATGTGGAAAAGTTGCCAAAGGCGGTAGATGGTAAACTGGCTTTCAATAAAGTCATATTGATCGACGACGGCAAAGACACCATGATCGGCGCGCCATATCTAGAGGGGGCAACCGTGACGGCTGA
>MHTH01000002.1:2165-6718 GCA_001823055.1 Candidatus Vogelbacteria bacterium RIFOXYB1_FULL_42_16
GTCGGGGTCGGAGTACTCAATTTCCAGACCGCCAGATAGACCACGACCGAGAAGGGTAAATTTAAGTGAATATTGTTCGGCTAGTTTAGCCAAGCGCTCTTTTAAGTATTCAATCGTGTGGTCAGCTTCGGTGGTGACGGCTAGCGCAAAAATAATTTCAGTTAATTGTTTAGCTTTAGCTAGAGTTTCAATCCGGCGTACTAAACCAGCCAAACGAATTTTTTTCTCCGGCTCTTTGGTTAAAATTGGCACTAAACCGCCGAGGACAAAATATTGGCCAGCAAAACTACCAGCTTTTTCGATCGCTTCCAAATCGGCGTCTTTTTCGACCACTAACAGTTGACCGTTTCGTCGGTGTTCATCATGACAAATGGGACAGGGGAGAGAGTGATCGGCAAATTGGCCGTCTTGATAAAAACGCTGACACTCGACACAGGAGCTAATCATTTTTGGCAATTCGGCGACCAAGTGATTGAGTTTGGTTAAATAACTTGAGTCTTGTTGAAGGAGAAAATAAACAAAACGCTTGGCTTGGCGCGGACCAATACCGGGGAAGTGTTTGAACATCTCGGCGAGTTCGTTGATGATATTATTCATAAAATAAAAAATAAAAGATCAAAAGTCAAAAACACAAATGAAAGATTAAAAATAACTGAATTCCAAGTTCTCCATTTTGAAGTTTTTGATCTATGTTTTTAATCTTTTATCTTAAATCTTTAATCTTTCTAAAACGCGCCAAAATCTCCCGTGGACTGATTTTTATCGATCGAGACAAAACTGGTGCGCTGTTCATCGAAATACAGCTCAATTTTACCGGTCGGGCCATTGCGATGTTTTTCAATCAAAATTTCAGCGATATTTTTTCGATCAGACGCTTCATTGTTCTTATCTTCGCGGTGGATAAACATCACCACATCGGCGTCTTGTTCAATCGAACCGGAATCGCGCAAGTCGGATAGGCGCGGGCGACCGCCACGTTGTTCAACGGCCCGAGAGAGCTGGGAGAGGGCAATGACTGGCACTTCCAATTCGCGGGCCAATTGTTTGAGGGAGCGAGAGATTTCTGTCACTTGTTGGACTGTCGAATCGCTGGCCGTTTTTGGCACCATCAGTTGCAAATAATCGACGATAATTAAATCCAAACCGAATTCTTGTTTCAGTCTTCGAGCTTCAGCTTTCATTTTGATAATCGTGTTGGAAGATTCGTCGTCGATATAAATCGGCGCGGAGGAAAGAGAGGCCATCGCGTCGCGGATGCGCATCAATTCTTCTTCGTTATTGACTTTGCCGGTACGTAATTTCCAAGAATCGACATAACTTTCAGCCGAAATGACTCGGTCGACGAGTTGGTGGACACTCATTTCCAATGAAAAAATAGCGACTTTGTGACCGTGCCGAATCGCAGCGTGGCGCGCAAAATCCAGCGCCAGTGAAGTTTTGCCCATCGAGGGGCGAGCGGCTAAAATAATTAGATCGGATTTTTGAAAACCAGCCAGTTTGTTGTCGAGATCGGGGAAACCAGATTTGATTCCGCGAATTTCGTCCGAGTGCTTACTCAAGTGTTCAAAACGTTCCCAAGCTTCGGTCAGAGTTTCTTTGATACTAATAAATCTTTTTTTGGTAAAATTGCTGGCGTTAAAAATAATTTTTTGGGCTTGGTCAAAAACGGAATCAATTTCTTCGTGTTCGTTGTAGCCCAGTTCGGAAATTAAATCGGCCGAATTGATCAGGGTGCGCAGTGATGATTTTTTTTGGACAATCTCGGCGTAGTATTTCAAATTGGAAGCGGACGGAACAAACTCGATTAGTTCGGCCAAGTAACTACTGCCACCAGCTTGTTCCAATTGGTTGTTTTGCGACAAAAAAGAAGTGACCGAAACAATATCGATCGGTTCACCCTTTTCCGCCAAGGCAAACATCGCTTTAAAAATCAACTTGTGTTTGAAAGCGTAAAAATCATCCGGCATGACCACATCGACGATGTCGTGCAAACCGTCCGGTTTGATGAGAAGTGCACCCAACAAAGCTTTTTCGGCCGACAAATCTTGCGGAGGCATTTTTAGTTTGTTGGCGATCGTGCTCGATGAAGGGATAGTTAGAGTTTGGTTTTTTGCTGGAAAATTGACCATATTGCTAGTTTAACATAAACCGAAGTTTTACCGCCAAGGGGTGAAAAATGGGGGTAGGGGATAAAAATGTGAATAACAAAAAAGGGCTGTAGAAAGCCCTTCTAGGCCTAAATTTGGCCCTTGGGACGCAAGTTATACCCAGTTTCGGTGTCTAAGACCTCGTAGCCCAAATCGGCTAATTCTTGGCGAATACGGTCGGCTTCAGCCCAGTCTTTGTTGTGGCGAGCTTTTTCTCGTTCCTCGGCTAATAAAGTGATTTCTGTGGAAATTTTTTCATTATTTAAATGTTCGGCGATTTGCAAACCGAGGACAGTATCAAAGTCGATCAAGGTAGCAAATTTGTCGACTGGCGACAGGTTAGAGTCTTTGGCCATGTCCCAAATCAAAGCTAAACCTTGAGGAGTGTTTAAGTCATTATCTAAAAAGCTATTGAATTTTTTTTGATAATCAACAGAAATTTTCCCCGATATATTCTCGGCTTGACTTTTCCACTCGCGAGCCAGATTAATCAGTCTTTGCCAAGCGGTCTCCGCGCCAGTCAAAGCTTCCCAAGTAAAATTGAGAGCCGAACGATAATGAGCGGATAAAAGAAAATAACGAAAACCAAGTGGGTGATAGCCTTTGTTTTCTAAATCTTCTAGACGATAAAAATTCCCGAGCGACTTGGCCATCTTTTGACTATCGACGGTCAAGAAATCGGTATGAAGCCAATAGTTTACAAACGGTTGACCAGTGGCGCCTTCAGACTGAGCGCGTTCGTTGCTGTGGTGAACCGAAATATGATCGATGCCACCGGTGTGAATATCAAAATGTTCACCAAGATATTTCATCGACATGGCGGAACACTCAATATGCCAGCCGGGGAAACCGATTCCCCACGGTGAGTCCCACTCTTGCTGTCTGGTTTCGGCTGGTCGAGAAAATTTCCACAAAGCAAAATCACTCGGATTTTTTTTCTCCGGATTTTTTTCCACTCGTGCGCCTTCTTTTAGACCAGCTAAATCTAGTTTGCCCAATTCGGCATAGGCCGGATATTTGCTAGTATCAAAATAAAGACCGTCGCTGGTTTGATAAGTAAAACCTTTAGCTTCTAATTTTTTGATTAATTCGATTTGATCGGCGACATGGTCGCTGGCCTTGGGAAACTCAAACTGCCGGCGATCAATCGCAATTTTTGCCAAATCGACAAAAAAAGCTTGAGTATAAAAATCGACGATTTCTTTGGTGGTCTTGTGGTCGGCTTTGGCTTTCTTTTCCACTTTGTCTTCGCCGTTGCTATTTTCGCCTACCAAATGTCCGACATCGGTGATATTGATCAGGTGATGAGTTTGGAAACCCTGCCGACGCAAAACTCGACCGATCAAATCGGCAAAAACATAAGCGCGGAGATTGCCAATATGGGCATAATCGTAGACTGTCGGACCGCAAGAGTAAATACCAACGACGGGTGGTTTGAGAGCGGTGAACTCGGTTTTCTCCCGACCCAGAGTGTTGTAAAAGGTTAAAGCCATTTCTTATACTTAACAAAAATAGCGGTAATTGTCACGACGATCGCCATAATGATCAAGACAATAAAAAATCCGCCCGGCGCTTTGATAATCGGCATGTTAGCGTCGCCACTCATGCCAAAAATCGTGCCGATCAAGGTCAGAGGCAAAAAGACAAAAGTTAAAACCGTCAGCACTTTCATGGTTTGGTTGGTTTTAATCGACAAAAGCGATTCGTTGGTCGAACGGAGCTCATTGAAAGTTTCGCGTTGGTTTTCGAGCATGGACCAGACTTTTTCATATTGACCGATGATGGCGTGGGTGTAGTAGCCGAATTTGTCACCAAAAAAATCACGACCGGCCAAATCAAGTGAAGTTAAAATCCCGCGGTGGGCTTTGAGTGCCCATTTGAAATCGAGAAAATCGCGATTGAGCTTGGCTAGAATCGAAACAGTTTCCGATTCATGGCCGGAAAAAATTTTATCCTCGATTCTTTTCAGATTGTCATTCAAATATTCCAAACCGGGCTCGAGCGATTGGTAGATTTGTTCCAGCATATAGTAAAAAAGAAAACCGGCGTGGATATCGTTGTTCCTCTTTTTGCTTAAAGAAGAATTGGACTCAAAAACTTCGGCAAATTCGTTGAGTTGCTGGACTGGCTGATAGTGGGTGGTGATCAAAAAATCTTTACCGAGAATAAAATCGACTTCAAAAATTTCTCGGCGGTGTTCGTGATTGTTGCCAAAGAAATTGCTGACCGGAAAATGCAGGACTAAATAAATAAAGTCGTCGTAGAGATCGACTTTTGGTCGCGAACTGGGGATGCGTAATTCATGCGACACTAAAACTGGAATATCGTATTGTTGCACCAACTCATCCACTTCGTCACGAGCTGGCGACTCAACATCAATCCAAGTGATATTTTTATATTTGATTT
>MHTH01000002.1:6735-20252 GCA_001823055.1 Candidatus Vogelbacteria bacterium RIFOXYB1_FULL_42_16
ATCCAAGTGATATTTTTATATTTGATTTGGCGAAGCATTTTAAATTTTTTTAATGTATTTAAAATTATAAAACTCTTTATCGCCAGCAAACTTTTTAGGGTACGGATTTTTCGAAGCTTGAAAAATCCTGAAACGCTCGGTTCGTCAACCTCGCGACCCCCAAAAAAGTTTCTAGCTCAACGAGCTTTATAATTTCAATTAATTATACACTATTAAAAGATTTGACCACAAGTCTTTCTCTTGCGATAATTGGGACAACTTATGAACAAATACAAACTTCAGGCTGTGGGGGCGGTTGTTTTTATTATCGCCATTGGCGGGGCTTTCTGGTTGGGTTTGTATTTTGGCTACAACAATCGACCGGCGGTTTTAAAATTCGCAGGCGTGGCCGGTAAAGAAACTTCTACCATTCAAACGAAAGCTGATTTCGAACCGTTTTGGAAAGCTTGGTCTATTTTGAACGAAAATTTCGTCGATAATAGTACCACTAGTCAAACGATTACCGATCAAGATAAAGTTTGGGGTGCGATCACTGGTCTAGCTGATTCGTTTGGTGATCCCTACACGGTTTTTATGCCTCCGGAACAAAAAGCGCGTTTTGATGAAGATATTGCCGGTAATTTTGGCGGAGTGGGAATGGAAGTTGGGATTCGTGATGACCTGATCACGATTATTGCGCCGTTGCCAGATTCGCCGGCTAAAAAGGCGGGGATTTTAGTAGGGGATATCGTGGCGAAAATTGGTGCGACCTCGACCGTGGATTTGAGTTTGGATCAAGCGATTAAATTTATTCGCGGACCCAAAGGGACAAAAGTCCATCTGACTATCGTTCGGGGAAAAGTCAGTCAACCAATCGAGATCGATGTGGTACGCGACACGATCGTGGTGCCGACGATTGAAACAAAACAATTAGATAATGGAGTGTATGTTATCAGTTTGTATAATTTTTCGGCTCAATCACCCAACCTTTTCCGTGATGCTTTGGAAAAATTTTTACGCAGTGGCAGTGACAAATTGATTTTTGATTTGCGGGGCAATCCGGGTGGTTATTTGGAGGCCGCGATTGATATCGCTAGTTGGTTTTTGCCCGAAGGCAAGACTGTAGTGAGCGAAGAACGAGGTAAAGAAAAAACCGGTAAAGTTTACAAGAGTAAAGGTTACAATGTTTTTGAACGTCTTGGTCGCAAGGTAAAAGTGGTGGTGTTAGTTGATCAGGGGAGTGCTTCGGCTTCGGAAATTGTGGCTGGGGCTTTGTCAGAAAATGGCGTGGCGACACTCGTGGGACAAAAAACTTTCGGCAAGGGCTCGGTGCAGGAAATGATTTCGGTGACTAAAGATTCGTCTTTGAAGGTGACGATTGCTCGCTGGCTGACACCCAATGGCAACTCGATTTCGCATAGTGGTATCAAGCCAGATGTGGCGGTAGAAATTACGGCTGACGACCTCAAAGCCGGCCGTGATCCACAAAAAGATCGAGCAATTAAAATTTTGTTGGGGAAATAAGTTTTAAAATTACCATTAATATCTAAAAAATATGAATAGACAAAAGGGTAGTGCAATTATTATATTATCTTTCATAATCATTGCTTCTTTGGCGGTGATTGGTACTGGGGTATTTTTAACCAACAATAGGACAAGTAAAAATTCAGTATATATCGATAAAGATCAAGTGGATAAAGGTACGACAACAAAGATAGATGCTACTTCTCCAGTCAATCAAATTAAATTGGAAAATAAGCAAGTTACCACGTCGCCAGTTGCCAATGCTGATTTTATAACGGTTTTTAATCTTATTAAGCAGGCTAATAAAGAAAAAAATACAACTGTCTATACTCAACATGCAACACAGAAAACCAAAGGTATGATCAATAGTGGATTTAAACCAATATGGTACTCGAATATGGAGTTGTTGAATATTAAAGAAAAAAACAACGACATAACTGCTACTATAAAAGTGACTCAAGAAAATGGCCGTGTTGAAGACATGGATATATTGTTTATTAAAGAGAGTGGAGTATGGAAAATTGCAATAGCAGAACAGCTAGAAAGAATGGCACAATCTTTACAGAATACACCGCCAGCAGTTACAAGTAATTCAACTGGTCTACCAGATTTTATTGTTACTGATATAAAAACTTATCCTAACCCACCAAAAGTCAACAATGAAAAAACTCAAATTGAAGTTTTTATTAAAAATATTGGAACAGCACCATCTCCTAAGGGGGTGAGTTTTTCCTTGGTGATAGGTGATAATTCTGAAAGTAATCCTACAATAGGCGATCCCATCGCTGTTGGTCAAACAGTATCTTGGGTTGAGACGCCATATAGGTTTGAATTTCAGAGAGACGATCAACTAGGGAATAAAATTATTAAAGTTGTCTTGAATAATAGACACTCTATTAAGGAGAGTAGTGAAGCGAACAATACTTACTCACAGACGGTGAATTTTGTTAATTAATTTTTACAATCCACCCTTGAAACTTCTCCAAAAAATAAGTTATAAAACTTTTTTTAGGTGTAGCGAATGGTAAAATTATTAGAGAAAAACCAGTAAGCAAATTAAGGAGAATGGGTAAGATACCTTGCTTATTATTTTCTATTAAACCTAAGAAAACATATAAACCAACTATAATTAAAGCCGAAGAAATAAGCGTTACCCACAGAAAAAATTCAGACATTAGGTTGGTAAAAAAAGAATAAAAACTTAACATTAATTTCTCACTCACATTAAAACGTGGGCTACCTAAAACAGAAGCACTTGGCAGACTCGGATCAAAATCTTTTCCTAGATTATCTTTAAACTCAATAATTAATGTTATTGTGGAACCTAATAGTAAATATGTAAATTTTATAAAAAAAATGAGAAATGGAATTATAAAGAGACCCATAGTGTCAGAACCTATCCCTAGATATAAAAGAAATGGTTTAATTGGAATTATTTGTTTCAATAATAATCCTTGAATAACTATTACTATCCCAACAGCAACTACTAGATGTGGCAATGTTTTTTTCATGAATTAATTCTAACTGTTTTTTACTAAATTTGAATAGATAAAACTATAGTATAAAATTTTGTCAATGTTTTTAAAATAAGTAATATTTTAGTATGATAACAAAATGAAAATTATTTTACTACAAGATGTCCAAAAGTTAGGTAAGCGAAATGAGGTTAAAGAAGTGGCCGATGGTTTTGCTCGGAATGTTTTATTGCCTAGTAAAAAAGCGATTTTAGCCACACCGGAAGCGGTGGCGCAAGTGAAGCGTCAGCAAGCCGATCAAACTCAATCGAAAGCTAGAGAAAACGAGATTTTTGATCAGGTAGTCAAACAGGCGAGGGGAGCGAACTTGGTGATCAAAGCCAAAGCTGGCAAGGAGGGTCACCTTTTTGCGTCAATCAAAGCGGAAGAAATTATAGCCATGGCTAAAACTCAAGGTCTAGATATAAAAAAAGACTGGCTGGAAATTTCGACCCCGATAAAAAGTTTAGGTGAGCATGAGTTTATTTTGAAAAAAGGGGAGAAGAGGGAAGTAGTGAAGATAAAAATTGAAACAAATTTTGCAATCTTAATCTAAAAAATCCCACTCGCGAGTGGGATTTTTTAGATTAAATGATACTGGCTTTTTTAGTCACCCGGGTTTGTCCGGCGTAGTTAGTCTTGCGGACATTGGTGAATTTAACTGTGCCTTCTTTGCCAGCATAAAGAGTATGATCTTTACCGACGCGAACATTGGTGCCGGCGAGAATCTTGGTGCCTCGTTGGCGAACAATAATCGAACCGGCCAAAGCCACCTCGCCGTCATAAAGCTTGGTGCCTAGATATTTTGGTTGTGAGTCGCGTAGGTTTTTGGCTGTACCCCCCGCTTTACGATGTGCCATAGCTGTTTATTTTGCTAAAATGAATATAAATAGATAACGGGTATGATTATAACCGACAGCCGAGAAAAAATCAAGGTTTTTATGGCTAGATTATTGCCACACGAGGGGGCGATTTTTGCGATGGCGCTGGTGATAGTAGGAAGTCTATTGGGACTGGGAGTTTGGCGTTTGGCAAATATCGATCGAGATCTAGAGCCAATTATGATTGAACGAGGGTTGGATTTTCCGAAATTATACGCTCTGGACGCTGGTCAGACTCCAGTCGGAGATCAGATTGTTCGCGAATCTAGAGATAATTTAATTACTAAAACTCAAGTTGCTCAAGTCTCATCAGTTGGAAAGATTGTTGCTTCCCAAAATGGCACTAAATATTATTTTACCCACTGCTCGGGTGTCAAAAGAATTAAAGAGGTCAATAAGATTTATTTTGATAGTGAACCAGAAGCCATCTCGGCTGGCTACACCAAAGCCAAAAATTGTAATTGATTAGTTTTAAAAAACAAACCCCCTGATTATCACAATGGACAACGCAGGGGATTGAGAAAGGTTTGAAATTACCAGTCTTCGCTGGCTGGCGCGCAAGAAAAAACTTGTCTACCCACTTCCCACTTGTCAGTGGCTCCAATGTGGTGCGCCCCGACACACCAACCAACAGCGTCGCAGTAAGTAAAGATGGCGCGGGGAGTGCCGGTGGGATCTCGGACGTAAAAGATGTTAGCTTCCCCGTTGCTCAACAAGACTCCGGGCGTGCCCCAACCATGGTCTCTCAAGAGAGTATATATCTCTGGCAGAGAGACCAACAGTTTGATTACGTCGCTTCCCAATTCGGCAATAATCGCTTCATCTTTGGTGGTCTGGACCAGACGATGACAACGGAGTATCCGTTGGTTTCGGTCGGTGATCCAATCGGCATCTTCAGTCAAGACAAACCAATCGAGGAATCTTTTACCTAAGAGATTGAAACGGACCTCTTCGTTGTGGCTGTTGAACCTTTCTTTTGGTACGAATTTCCAACTAGTTGACTGGACAACGATTTCTCCAGTCAACTCAAGCACATGGGTGATTGAAGTTGCCATAATTTTCCTTTCTTTTATTTTTTCGCTTGTTGATCGCTACCATCGCGATTAAAGCGAAGACATTCTAAGCTCCAATATATACTCTATTGACATATTAGTCAAACTCGTGTCATGACTAGAGAAATCAGGAGGAGCAAAAAATAGACAAAAATTTAAAATGAATTTTAAAAACCAACACTAATTGATGAGGAAGTAGGGGGCCAGGGCTTTTTTTAGTTCAAATATAGAGGAAAATATTTTTTTATTTTTTCCGGTCAAATCGTCGGGGGAGGACTTTTTTAGAGGGTTTGAGAGAGTGGGTATGTGTCGCACATCATTTATTTTGCGCGAGTAGCTTATGCGACAATAAGCTCTATTTACCTAAGGAAAGACGTTTTCTACCATGGCAGAACTTTGTGAATGATTCCCACGCCATCAGATGCTGTCCATTACCAAGGATCTTCCTCTTATTTTTTACTAATATATCTAATATCCCCTGTGTGATCTCTTTATTCATTTGCAGAAAAATAACCGGGTATTGGCGCATATATTCCGAAGCATATTTATCGAGCTTACTATTAAGGCAACCTTGTAGATTACGCTTACTGCCGGGATAAAAGACATCAACACAAAATCCGCCATTTTTATCATAAACAAAGAAGTCGGCTCGCGTTCTTTTATCGTCAACAAAAAAGTATTCTCGGTGAACAAATTCTTTTCCAAACCTTTCAACCAAGAAGTCATAAACAATTTTTTCAGTACTATGACCTCGTTCGCTAATCAGATGGGCTCGATCAGCGCTATGTTGACCACTACGGAAATCAATCTGGCCACCTAACTTAAGTGTTTGACGTAATTGGATCATTCCACCAAATCGACGTTCAATTGAGCGGGCTGACGGTAGATATTGATAGCGGTCAACTTCTGGTGCGGTTGGGTAGTGGCCATTATCACTAAAAAATTTTTCTAATCCGGCCGATAGTTCTTCTATTGTCCAAGGTTCTTTATGTTTACTTTTTTGAATTCTAAGAGTCATATGTCGTATTATATCATGATAGTCTTTTGCGACATACATTCTTGGTGGATAAATACAATTATTAAAATCCGAACCTTTTAAAATGCTCGTAGACGAATTTGAGTAAGGCTACCCTACGTCTAACTTTTAAATTAGAGGGGATTCTCAAGATGTAGATTTACAAAACTCCCCGTGACGACCGGCACGGGGAGTTTTAGTTGGATTAAAGAATCGCTAAGCTTTTGTTGTTTTTATTTTCGAGAATTTCTGGCAGGTTGGCAGTTTTGCTCCAACACGGACGGCTACTGTTCCAGTGACGATTACCTTCGTTTTTCATCAACCATAACGCATAACCGACATTACCCTTGGCGGTGTGAATATCAAAGCCTAATTCGGCTGAACGCTCGAGATGATATCTTTCGTTGATTTGGAAAACACCAACGTCATTGGAGTTGACCTTGCCACGAATAACTTCACCCGACTGATTGTATTGAGTCAATCCGCTCTCACATCTGGCAATTTCCAAAGCCGTCTCGGCATGGATACCATACTTGGAGCTAGTTTTAACAATCAGCTGTTCGATCGGCGTCATCGGACGTTCGATCGGAGCTTTTTCGGTCGCTGGTAGATTGAGGTCAATAGGCAGAGCCGTATTGGCTTGCGACGCGATTATGAGGCTGGCGAGACCTATTTGGAGGGTCTGTAAAATAAGGGCAAACGAAAAACTAGCTATAAAGCTAGTTTTTCAAAATAAACTAAATTTCGACTCTAGACTGCAACCATATCAGCTAATCCGTATGTCCATAGGTTAGCAGATCTAGGCTAAAAAATCAAGCTAAAATGGTCGATTTTAGGGGTAGTTTGTGGTGTAGTTGGCCTTATTTTAAGCCATATATTGCGAAAAATGGCTTCTGTGGAAAAAAGGACTAAAAATGACCTTTTTAACCTCTAACCAACGATGTCGGTAGACTGATTAGAAATCCCCTGTTAATCACCGATTGATCTTCCTACCGCCAGCCGGCTGGTAGTTGCGGAGCTACAAATTGACCCCAAAGGCCGGTGAGCCAGGTCCAAAGTTTAGTAATCCAGCCACCTAAATAGCCAAAATTAGCATGGCCAACATCAGATTCGGCGACTTGACGGATATTAATACCAAAATAACTTAAAAGAATAACTGCCACTAAAATAATGATCAGC
Source organism: Candidatus Vogelbacteria bacterium RIFOXYB1_FULL_42_16 (assembly GCA_001823055.1). GTDB lineage: Bacteria > Patescibacteriota > Minisyncoccia > Phycocordibacterales > XYD1-FULL-46-19 > XYB1-FULL-42-16. The sequence goes on from MHTH01000002.1 coordinate 13,880, forward strand.
AATTTTACTATCCCCTGTTGCTTCATAAATTAATTATAACAAACCAAGATTAAAATCAGCTGTGCATAACTTCTTTTTGAAAATTAGCCGAGCGTTTTTTACAAATAATTCAGTGGATTGAGATAACTGTTTGGCGAAGCTAATGGCAAGTAATAAGTGCCACAACCAGCGACCTTACTTTTTAGACTACCAACTTTCACTCCTTGACTGGCGTAAACTGTAAAATGTAGATGTGGACCGGTCGAATAGCCGGTATTGCCAGTATAGCCGATCAATTGACTAGTGGTCACTATTTGACCTTCACTGACTTTTATTAGCGACAAGTGGGCATACAAAGTCGACAGGCCATTGTCGTGTTCAATTAAAATCCATTTACCATAAGAAGCGCCCTGACAAGTTTTGTCGGTATCGCCAGCCCCGATCACTTTGCCATTGCCGGCGGATTTGAGCGGAGTGCCGACACTCGCGCCAAAGTCGACCCCATTGTGGCCGTTGCCGTTGTAGACGCTGGCATTTTTCAAAGCAAAATCAGTGTAGCCGAAAGTTTGAGTGATTTTTATTTTATCCAACGGCCAAGCGAGAACGCCCTTGGCTTTGGTTGGCAAGAGCGAGGGATCTAAAACAATCCGCAGAGATTCTTCGGCTTTATTTATTTCTGACAAAACCGCCTTCATTTTGGCTTGGCGGTCAGCTAATAGTTTTTGATAATTGCTTTCCTTGCTTTTGGTGATCGAAAGTAGTTCGTCCTTACTTTTTTTAGTGGTGTCGACAATCTTTTTTTCATCAACCAGCTGGTTTTCCAGCGAGACTAATTTTTCTTTTTCGATTTCTTTATCTTCTTTTTTGACTTCAAGTTCTTTTTTAGTGCCTCGCAATTTGACTAAACCGATTTGTAGTTTATCTTGAATATTTTTTAAGATCGCTAATTCTCCGCCGAGTGTAGCTAAAGTTTCGTCGGCCAAAATTATTTTAGCTAGAGAATCTTCTTCGGAATGATTAACGTTGCGGAGCGCTTCCGCGATCATGGATTGGTAGGTAGAGATTTGATTCTTTTTTTGACCAATTTCACCGGACAATTTATTGATCGTCAGAGAGGCACTCCCGATTTTATTTTTAGTCAATTCGATTTGTTTGAGTAAGACGGAGCGAGTGGCTTCAATCCGCGCCAGTTCGGCTTTGAGAGTCGCTGATTGTTCTTTGGTGTTGGATAATTTGGTCTTTATTTCTTTAATCTCGGCGTCAAGCTTGGCTCGCTCGGCTTCAAAACCGCTAATTTTATTTTTTAATTCATCAACGGTTTGGGCTTGAGTTTGGTTCCAACTAAAACCAAAAACTAAAACCAGCACCATGATCAAAGCCAACGGTCTGAATGAGTCAAGATATTTTTTTTGGTTTTTAAATTGTTCGCGCATAGGTCAATCTAGTTAAGGTTTCCGTCTGACCTAAAATGGCGGCGATCGTAAATGGGTCAGGTGATTTCTCTAAGCCTGATAGAGCCACGCGCAACGGCCACAAGACTCGACCTCTCCCCTGTTCAGTGGCAAAATCCCAAATAACGTCTTTAATTTTTTCAGCACTAAAATCATCGGCCGACAAGGTCGCTAGTCTAGCCTCAACTTCTCCCAGATATTCAGTGGTTTTTAAAAGTTCAGCGCTGGGTTTGGGCGCGACAAAGAAAAAGTCCAATTCGCCATTTTTGATCAAATCTGTTATCTCCCCTAGCCGATTGATTCTCTCGGCGATTAATGGCCAAAGTTTATCCATGATTTTTTCTTGATACCAAGACTTGGTGGTAAATTCAGTCGGTAAAAACTCCTGCGCTAATTTTTTAAATTCAGTTGGTGTTAATTTTTTCAGATATTCCCGATTGAGCCAATCCAGTTTTTCGATATTCAAAATGGCGCCACTTTTTTGGGTTTTGCTTAGATCAAATTTTTTAAGTAGATCGGCGAGCGATAATATCTCTTGGTTAGGATCGTCTTTTAATGATTGCGGTGACCAGCCGAGCATGGCCACAAAGTTGACGACCGCTTCGGAGAGATAACCTAGGCGTCGATATTCACTGACCGCGGCGATTTGACCATGATGACGTTTAGACAATTTAGTCTTGTCTGGCGCTAAAATAATCGGTAAATGGGCGTAGGTCGGTCGACTCCCACCCAAAGCTTCCAGCATTAAAATTTGGCGCGGGGTATTGGAAATATGGTCTTCTCCGCGGATGACATGGGTGACGCCAAGTAGAAAGTCATCCACGACTGAAGCAAAATGATAAAGCGGGGTATCTAAATCTTTAGCGACCACAAAATCGCCCAATTCGGCAGTGTCAAATTCGATTGAGCCATGAACGATGTCTTCGAAAATAATTTTTGTGCCCGAGTTGCGAAAACGGAGAACCTCGGCTTTTTCACCTTCTTTGATTTCAGTTTCTTGGGACCAATAAATCTGATCGCTGGCGAGTAATTCTTCCAACTTAGCCTTATAAATAGCGGTGCGTTGCGATTGATAGTAAATTTCATCGTAATCTAAACCAAGCCAGTTCATTGAGTCGATCAAATCTTTAGTAAAAGTTGGTGTCGATCTTTCGGTATCGGTGTCATCGATGCGGAAAATAAATTTACCATCGTTTTGTCGAGCAAACAGATAATTAAACAGCGCCACGCGCGCCGTGGCAATATGAAACAAGCCGGTTGGGCTCGGAGCGATTCTGGTGACGATTTTAGGCTTCATCCCGTTAGAAACAGATCGCGATCTCTTGATCGGTCACTGCCTTAATTAAAGTTTGATAATAAATTTTCATACAATTGTTTTAAAAAAATTCCAGCGATCGCGGTTTCTAACGAGATTCATGTTGCAAAATTAAAGACATTATTTCTGTCGCAATTGTGTGACTGGCTCGTGGTTTAGCAAAAGTCTGGCAGGCCTCTTTCATTTCAATTTGAATTTTTGGGTTATTTAAAATGCGATCAATTTCCGATAGCAGGACTGACGGGGTGAGATTGTTTTCTTCGATGACAATCGCTGAACCGGAACGAGCATAGGCGAAAGCGTTGCTCGTCTGGTCATGACTGATGGTTTCAGGTAAAGGAATAATAATAGCCGGCACGCCCCAATAAGCGATTTCAAAAATCGCCGAACCGGCGCGAGAAATAATTAAACTTGACGCCGAAGCGGACATTTTCATCGCGGAACTGCTTAGATAAGGAAAAGGCCGATAATTTTTTTTGACCAGTTCCGGATCAACCGTTGCTTTGATCGCAATTTCAGCCTCATCAAAATTTTTCGCGCCAGTCTGGTGGATAATCTGATATTTTTTTAGTAATTCTGGCAAAATATCAATGATGGTATTGTTGATTTTGACTGCTCCCTGCGAACCGCCGACAACCATAATAATCGGTCGGTCAGCCTCTAAACCTAAAAATTCTAGAGCGCCGGCTTGATTAGGATTGAGAATTTCTTCGCGCAAAGGATTGCCGGTGACTGCGGTGTGAACGGCGGGAAAATATTTTAAAGCGTCGTGATAAGAAACGGCCACCCGATCGGCAAACTTGCCGGCCCAAGTGTTGACTCGGCCCGGGTGAGAATCGGATTCATGAACAAAAATCGGAATGCGTAAAATTCTAGCTGCCAAGACTGGTGGAAAACTACTAAAACCACCCTTACAAAAAACTAGATCGGGATAGATCCGATAAAGTTTGATAATTGCTTCCCAGACACCGTAAGCGGTTTTAAAAAGGTCAGAAAAATTACGCCAAGAAAAATAACGGCGCCATTTGCCGGCAGTAATTTTGACAAAAGTGATATCGTTAGCAAAAAGTAGTTCCTCGTTGTAGGGGTTGACCGACATAAAAAAAAGTTCCGGTGCCAGCAACTTTTCTTTTTCGGTGATTTTTTTGATCTCTTGGGCAATGGCAATAATCGGATAAAAATGTCCGCCTGTTCCTCCACCGGTAAATAAAATTTTCATCCCGTTAGAGATAGGACGCGGACGATTGTCCGTTACCTATTTTAATTAATATGGCTAATAAAAATAATTTTGTCATTCTAGTTCTTTTGTTTGTGGCGTCCGCTATCTCTAACGGGATTCATCTCATTAGAAACAGATCGCGATCTCTTGATCGGTCACTGCCTTAATTAAAGTTTGATAATAAATTTTCATACAATTGTTTTAAAAAAATTCCAGCGATCGCGGTTTCTAACGGGATTAATATCCCCTAAGCCCGTTGTTTCGATATATTTAGAATAATACCCATTTCTAGCAAGGTGAACAAGAGGGCAGTGCCACCATGACTGATAAATAAAAGCGGGACACCGGTCAATGGTAAAATGCCGATCATGGCTCCGATATTGATGGTGGCTTGGATAAAAACTTGGCAAATAAAGCCTAGAGTTAAAAAACGGCCGAAAGGATCGGTAATTTTAGTGGCGAGCTTGATGCCCCAGAGAGCAAAAATCAAAAAGAAAACGATAATCATATTGGCGCCAACAAACCCAAACTCCTCACCGGCCACGGCAAAAATCGAATCGCCGATTGGTTCCGGTAAAAAATTGTATTTTTGTAAACTTTGACCAAAACCGCGACCGGTAATACCCCCTGAACCGATGGCGATTAATGATTGGTTGATTTGCCACGAAGCGCCTTGAATATCAGTGGCGGGATTAAGGAAAGTTACGATTCGGTCACGGACATACGGTCTAACATAAGCCAAAACTGAAATCGCTAGCACCGCGACTAGCGCCAAAAGCGCCAGATGTTTAATCCGACCTCCAGCCATAAAAAAAAGAGTCATCGCGGTTAAACAAGCCACTAAAAAACTACCAGTATCTCTTTGCATAATTGCTAGAACTACTCCCAAGATACCGATCAGACAAAAAAAGGGCACAAAACCGTTATAAAAATCTTTCACTTTTTCTTTTCTGGTGGCTAGCCAAGCCGAGAGATAGACAATCATGGCAAACTTTAAAAATTCCGCCGGTTGAAAAGATAATGGTCCAAGCAAAAGCCAACGTTTAGCACCGCCGGCGCTCATACCTAAACCCGGGATTAAGACCAGACAAGATAAAATTACGGCTATCACAAAAAAGGGCAGAGCCACTTTTCGATATTTTTTGTAATCAATACTGGAGGCGACAATCATTACTAAAAGCCCCAGAGCCATGATGGCTAATTGTTTGGAAACAATGACGATAAAATTGGCACCGTCTTTGGTTAGTTGGCCCATGGCCGCCGAGGAAAAAATAAAAAAGCCCACCAAGACCATAGTAATGACCATGAAAAGAAAGAAACTGTCGGCTTTTTTACGACGCATAAAAATTTATTATTTACTGACTGACTAAAGCCATAATCATTCCCAAAATTGCAGCAATGATACTAATGACCCAATAACGCATAACCACCTTGTATGATGGCCAACCCAAAGCCTCGAAATGATGATGCAGAGGCGCGACCAAAAAAACTTTTTTACCATTACGGAGTTTTTTGGAAACTAGCTGAATTACGACCGACAAAGATGTCGCCAATAGAGGCAAAGCGATAATTGGTAAAATCAAAACGGTGTCAGTCAAAAAAGCGACAACAGTCAAGGCTGTGGTCAGACCTAAAATGCCGGTCTCCGACATATAAAAACGGGCTGGTGGGATATTAAACCACAAGAAAGCCAATGTTCCTCCGGTAATGACCGCGCAAAAAGTCGCCAGATCGACTTGATTTTGAAAATAAGCGATGAAAGTGTAGGCCGTAAAAATGATGGCCATAATTCCGCCGGCGAGACCATCGAGACCATCGATCACCCCACTAGAAAAAAGCGCCATCATCACTAAAATAAAAAGTGGAATGATTAGCCAGCCGACAAACAAAGAACCGCCAAAAGGCACGGTAATCGCGACCATCCCTAGTTTGGCATAAAACCACCAACCGCCAGCCAAACCTAAAGCGATAACTACCAATAGACGATTGAAAAAAGGCAGGCCGGCTTTTTTTGGATCAATCCCCTCGCGAACTTGCATAAGGTCGTCGATCAGACCGACGATTGATCCCACCAATAAAGTAAAAAGCGGTAGCCAGGTTTGGTTGCGACTCAAAAAATTCATTTTAGCGGTGCCAACTGTCGGCCAAAATTCGGCCAAGAGCCAGAAAATCATCACGGTCGCCAAAGCGCTAACCCAGATAATTATTCCCCCCATGCGCGGAGTGCCAGTCTCTTTTTCTTTATGAAGTGAATTGAAAATCGGCGTTTCGCGCCCGTCGGGGCTGATCTTGCCGGCTTTTTTCTTCCACATCCGATTTTTATATAAATAATTGGTCAAGATCGGAGTGATCAAGATGCCAATAAAAAAAGCAAAGGCGCTCGGGCCGAGAACTTTAATGATGTCGATA
>MHTH01000002.1:20268-20518 GCA_001823055.1 Candidatus Vogelbacteria bacterium RIFOXYB1_FULL_42_16
CCGAGAACTTTAATGATGTCGATATTCATAAGGAGATAAATTTTAGGCTAATTTTAGCCAAATTATACTCTTTTCCCATTATTTTTCCAAATTCTATCTTTTCTCGAAAAAAACAAACCCGGCAGTGGAGCGAAGCTCACTACCGGGTGGGGGTTACCATTGGTGTCGGCATCTGACACATTCATTCGGCTTCATCAGTTCCTGATCGTAAAATATCGAGTCATAGCCACAATGCGGACAATTGCCCGTC
>MHTH01000002.1:20524-39341 GCA_001823055.1 Candidatus Vogelbacteria bacterium RIFOXYB1_FULL_42_16
GACCGGATCCAATACCAGAACTTTTTTAGCATGATCCCCTCCTTTCTGTGGGTAACAATACTAATTTTTAAATTAAAGTCAATTATTGAGCCAAAAACTTGATTGTCGCTTGGGTCAGTTTTTTAATATCACCGAAACGCGCTTCTTCGGTCGATCCGAGAATAACTATCGCTACCGGTTGATTGAGACCAACATCTAAAATAATCGATAAATTCGCTCCAGCCAGAGGTGTGGTACCGGTTTTTGAACTACGCAGACCGGGTAATTTGTTGATAGCGCTGTTGGTGTTGATGATCAATTGTGAACTACTCGCTACAGCGTTTCGAATAATAAAAGGTTTTTTAGTCGCTTCCAATAGCTTCGGCTGATGGTTGTAAATAAAAGCGTGAAGTTTAGCTACTTCTAATGCCGAGCCGTAAGCACCGGCTTGGTCGTAACCATCCAGACCGGTGGGATTATAAAAATGAAGTTTAGTCAGACCGAGATCATTTTTTTCTTGATTCATTTTTTTAATAAAGCTTTGATAGTCTTGACCGGCGCTGGCCAGAGCCAAAGCGCGCGCGCCTTGGTTATAGGAATTGACCAAAACATAATCAGTCAAATCTTCGGCGCGCCAAATTTCTGTTTGTCCTTGTTCATTTTTCACTTTGACGATCGTCTGATCTTTTAGTGTTTGAGTCGCAACAAGAACCGTCATCAATTTTGTTAATGAAGCGAGAGGTAAAATCTGATTAGCATTTTTGGCATATAAAATTTTATTAGTTGAGAGATCATAGACTACGGCTGATCTTGCTTGCACTTCGACGGTTGGGAAAAGGGGCGGGGTTTTTTTGGTCGGCCAAATTTTGATTGGTGTCGAATCCGAATAATCTTTGACTTTTGGTAGGAGTTGACCGATTTGCCAGCCCCAGATCAAGAGCAGAAAAACCGCCATCACTAGAGCGGTTCGACCAATTACTCGACGCCAACCGAGCGTTTTTTTAGGTGCTGGTGCTGGGAGTAGAATTGGTGGTTGTGATTGTTTCGGATTGGTCATTGTTTATTTGGTCGGTTTTTAATTCTTTAAAAGCTGATAATTCTTGACGGATTTTGGCGTATTCAGTCAGGTTTTCGACTTTAGTCACACCGAGATACTGTAATAATTGAAAAGTGGGACCGTAAAGAAAGGTGCGAGCGTCTCCCGGCTTAGGTAGTCTCTCGACTAGACCGCGGACCAAAAGATGCCGTAAAATAAAGCTGGAATTGACTCCGCGAACATAATCGATATCTGCTCTAGTCAAAGGTCCTTCGTATAAAACGATCGCTAAAGTTTCCAAACCGGCTTTACCTAGATCGCGGGACAATTCTTCTTTGATTAAGGTCTCGATTAGTGGGCTGGCTTCCGGGGCTGTGCCCAACATCACACTATCATCTTTTTCTAGTAAGACCAGTCCATGGCCAGACAATTCTTCTTTCAATTTTTCTAGCGCTGTTTCGATTTCTTGTCCGCCCGTATTTAAAGTTTTGGCCAGCCAGCGTTTTTCGACTGGTTCGCTTTTGAAAAAAAGAATGGCTTCGATTTGGGCAGAGAGATTAGACATTAGAATTATTGTAAATTGAACATTAAAAATTGACTAGTATTTCGGCACCTCGGCTACAGTTGTTTCAATGTCGATATCGTCAAAATGGGTTTCCTGACGAACATCAATCGAACCTTGTTTAACCAATTCTAGCATACCAAGGAAGCTGACAATGACGTTGACTTTTTCGTGTTTTTTTTCACCAACATAATCGCTGAAACGCATTTTGATCGAACGACTGATCCGACTAGCCAGATCGGTCATCACTTCTTCCAAACTAATTACTTTTTTAATAATCGTCGCTGGCAATTTTTCGACTTTCGGCAGATTGGCGATGATGTTTCTAATTGCTGATAACAGACCGGCACTCTTGATTTCTTCGCTAGGGGTGAAAACTGGCTGGTGTTCACGACTGACTTCTCGTTCAAAAATAATTTCTTGACCAAAACGAGCTTTTAATTCCGGGACCAACTCTTTGATTTTTTGATAATGTTTCAATTGACGTTCCAGTTCATCCACACTGGCGCTTTCTTCTGGTGTTAAAGTCAATCCCGGCAAAAGCGAAAGAGACTTGATTAGCATTAAAGTTGAAGCCACTAAAATAAAATTGGCCATCTCGGCGATAGGCCGGCTATGGTCACGTTGCAACAACTCGACGTAATCATCGGCGACTTGAGCGAGAGAAACTTGGCTGATATGAAGTTTATGTTTCTCGATCAAAGCTAAAAGAAGCGGGAGCGGACCCTCGAAATCCCCGATTTTAACCTGAAAATCTGTAGTCATGTGGCTATTTGAAACTGAAAAAGAGAATTCCTAAGGCAATTATCATGACGATGGTCACAATTGTTACCATCAGAATTACTCTTTTATAATCTGGCGCTTCTGGTTGTTCAATAATTGCCGTTGGTTCGGCGGTCAAAACCGCTGATGGTTTGGTTGGTTCTGGAGCCAGAGGTAAGTTGTTTCCCGATTCGGTTAAAATAATTTCGGCCGGATTGTTGATTTCTTCTAGTTTCGGGCTGACCACTAAATGATCGCCTTGTTCAAGTAGGTTTAAACGACCTTCCAGCTCAATCTGCTTTTTTTCTAACACTGACATTTTGCCGGTTAGAATATCTAATTTTTCCGGATCCATATGACCTATTTTACTTTAAATAACTCAAAACCGCAAAAAACATTCCCTAGGTAAAATTTATAATTATTTCTTTGATAACTTGATAAAATATAAAAACAACAAACCCGCCTCGTGATGAGACAAGCTTGTTGCTTGCTGTCACGGGCGGGTACTTCAGGGGGAAGCAGAGAAAATATCGACCATCTTTCGGAGGATTTCCTCTCCTGCTTCGCCGTCACTTAAAGTATTGTAATAGAGATCCTTTGCCTCCTCGAGGGTCGAGACCTGTTTGATTTGGATCAAGGCTAGTTTCTCCCATTTAGCCTCGAGCAAATCAACACTGCAATGAGGAATACTCACACTAAGCATCCTCATCTCGCTGACAGTTGATGCTTGTTCTATCATAGCCAAAGCCAGTTCTTCCCATTTGGCCAAGGCCTGTTCTTTAGCCTCACCACAACTTGGAGAACTGTCATATGCCCGTTTTCCTTCCTCAAGAGTCGAGATCAGCTTAACTTGTTCCAAAGCCAGTTCTTCCCATTTGGCCAAGGCCTGTTTTGCAAGTGGTGACCTATGTTCCACGTCGTGATAGATTTTTTCTGCTTCAACAATAGTTGAAGCTAGCTCAATCATCTTAGTCATCGCTTGTTTTCTGGCTTCACTCCCGTGTGGAGAATAATCACGCAACGCCTTTGCCTCTTCAAAGGTCGCAACATTTTTGACCTTAGCCAGAGCCAATTGCTCCCAACTGGCCATTATCCTCTCCGCACACTTGTCACGTTTCTCTGCAGAGACAAACAAATATGCTCCTTTTGCCTCAAAGAGAGTCCCGAAACTCAGATTGGATTGAACATCAATCCCTAGGGCTCGTTCGAAAAACCCAATTTGAATGCCGGTTTCCTCAGACAAGGCCAAGACGATGGCCTCAAGGTCTTTTCCCTCTTTCATAGTTTTCTCTCCTTCTTTTTTTAACTAAAACAAGACGGTTACTTATGGTTCACCGACTATCTTTATCCACTGTTGTTATATCACTCCAAAGCAACCTTGTCGAGAACGTATCTGCTTGTTTTATTTCGATAACAAACTATCAATGCGATTCAAGTCGCGCGGGAAGAGCGTCGCTTCTTTAATATTTTCAAGGCCGAGAAGCTTGGCTGCTTTAAATTTGAGGAATAACTTCATAGCTTGAATATAAATCCGTTATGACTCCAAAACCATAGTGGCGAATGCATATCTATCGGATCAATTTTCGAACCCTTAAGCAGATTTCTCCACCTCTCTGATATCTCATCTTTTGTCAGAGATTTAGCTTCAATTGCAGAGATTACACCAAGTTTTACTGAACACTGGGTTATGTGTGTATCTGGTGCAATTTCAATGTAGTCACGATTTTTTAATTGCACTCCGCAATATGTGCTAATAATAAATGACCAATAATTAAAGATTTTTGGGCCAGATAAATACGGGAAGCCTTTCTTATTGTCAGTTCTTACTACCTGCTTGAGAATAAGATAGTCACTCTTTGTAGCTTTGATGAATTTAGTAAATGATCCCCAATTTTCCTTTATATTTCGGGCGATTGTTCGCCATGTTTTAATGTGTTTGTTCGGCTGGAGTGCTATTTTGTACTTCATTAAAGCACTACGCAACTTTTTATCGGAAGTTTCTGATACAACTCCAATATCAAATACCCATTTTGTTTCCTCATCGCTCCATGTTTTGAGTACTGCCTCCCACAACTTATAGCTATCGCGCTGATAATTGAGTGCCATGGGCAGCGTAAAGTACGCAATTTTTTTCTCAAAATCTCTTTTAGAGAAATTGGGGCTTTGATCTTCGGGCATATAGGTTTGACCAAGTTTGCCTGATTCAAAGGCTCTTATCAGACGTTTACAGTTTTCGTGTAATTCATTAGGCATTAGAGATCGTTCAGTCTATTTTGAAAGCAGATTGTCGATGCGGTTCATATCTCTAGGGAAAGAAGTTGCTTCTTTAATGTTTGAGAGTTCGAGCATCCTGGCCGTAAAACGTTCAAGACCGGTAGAGGATCCTCCGTGCGGTGGCATACCATATTTAAAAATTTGAAGATAATAACTGAATTTTTTGGGGTCCATCCCTCGACTTTTGATTTTTTCTACCAATTCATCATAGTTATGGATTCTTTGGCTACCACTGTTGATTTCTAGTCCACGGAAAAGTAAATCGAAACTCAAAGATAATTTAGGGTTGGTTGGGTCGGCGTAGGTGTAAAAAGCTCTTTTGTCGGTTGGAAAGTGAGTAATAAAAACAAAATCAGAGTCCTTGTTCTTTTTTGCCCACTCGCAAATTTGTCGCTCGTGTTCTGGTTCCATATCTAGTTCGCCGATTGCCTTGATTCCAAATTCTTTTTCTAAAATCTCTTGCGCTTCAAGTAAGGTCAAAATTGGAAAATGTTTGGGCAGTAAAGGTTTTTCGGTATTAAATTCTTTAAAAATATTAGGATGATTACTGGCAACTGCTTCAACTGAATCTTTAACTGCCTGTTCTAGGATGGCCATTGGCTCCAAATGATTTTTAATAAAACCCATTTCAAAATCCATTTGGGTTATTTCGCTGATATGTCTAGTGGTTGCCGATTTTTCGGCCCGAAAAACCTTGGCAATAGTAAAAGGTCGTTCAAATGCTCCGACCATAATTTGTTTGTAAAATTGGGGGCTGGTTGCTAAAAAAGCCTTTTTGTCATAATAATAATCTACCGAAAAAACTGCTGAGCCACCTTCTGCGTCTCCACCAACCAAGGCTGGTGACTGGAATTCAGTAAATCCTTGTTTGCGTAATGATTCTCGATAAGCTTCAAGAATTGTGGCTTGGACCTTAAAAATGTCGCTCGAGCGCTTGGTGCGAAGGGTCAAAGGTAAATAATCGAGGTAAGTATCGAGATTTAGTTCAGTATCTTTATCAAATGGTAATTCTTTGGCTTCGCTCAAAATTTCGATTTCTTTAATTTCAATTTCCAGTTCACCATTTAATTGATTAGCTTTAATCATCTTTTCCGGTCGGGCATTGACGATACCATCAACCCTAATTACCCACTCCGGTCGCAAATTTCCGGCTATTTTATGAGCTTCTTCATTGCTTGGCAAGGCCACCATCTGCACTTTGCCGGAGGCATCACGCAGGTCAATAAAAATCAATTTGCCGTGGTCACGTCTCACATCAACCCAGCCAGCAATTTCGACTTCTTCCCCAATATGCTGATGCAAATCTTTAATTAAAATTCTATTGGTCATATGTTTCAAATAATACCATTGATTTATTACAACACAAGCCCCTTTTTATGATAAAATTTAAATATGAAAATAACTAGAGAATTAATAAAAATATTTATCGATTGGACTAAGCTAAAAATTAGGGTTCATGCCTTGGATAGACCCAACGTAATTTTTCCTAAAAAGAAAGAAATTTGGTGGGCTAGTTTGGGTCAGAATATTGGCGTGGAGATAAACGGGAAAAATGACAATTTTGAACGTCCAGTATTGATTATAAAAGTATTTAACAATGAATCTGTTTTGGTCGTTCCAATTTCTAGCACCATTAAAGTTAGTAAGTATAATATTAATTTTATTAACGACAGAAAAGAAAATTCGGTAATTATTTCTCAGATAAAAATGGTCAGTACAAAGAGATTACTTCGTTTAGTTGCAGAAATGGAAGATTTTAATTTTGATAAAATTTTAGTGGCTATTAAAAAATTTTTTTAAGACAAAAAACGGAAGCCCCCGCAAGGGGGCTTCCTCGGATTCTCCCTTTCGGGAGCATAATGCATTTATAATATACTCATATATGACAAAGTCAAGTATTCATAATATTTTAATAACCAGATGGGGAACGAAGTGAAAGGTTTTTAGGTTGTTTATTTCGTGAGGTTTAACCCTCATCCCTATCCCGTATCCGTTCAACCAACGTTAGGACTTGGGTCACTTCTTTGTAACGATTACCTCATCCCCCATTTGATTACTAATTCTTATTTCACAAGCTAATCCTGTCTTCATTTTTATCTCCCCGATTTTCTTCTCCGCCAACTCTCGGGCTTGTTCACTTCCCTGTTTCAAGATTTCTAGCACTTTGGCTGGATCCTTGGCAATTTCGACGCGACGCTCGCGCAGGGGTGCGATAAATTTGATCATATTGGCGATCAAGATTTCTTTTGACTCTTTGTAACCAATACCTCCAGCCTCATATCGCTGGCGTAGGGTGGCCAGTTCCTCAGGACTGGCAAAAAGCTCGTGTAGGGCGAAAATATGGCATTTGGCGGGGTCTTTCGGCTCCTCTGGAGTCTTGGAGTCGGTAACAATTTTCATCACTTGCGTCTTGATTTCTTCGTCGGTGGCAAAAAGCGGAATGGTGTTGCCATAGCTTTTGCTCATCTTTTGGCCATCAATGCCGGGCACGGTTTTAACGCTATCCAAAATTAATGGTTCAGGCATTTTGAAAGTCTCGCCAAAAAGCCGATTGAATTTCTCAGCGGTGTCGCGAGCGATTTCCACATGTTGTTTTTGATCTTGGCCAACTGGCACGACATCAGTATCATAAAGCAAAATATCCGCGGCCATCAGGAGTGGATAGTCAAAAGTGCCGACGCTGACCTCGTGATTTTTAGTCGTGGCGTCTTTGTAGGCGTGAGCGCGCTGAAGGTATGGGACAGTGGTAATGCAATTAAAAATCCAACACAGCTCGCTGTGGGCGGGCACACTAGACTGGCGGAAAAGAACCGCTTTGGCTGGATCGAGGCCGAGAGCGAGATAATCAATGGCAATATCGAGGGCGTCTTGATTGAGCTCGGTAGCATTTTGGGTGGTGGTCAAGGCATGCAGGTCGGCAATAAAAATGAGATTAGTCTCAAAATCGTTTTGACGATCAATCACTTGCTTCATAGCGCCGAAATAATTACCAATATGTGGTCGGCCGGTCGGCTTGACGCCGGTCAAGAGAATTTTTTGTTCTTTAGTCATTAAAAACAATTCTAGCTTTTTTCCGCCAATTTGGCTACTAGCTTTAGTATTTTCTAATCACACCTGTTACTACCGCGCCGATTTCCAGTTCTTCGGTGGGATAAATTGGCCGGTAATTTTTGTTGGCTGGTTCGAGATAATTTTTGCCATTTTTTCGACGCAGATATTTCATCGTCCAACCGCCATCGACGCGAGCAATGACAATATCTCCCTCGCGGGCATTTTTCTTTTTTTCTACTACAACCAAATCCCCCTCCTTGATCCCCTCGTCAATCATCGAATCGCCTTTGACTTCCAGCACAAAACTTTCGTCGCGATGAACGATCAAATAGTCATCGAGATTGATTGTGTCGGTCAGTTCGTCATCGATCATCGTAGGGATGCCGGCTTCTACTAGACCGAGCATTGGTACTTCATTCAAAAGTCGGTTGGGTGTCAGTCGGCCTTGAGCATCTTTTTGAACCAAACCGACCTCAACCATTTTGTTGATCAATTTGTAGACCGCATTTTTAGATTTGAAACCGGTCAGCTCCATGATTTCTTTATACCCCGGCAAGCGCCGATGTTTTTGGTAAAAAGAAATGATTTTTTGTTTGTAGGAATCCATAGAGTTAGAAAATAAAAGTAGAGACCAAACTGGAAGCGCGTTGGAGCCAGCCGGTACTCTGATAAGTGCGAGTCAGATTATGAAGTTGGCGCAAGAGAAATTTGTGGCGTTTGGCTTCGGTGTGGTAGTCAAAGCCTTTGATGATCTTATAATCGATTTCTCGATTTAAAATCTGGAGTTCCTCTTGAATAGTTGTGATGAGATCCCCTTGAGTCATAGTTATAGTATAAGTGAACCATAGTTCACCTGCAACTAAAAACTGTGGATAACCTGCACACCATATCGAGGTATTGTTTTTTTGTGCTTCTACTACGACCAACAACTATTCGAAATTAAAGATTGCTTAAAACATAAAAGCGCTAGTATTTTATTAAAAACAAAGCGCGATACCTCGATTGGTGTGCAGGGATAAGTATCGCTCGGGTCAAACATTTTTAAACGCAGAAAAAGCTCCAGCGAGCTTTTTCTTATGTTGCGCGTCGCCGTTTTGCCATTGTTCTCCGCTTCGCTACGAACACTTCGCCAATGGCAAAAACCGGCCGGCGACCGCTTCACAATGTTTAAAAATGTTTAACCCTCGCTCTTATGAAAAGAAGGTTTCGCTTTGACTGAAAATTCTAAAACCTTAATTGGTGTGCAGGGATAAGTTTTGGTAATGAATTTTTCGTGGTATAATACCAAAAACCCTGGATTAGCCAGGCATTTTCTTTTCCCCTAGGAGACTCTTCGGGAAAAATTTCCCCCACTATGAAAATTAACACTCTCAAAACCGTCGGCTTTTATGGCCGTCAAGCTTGGCGACATCGCTGGTTTGCTTTAATGATGATTTTATCATCCGCCCTTTCTTCGATTATTAGTGTCCTTACTCCACTTTATTTTAAAAATCTTTTTAATCTCATCGCTAATAATGCAGATAAGATTCAAGCTTCGGAGACCGCCTTTCAAATTCTAACCACGATTGTTTTTCTAAGTTTAGCCAGTTGGGTTCTGTGGCGGATTAACGCTTTCAGCGCCAACTATTTCGAAGCCAAGTCTTTGGCTGATTTATCGAATCAATGTTTCCAATATCTCCATCATCACTCACCATCTTTTTTCAACGATAATTTCGTGGGCTCTCTCGTTAAAAGAGTGAGCTGGTTTACGCGGGGTTTTGAAACCATCACTGACAGGATTATTTTTAATCTGATCCCATTGGTGGTCAGTGTTGTTTCAATTATTGTTGTCTTACTTGGCGTCAAACCATTATTGGCTCTATTAGTTTTTGTTTGGGTGATTATTTTTTTGTCCGTCAGCTATGCTGTGACAAAATATAAATTAAAATATGACATCGCGCGCAATGAAGCAGAAAGTGCTACCACTGCCCATCTGGCCGATTCAGCTACTAACCACCTCAATGTTAAACTTTTTAATGGTTATGATCAGGAAGTGGCTAATTTTGGTGCCAGTAATCAAGATTTGTACAAAAAACGAAAATTAGCTTGGGATATTTGGGCCATTTTCGAATCTTTTCAGATGTTGCTATCAATCGTTTTAGAAGTCGGAATTTTTTATGTGGCAATTATGTTATGGCGCAAAGGAATTTTGACAGTTGGTGATTTTGCTTTAATCCAAGTCTATATCGTTGTCATTTTAAATCAGGTCTGGGATTTTGGCCGAATCATTCGCCAGTTTTACGAAAGCTTGTCCGATGCCGAGGAAATGACTGAAATTTTAACTACACCACATGAAATCGTCGATGTTCCGGGTGCTAAAGAATTAGTCGTAAAAAAAGGCCAGATTATTTTTAAAAATGTCGTTTTCAATTATCATGCGACACGAACCGTTCTCAACAAGATCAACCTCACTATCGCCTCAGGCGAAAAAATCGCTTTTATCGGACCGTCTGGTGCCGGCAAATCAACTTTAATCAAATTGCTTTTCCGAATGCATGATCTGACTGCTGGTACGATTTCAATCGATAGTCAAAACATTGCTAAAGTCACTCAAGAAAGTTTGTGGCATAATGTCAGTCTTGTACCCCAAGATCCGATTTTATTTCATCGGTCGCTAATGGAAAACATTCGCTATGGTTTGCCGTCGGCGACCGATGAGCAAGTGATCGAAGCGTCCAAAAAAGCCCGTTGTCATGATTTCATTTCGCAACAAGAAAAAGGTTACGATACTTTTGTCGGCGAACGCGGGATCAAACTGTCTGGCGGTGAACGCCAACGCGTGGCCATTGCCCGCGCCATCCTGCGTAATGCGCCGATCCTCGTCCTCGACGAAGCGACTTCTAGTTTAGACTCGGAATCTGAGCATTTGATTCAAGAAGCATTGGAAGAATTGATGGCCGACAAAACTGTGTTAATGGTAGCTCATCGTCTCTCAACCATTCGTCGGGCCGATCGTATTATTGTGATTGAAAGTGGTCAGATCGCCGAAGAGGGTAACCATGATGAATTAGCCAACACCGAGGGTGGCATTTACGCCAAACTTTGGCAACTCCAAGCCGGCGGATTTGTGCAGTAATTTACATAGGTGCGTCCTATGTATGCTTTAGACAATCTTTTTCCAAAGCATTCCTGGATATCCATCGTCTGGATCTTTAATTATTTGATATTTTTTGAAACCCAGTTTTTCATAAAACTTCCAAGAGCTACTATGAGTTTCTGGGCTATAACACACGATTTCAGTAAAATTTAATCTTTTTGCTTCTCCAATTATTCTCTGTCCCAGAAAATTTCCGATACCCATATTCTGATATTTTGAAGCGATGATATACAATTCTGCCGGTTTTTTTGTGTCAGCATAATTACCAAGATGGGTTGGGGCTTTTCTCAAACCGGCGACTCCTACAACCTCGCCAGCTTTTTCAGCTATATAAAAATTGCAAATTCCTGCCTCCAACTCCTTTGCTATCTCGTTTAAAAATTCATTATCAGTCCAATATTGAGCAAATATTTTTTTTACTGCACCCTCGTCTTTTTTATTGTAATTTATCATCTCCATATCAAATAGTTATACCATAAATCTAAAAAATAAACCGCCACAAGGATTATTTTGAATAAAAAACACCGCGTGCCTGTGAGGGCGACGCGGTGGGTAAAGTTTACAGCTAATTTCAATCGGGATCTTCGGAATCGGGAGATTTCGGAGGATTCGTTTCGACAGTACCAAGACGTTCTTTGTCCTTCTCGCACATTGAGAAGTAGATGCCACCTAGAGCTGTGAGCTCTTGATGGGTGCCCTGCTCGGCCACCTTTCCTTTCTGCATGACAATCACCTTGTCGCATCGTTCAGCTCGAGATACGTGGTGAGTGATCATAACGACAGTGATATCCTTCAGTTCAAACACCTTGTCGATAACCTTTTGTGCTGACTCAGGGTCAAGTCTAGCATCAGGTTCATCAAGAATCAGGATTGGTGTGCCACGATAGTGAACGCGAGCCAATGCCAATCTCTGTCTCTCTCCACCAGAGAAATCTCTTCCGCCAAATTCAACGCCAATTTGAGATTCATAGCCTTTTGGGTCAGAATCTGCGACTTCGTCAAAATTAGCAAATCGCGATGAGGCAGTAACTGCTTCAATGTTGATCGACTGATCAAGACGAGAGGATGCAATTTCGGCGCCAATACAACGTTCGAGAACAGTGTACTCTTGCGTTAAAGCTGAAGCGACGTTGCTCCACACTTGCGGTTCGATGTTGCGCAGGTCGATCTTGTCTGCGTAGATCGTTCCAGATGTTGGGTCGTAGTGTCGCATCAAGAGCGCTTGGATTGTCGACTTGCCGTGGCCACTTTTACCGACGATGGCTACCTTACTCCCAGGTTCGATAGTAAAACTTACATCTTCCAATACCAATTTCTCGGTATCGGGATAGGCAAAATCTACATGTTCGAACCTGATTTGGGGCACAATGTCAAAATTTGGAACAACAGGGTACTTAGTTTGGAGGACGGGTTTTAAGCCGAGGAAGTCTTTCTCTATAAGAATTACCCCCTTGGCACTATTCCACTGTTCAGCGATAAGTGACACAATCGACTCCAAGTTTCCTTGGAAAGTTCGAGATGCTGCCATGATTATCGTGAGAGTGCCGATTTCTCCATTTAGAACCACTGTCGACCAAATGGCATGGATTGCTACGCCGCATAATCCAATCATAGCAATGAAATGAGTGACCATTTCTTTTTGCAGATTGATCTTGCGGATACAATCATAGGCTTCCAAGATGCTATTGACATTAATGTCTATATCTCGACGCAATGCCGGCATCTGATTGAACATGATTGCCTGCACAAATGCGTTTGAACTGTGGTAGGGTTTTTCTAGCACGCTCCTCTTTTTGTGTTGAGGTACGAGCTCCTGAAAAAGATCCCACCACAGTGCCACCATCTTAAATTCTGACACCACCATCGGTAATGCCACAACCATTAGCACAAAAGCGTAGGTTGGCTTGTACCACAGAAGTGAGGCGCCGAATAACGCGAAAGAAACGAGGGTTGTAAAGAGATTGAACATCTCTTCAGAGAAAAATATTCTTGTTTGCCATGACCAAGGCAACTCTTGAATTCTCTTCGACAAATCGTCGTATTCTTTACTTCGAAAACGGGCCACATCAAGTGTGGCTCTGTGATCATTGAGTTCACGCTGATTTGCATAGCGCAAGCTTTGATTCCATTTGCTCCGATAGAACCAATTGAATCTGCCAAGCACTACTCCTGAAAGAAGCACCGTAATCAAAAAAGCAATTGGTACGATCAGATCGTTGCTAATCTCAGTTTTTCCCATTGAGCTCTGGACTCCATTGATAATGAAGCCTGTGGCTTGGATGCTGAGATAGCCAATGACAGTATTGAAGATCGACACAGACAATCTCCCTACTGTCTCTATCTTGCTGTTTCTCCAACAGAATGCAAACGAGTAACGGGCCGCGAGAAGTATGATCGTCACGGTTTCCATCAGCTTACCTATCATTACGCACCTCTCCTTCTTTCTAGTTAAACCTTAATTAAAAGGTCTTGGTTTTTGTTGACAAAGAATTAACCGATTCAAAAAAGAATCAGTGTTCTTCTGTTATTATACACTATTTATATATTAAAGTCAAGGTCTTTTACCCTTTCTTCTCCTCCAATTCAACAATAAAAGTACTACCGTGGCCTTTGCCGGTACTCTCGGCCCAGATTTTGCCGTTGTGAGCTTCGACGATTTGTTTAGCGACAAAGAGACCGAGGCCGGTGCCGGAGATATTGGTTTTGCCGGCGCCATCGGCGCGGATGAATTTTTCAAACAGTTTAGGTAAGTTGTCAGCATCAATCCCTACGCCTGTGTCTTTGGATTCAAAGCGGATCAGATTTTTACCGCCCTCCTGCCGGCGCGAGATAGAGACCGCAATGTCCCCCTTTTCCGTATATTTGATAGCGTTGTCGATAACATTCAAAAAGACTTGGTTGAGCTTACTAGGGTCACCTAAAATATTAAAAGGTCCACCTTCGGCCGAGAAACTGATTGTTAGGCCACGGCGCGAGATGCTTGGTTTGAGTTCGTTGATAGTTGACTCTACCATCTTGCTCATATCCAAAACGGACATCTCATATTTCATTTTACCTAGCTCGATGCGAGTAATATTCAAAAAGTCTTCGATCACGCCCACTAGTTTTTGGCTGGATTCAAAAACAATTTGCACGGCTTCGCGTGACTTGGCAGATAGTTTACCAAAGGAACCTTCGAGCAACATCGAGGAATAGCCCTTGATCGCGGTCAGCGGACTACGCAACTGATGTGAAGCGATCGAGACGAATTCAGTCTTTTGTTTGTCGAGTTCTTTTAGCTTGGCATTGACTGTCTCTAATTCGGTATTCGTTTTCTCTAACTCCAAGGCTAATTTCTCAATCTTTTCCCGCTGGGAAACTTCCTTCAGTACACTCCTGATTATTAAAACACCAAAAGTTAGATAAAAAATAAATAAAACTATTTTTAAAACCATTTCCGAATTTGTTTTAGCGAGATAAACATCAAACATCGAAATTGACAAAATAATCAAAGTTAAGATTTCTGTGGCAACAGCCTTGATATCTAAAAGTTTATATCTCAATACGGCATAACCCATACCTAAAATGGTTGGGATCATAAACAATGGACCAAAACGGATAAATGAGGTGTTTTGATAAAAAACTACTAAGACGAAATTAGTTAAAATTATTAGAGCATAACTCAAACAAGTGCCGATCAACATCATTCGCCACTGGGTTTTTTCTTGATCTTTGGCATAAATATATTTTTTAGTAATTATAAAAAGACCAAAGAGAAGTGACACTAAAACAACTATCGCAAAAAGTGGCATCAGTGAGCCGGGTTGCGGTAAAACTTTTCCACTAGAAATATCTATACTAGAAAAAACATACGGGGAAACAGTCGCGGTCATTGTTGGCACCATTACTACTAAAAGCAACAAAAGAAAACCTTTACTAACAATTTGTTTTTGAGGAAAATTATAAATAAAAGCCAAAAATAGGATGGCATGAGGAACTGCAAAAAACAGGACCATTCTAGTCCAAAACAAAATACCGTCTCCTTGAGTGGTAACAGAAATATAATTAGCGATGGACCACAGTAAGGTCGAAAGACTAATCAAACTGAATAAAATATTGGTGGCACTTTTTCGGCCGTGAAAGTAAACGAGTATCCCTAGATAAATAATTAAAAACGCAGGGATAATCGTCGAAAACAAATTTATGTAATCAAGAGACATTACAAAATATTATATTGCTTTAATCCCAAAATAGCAAAAAAAAACAAAAGGGTCTGCTCGGAATTAATCCTTACAGACCCTGTGCTAAATAGTTCTAAGCAACTTGTGAGCTTTTTGTTCGGCCATGGCAACATATTCACGGAAGTCTTCCACTTTGGTTAATTGTCCGTCGGTGATCAAATAAGCAAAATCGATCCGTGATTTCTCGATGAAGTCGCGATCATGAGATACCAAGATCACTGTTCCCTTGTAGTTAGCCAAGACTTCTTCGAGGGCATTTACGGCTTCAGCGTCAAGATGATTTGTTGGTTCATCAAGAACTAAAGCGTTTACCGACAATAGCGAAAACAGACACAGCAACAAGCGAGCACGACCACCAGGGCTAATCTCGGAGATTTTGCCTCGGATGTCTTTTTCGACAAAACCAAACTTCACTAGTGCCGCAAAAACTTCTTGATCGCGCCGGCCGGCTTTTTCCTTGATGAAAGCAAGTAAAGTCTCTTCACGAGGAAGTGTCTCATGCTCTTGCATCATGTTACCAATCTTGAGACCGGAACCGATTAATACTTGGCCAGAGATTGGTGGTAGTTTACCGGTGATTGTCTTGAGAAGCGTTGATTTGCCACTGCCGTTGAGACCGAGAAATCCGACTCGATTACCGTAGCTGATCGCCAAACTAATTGGTCCTATCTTAAACCAACCAGGATAACCAGTGACGACTTGATCAAGTGAGATATCCATTGGACTACCATTGCTGTGTGCTTCAAGTGATATCGACAACGGTTCACGTTCAACAACTCGCTCAACCTTGTCCATCTGTTCGATACGCTTCTCGAGGACCTTGGCCACCTTACCTGACTTTGATGCTTTGTCTTGTTTGAAACCGCGCAGAAACTTGTCATTATCAGAACCTTGCCAACGCGAACCACGAGTAGCCGCAGCTTTCTTTTCCCTGGCTTGTTCTGTGAGTCTGCCAATCTCTTCTTGTTGTTGACGATATTGCTCCTTCTGTCGGCTTCGATCTTTTATCTTTCTTTCGAGGTACTCACTGTATGAGCCATTGCTCACATTGAGCGAATGAGTTTGTCGATCAAGCTCGAAAACTCGATCAGTTACTCGATCCAAGAAACGTCGATCATGAGAGACAATAATGCAAGCGACATCGGACTTCAACAGAAAATCTTCCAACCAAATTAAGGCGGGCAGATCTAAGTTGTTTGTCGGTTCATCTAGAAGAAGCAGATCAATGCCAGTTAGCAAAATACCAATCAGAGCAACTTTGCTCTTTTGGCCACTGGATAGATCGGATAATGGTCGATCGAGTCCAATGTCGTCTATACTGAAACCAGACATCATAACTTCGGCGCGATGCTTGAGCGAATAACCATCAAGATGATCATATTGCTCACGGACACTGGCATAGTGAGCGCTTATCGCTTTATCACTTAAACCGGTTTCCAATCGAACCAATTCTTCTTCTAACGCCGCAATGCCAGTCACTCGATGCAGATACTGCCAAATCGTCTCATTCCCAGCTAAGCTGGTATCTTGAGGCATGTAACCAAGACAGATTCCTCGGCTAATTTCGACTTTACCACTCTCTGTTTCGTCTAAACCAGCGACAATTTTCAGTAATGTCGTTTTTCCAACCCCATTGCCACCAACCAAAGCTACCCTCTGTCCACGTTCCAAATTAAAAGAAACGTCAGAAAATATGACTTTGGTGCCGTAGCTTTTGCTGATTTTCTTGACTTTTAGCATAGTTTCCAGTCTCCTTTCCCTTATTGTTAGGCCTAATTGCCTAGAAATTATATAGCATTTACGAAGAACATCCCAGAAGGATTCTACTCTAATTTGCTATAATGTAAATACTATAAAACTAAATCCCCGAGTAGTCCAGAGCTACTCGGGGATGGAAAAGAGGGGTGATTGATTCAATCTTCATAGTAGGCTTTGACAGAAGTTTCGGCACATTGACACTGCATTCGACCAGACGCTAGCTCTGTAAAACCGAGAAGTAGTCGTTTAATCTTGGTAATATTGTTTCGAAAGATCGCCAAGATCTCTTCCTGATTTGATATGTCAGTGAAATCCATTGTTAAGGCCTTACCTACACCGACGTCGTAATCAGTGATCGCAGCAACTGCTCCGTAGCACAACCCCAATTCACGAGCAAAATAA
The DNA here is from genome assembly GCA_001823055.1 of Candidatus Vogelbacteria bacterium RIFOXYB1_FULL_42_16. GTDB lineage: Bacteria > Patescibacteriota > Minisyncoccia > Phycocordibacterales > XYD1-FULL-46-19 > XYB1-FULL-42-16. Next base: position 37,705 of record MHTH01000002.1, read on the forward strand.
CATTCGGGGTACTGAGTCATGTTAACCAAGTCCCAGCCGTTTTTTGCTAGCCATTCGCTTTCTGCTTGTGTTGAGAAACGCGGACCTTGAATTACGGCGACAGTGCCCGTCGGAATGACAGCTAAAGGAATTCTCCTTGCTAACTCAATAAGAAGCATTCGCATTTCGGTACAGTAGGGGTTAGCCATCGGTAAATGCAAGAATGAGTGTTCCGTTCCAAAATGATCGTCTCGACCCCAAGTCAGGTTGACGAATTGATCAAGGACGACCAAACTTCCCGAGACTAACTTTTCTTGTAAACTACCGGCAATGCACGTGGCAACGATGTGTCGAACACCTATCTCCTTCAACGCCCATAAATTGGCTTTGTATGGTACGTGATGCGGTGGCCAATTATGCTTCTCGCCGTGTCTTGGCAGAAAAGCTACAACTTTCCCAGCATATTCTCCAATCAAGATTTGATCAGATGTCGGACCATAGGGAGTAACAACATTAACCTTCTCAATCGGATTCAACTCGGAGAAACTGCATAAGCCTGAACCGCCAATGATCGCTAACTCGGGTCTTTGTCCCGAAGAAAGCTTAACTCTTGAACTTGGACCAAATGAGTTCATCGAACACCTCCTGCGTAAAAACGCGGTTAGATTCATCAATTGCCATAAGATCGCCTGTTAATTCGCGGCAACCCCAGGCACAACCAGCTCCACATAAACTCTTGAAGTCATCATGGTGAAAACCGGGATGATGGAGTGGTAGACGTTTCCGCCACTCAGTGACAATTGGCGTGTTCCAGATTCGGAAATCTGAAGCTAAACCATGGACAGTGCCGAGCCCTTCTCTCGCAAACGGGCAATTAGATACCTGACCATTAGCCAGGATAACCAACTGGTTACCGTAGCAGGTGCAATCGACTGGGAAGAAGTCCTGATTATTGAATGCTTCAACTTTTTTCTCCATCTGGTAATCGCCATGATGTTTTGCATTGGCAATCACCGCTTGGGACGCTTGTTTATAGTAACGATCTAGACCATCAACACCGACAATCTCGAGCAGAGCTTTTCCTTTCAAGAAGTTGAAGCCAAATTTCTCGACACCGAGTTCTCCGAAGAATTGGCTATAGCTTTCTAGTTGATCAATGTTATGCGGAGTGATCGTCACCGAAGCGAAAGTCTTAACTCCATGACAGACTAACGCTTTTATTGCCTTGACGGTTTGCGCGTAGGTACTTTTTCCCTCGGCATCGGGACGATAGATGTCATTGATTTCGGGAGGACCATCAAGCCCAACCGCTACCAATAAATCATACTCTCGACACAGACGAAGAAAATTCTCGTCCACCAGCGAACCGTTAGTTGTTACCATCAGGTTAAGGCGCGACAGAGGTAGGCCACCTTTTTCGCGCAAACCTTTCAGGTAAACAAGGACATCTTCCATCACTTCACAATTCAAGAGCGGTTCTCCACCGTAGAAGATGACATAGTAGTCAGTCTCCGAATCAACGATATCCTTCAGGTGCGCCAACCATAGGCTAATTCCGGCGATCGCGTCTTTCCGACTTAGGCATTTTTCCGATTGAGACAGAGAAGCCTTTGACGGGCAGTAATGACAACCAAAATTACACTTCTGAGAAAGCATGA
>MHTH01000003.1:0-15959 GCA_001823055.1 Candidatus Vogelbacteria bacterium RIFOXYB1_FULL_42_16
ATCCCAATAGCTTCGCATCACTTGATGAAATATCATCAAGGATATGCCATACACAATAAATAAAAACATGCCGAAGATTAGACGAGAAGCTGCCCAGCTTCTCGTCAGAAAGAAATGGTCAACTCGTAAGGTCGCTCGTCATTTTGGTTTCAACCAAAGCACAATTGTTCGCTGGTCTAAAAAATCCAAGATCTATGGTTACCATGACATTCCGACAAAATCATCAAAACCTCACCACCATCCCCAACAATTAAAAGAAGAGCTGGTAAGAAAAATCATCAATCTACGTTTAACTCTCAACCGAACCAGCGAAGTGGTCCATCAGCATCTGTTAAATGAGGGTATTGAAGTTTCTCTTAATTCAGTCAGGCGAACCATTGATCGTCATGGGTTGATGAAAAAACGCAGTCCCTGGAAGCGGTATCATCCACCAGTTGACCGTCCCTACCCTTTAAAGCCAGGTGATCTAGTCCAAATTGATGCCATTCACATTATGACCGGCAAGAAATCAAGAATTTATGTCTTGGTCCTGATCGATGTCTTTTCCCGCTGGGTTTTTGCTGAAGCCTATGAGAGATTAGGGGCGTTGATCGCTGTTCAGTTTGTGTCTAAAGCGGAAAAACAAGCACCCTTTCGATTGTCTATGATCCAATCTGATCATGGGTCAGAATTTAGTCAGCGATTTGTGACGAGAATTAAAAAGCCTCATCGCTACACTAGAATTGGTAAACCCAATGACAATGCCCATATTGAAAGGGTGAATCGCACCTTGCAAGAAGAATGTTTAGACAAAACCGAGAGAACAGTTGATGCTCTTAATTGCGCCTTAAAAACATATTTGCCATACTACAATTGTCACCGCCTGCATTTAGGTCTGAATTTAAAGACACCAAGTCAAATTATTTCAAAGTGATGCGAAGCTATTGGTTGGAAGACGGAGGCAAAAATAATATTTCTTATTACAAAAAATTAATCCGATTTACATTTTAGGTCAATTTCCATAACCTCGACAATTGGCCCAGTAGTCTTCTCCATCAGATGTCGCTTCTGGATCGTCAGGGTCACAAGTATAGTAATCAGTATAAGGAATAGAGAAATTAATCGCGCCTGTATCACTACCAAAGAGACGACAAATTTTATAGACATCATTACCAAAAAGAGGATTGTCTGAATTAGCAAGGTCACCAGTAAACAACCTTATGGTTCTAGCGACACCTTGTGGCGCCGGCAGAGCGTTCTCAATTGCCATTTTAATCGCTGAACCGATAATGTTGGTAACAACTCCATGGTCAACTGAAGTAAGTTTGTATTGACAGACAGTCTCAACTGCATCAACAGCACAACCAGCTGGATTAGTACAAGCTCTAACTCCAAATCTCACTACCTTACCTAAAAGTAGACCAATTTCGTAAACTTTATTTACTGATTCTACACAACCAATAATAGACATTTTAGGTGACTCTTTTGTAATAAATTTTACACCTGAGTTCGTATTAAGACGTCCTACACAAGAAAGAGTATAGACATCTCCCGATACAGGTTTTTTTTCATTTATTAAAAAACCAGTTTTGGGTAAGAATATATCGTCCACAGGCTTCAAAAGACGGGCTTTTTGAGATTTAGATGGGTTGCCATAGCTATCTATACGATCAATTGAATTACCATACCGACATCCCTTACTATCAACTTTATTTTCGCATTTTAAGACACAATTTGGCCTGTAACTATTAGACAATTCGGATCCGGACGATACATCCCATTTCAAGTGAACATATTCTGCTCCGTCACGAGGACAAAAAGAACAAATTTGATCTTGTTTTGTGTTATCTGGCTTACAGCTAGGTTCAATTGTTACAGCAAAGGAAGAAAACGGAAAAAGCGCTACTAAAAATAATCCTCCGACAAAAACGATTTTGACTATTTTCTCCATAAAATTATATTTGCTAATTGGTTGGCAAAAGATCCAAATGAATTATTTAGCATTACAGAAACACGAGCCTTGGCCGTCGGTGTGCAGACTGCTCCCATCGGCCGGCCACAAATCCGCCAGGTCCCCCGCACGTTGACACAGTGGCCATCGTAACAACCCTGACCGGATGGCTGATCGTAAGTAGAACTGGTTCCCCCACCAGAAGTACTAGTGTCTATTTGAAAAGTCGCCGAACCGGAACTATTATGCGACGCATCCTTTCGACAATTAACCGTGACATTAAAACTGGTAGCAGGGGTGCCGGAATATGAAGAATCTCTCGTCGCGGTGATATTAAAACTGCCACCATAGACCTGTCTCAAGCTATCTATAATATTAGTAGTTATGGCACCAAAACTTATCTTTAAACCCGCCCCACCAGAATAAGAAGCAACGCAAGTAGTATAACCGGACGGACGATAGAAGGTTCGGCCAGTAGTGCCGACGGGGATGGTTGCCCCAGCTAAAACAACCTTGGTGCAAGCATCTGGCAATGATTCCAAAAGCGGTCGAGCCGAGGCTCGACAATCTATCACCGTCGGCGGAGTATAGGTGATGGACACCGTGTCGCTTTTACTGCCACCGCTATAATTGCAAGTTAAAGTAAAGGTGTTTTGCCCTTTCGCCAAATTAGAAACATAAGTCGATAGAGAGGAGCTATTACCAATACTCGCCCAAGAAGTGCTAGGTTTAGACCAGCGATAGGAAGTACAGCCACTAGCTCTGCCGTTTAATTGAGTTTGGTTTTGAGTAACAGTCTGGCTGGCACCGGCCTCGACCGTCGGGCCGTCGCCAACTGCGGGATCGGTATTAGGATTGGCGGTATTGGTCGAATTGATATTAAACAGCGCGCTACCGGTGGCATGATAACGAGTCGGATTTCTCTCATCCTCACAGTAGATATTTAATTTAACGGTCGGCGAACGATCGGCGTCAGCTACCGTTGAATCTCGAAGAATGCCGTTTGGATAAACATAACCGTAAGCAGTGGGGCCATCGGCATAGCCTAAGCGAAAAGAAGCCGGCGCCAAGAGATAACTGGCTGGTAATTTCCAACCGCGACTAGCGGTTTGATCCATACTTAAAGTACATTCTCCGGCCACAACACTGGAAGCAGTGAAATTTATTTTTTTATTATCGTTTTCTTTAAGATTAAAACCGTCATAATCAGTACCAGTGATGGTCACAACATAGGAACCGGTTTCCGATGTTGTATTGATCGGTGAAGTGGTGGAGTTAGAGGGACTAGAGGTAACATTGAGATTATAAGTAATATTCACCGAATCACTATTATAAGAAGTGCCGTTATAGATGCAGGTTAAGGTAAAAAAGTTATTACCGATGGCCAGATTAGAAACTGTCGGAGCCAGTGAATTCCTATTACTTACTGTGCCACCGCGCCAATAAGAAGAATCACAATTAGCCACGCTACCGGCTAAAGTAGCAACATTGGCGGTCACTGTTTGGTCGGGTCCAGCGTCAGCAGTATGGTAATCACCAATTTTAGTAATAGGCGCCACGAGAGGCGCAACGACGTCCTTAAAACATATCCTCCAATCACCACTGCCATTTTTTCCTTTATAAGTTCCGGCATCGGTATAACCGGTGGCACAACTGCCGGTCGTTGAATTTATTGATATTTTGGCCGGATTATAACAGAGCTTCCAATTGCTACCACCGGGGGCTTGAAAAATTCCGGCTAGACTTGATTGCGGTGCGACACAAGTATTTAGATCAGATATCATGGACACCTCAAGATTTGGAGCTTTACATAATTTCCAAACAGAACCAGAAGTATTCATTCTACCAATTTGAACTCCGCCAGCGGTAGCGCAATTGTTATAATCAATGACTGAATAAAGCGATGGCGGGGTTACCGCGCCAGTTAAAAGTGGAATAAATAGAAAAATTAAACTACTGACATAGACACACCAACTCGATTTTAAAAAAGCCATAAATAATTATTAAAAACTGCTTAAATTTTTAATTCTAAAAATACCTTGGTACTTAAACATATTGTATCAGACCATTAACAAAAAAGAAACGGAAACCAGTCCGCTTTTGTGCATAACCCCTTAATGTGCGCCACTCGGTGGCGCACATTAAGGGGGGGTTAATAACTCCCCTGCCAATTTTTGGCTTCGAGGCCATTTTTCGCGGCTTCTTGCTCGGCTTCTTGCTTGGAATGACCCTCGCCTTCGGCCACTTGCTCCTCGCCCAAATACAAACCAACTACAAATTTTTTATTGTGATCCGGTCCCAACTCGCTCAAAATTTTATAACTCGGCGTAACACTAAAAACTTCTTGGGCTTTGCGCTGGAAAAAACTTTTGCTGTCTTGAGCCAGACCAGCCGAAACATTTTTTTCATCTTCAACTAAAACTGTTTGTTCAATAAATTTTTTAGCACCGATATAACCCTGATCCAAATAAATCGCCCCCACCACCGCTTCAAACACATTAGCCAAGATAATTTGTCGCGCTCGGCCTTTGTCTTTAGCTTCACCCTTCGATAAAAGTAAATAATCATTCATGCCTAAATCTCCCGCCTGACCACTCAAAGTGACCGCATTGACCAAAGCCGCTCGATAGGCGGTCAATTCACCTTCCGGCTTGTCGGGATATTTTTGATACAAAAAATCTGTCACCACCAGCTCGAGCACCGCGTCGCCCAAAAATTCCAAGCGCTCGTTGTGACCTAATTTTATTTCTCGATGTTCGTTTAAATAGGAGCGATGAATAAAAGCCTGCTTCAACAAATCGCGGTTCTGAAATTTAAGGCCAATATCTTGTTCAAATTTGTTCAAATCAACCATCCCATTAGAAATTTTACCACTTTTATAATTTACACTTTTTTTGTTTTGAGGCTACAACCTTTGATTTTGCCAAGCAATAGTCCGTTGAATTTCTAACGGGACAAGTCTTAGCTTTTTTTAAGCTTTAGTAAATTGATCGCCTTTGTGACAAAGGGTAGCACATCGTCATACATTCGCAAATCGGGAATTTCCGGCAAGGTAAACCAGTCGACGTTGTCCAAACCACCCTTTTCCGCTTGAAGACGCAGTTCTCCCCCTACACATTTAGCCAAAAAATAAATCACCTGTTTGCGCATCTTACCCTTTTCCGGATGGGAAGCAATATATTCATTTTTGCCCAACTCATCTTCCACCTCAATATCTAAATTGGTTTCTTCTTTGATTTCGCGCGCCGTGCATTCTTTCTCATTTTCGTTGGCTTCGATATGACCTTTGGATAAAGTCCAATAACCGAAAACATCATGAACTAGCGCCAACTCAAAACCAGCATCAGTTTGACGATAGACCACCGCTCCGCCCAATTTTTCAATCGGCATTTCTTCGTAGGTCACATCTTTGGGGCGTTTTTTCTTGGCTGGCATTTCGTCTTTACCCGGCTCACCCAATTCTTTGTAGATGGTGCCGAGCACACCATTAACAAAACGGCCACTATTTTCACCACCAAAAGTTTTGGCCAATTCGATCGATTCGTTGATCGCCACTCGCGCTGGCACTTCTTTTTTATCACCAAACAATAATTCAAACAGACCAATGCGCAAAACATTGCGATCGACAACGGCAATTTGATGAATGGGCCAATCGGGCGCCGCTTTTTCAATAATATCATCAAGCTTGTCCTGATATTTGATCACACCCAAAACCAGTTCTTGGATAAAATCAAGTTCGTCCAAGCCCGGACCGAATTCTTGGACAATGCGAAAAATCGAGTCTTCCACTCGATCATTTTTCCGCTCGTTGAAATCCCACTCAAAAAGCGCTTGCATTGCCAAACTTCTAGATAGATGTCGGTTGGCCATAATAAATGTTAATGAACTTGATTGCTTTTATTCAATTAAAAACAAAAACGAGGAGCTGGTCGAGAGATGGGTTTCGCCAGAACTATTTTTTGCCGGCTTTTTTGGCTTGGCGCTCTTTCTTGACCGTCTTGGCTAAAGTATCAATCACTGTCTGGCCTTTGTAAGTGCCACAATTGGCACAGGCACGATGACGAGTATGCTTGGCGCCACATTTAGCACAAACCGAAAGGCGCACCCCAACCAAAGCGTGGTGGGAGCGACGATTGCCGGTATGAGCTCGCGTATGACGCATTCGAACTACCATATATTGGGATTATAGATTAAAAAAAGATTTTGTGCAACCTGCACACCAATCAGGTCATCGTTTTTCTGCGTCTCAAAAATAATTATTTAGGCTTCGAAAATTTCTCATACCAAATTTTGGTATTGCTCAATCTTCATGAAAAACAAAGACGCCATGGCCTGATTGGCGTGCAGGCAAGAAAAAAGCCGGACCATCCATGGTTCGGCTTGCGATCTTTGTGGGAGACTGCGGTTTTAAGCGGCGACCGTCGCGCGTTCGTCGCGCAGGCGGTCATTGATACGATTGAGAGCGTTTTGGGCTTTCACCCGCACGCATTGACAAGGACACGAACGGAGGACGAGGCACAGACCTTCGAAGTCGTCCTCACTTTTGCCGAAGCCACGATGCTCCAGCTCGTTCCATGCAGCCATTATCTGGCTACAATTACTTGTCACGATCTCGATCAATGACGAGTTGTCAAACTTCGAAAAATTCCCCATAACAAACTCCTCTTTCATTTCGGTCGTTGCGGTTTGTTTGATCCTCCCACAAAGATCATCCAGTAATTATAGTAAGCGTTTCCTACCTTTTTTCAAGGTTCGCTTACCACCTCTCTATATTATAGCATATATAGGCTAAAGAAGCAACCTGCACACCAATCAGGTCATTGCGCCCTTGTTTTTTATAAAGACAGATCCAAAGTAAATGTTATATATAATAATCGCTTAGGCTGGACTAATTATTTTTAGACGCAGAAAAACGATGGCCTGATTGGTGTGCAGGCAATATCCTCTTCAAAAAACTCAGTCGATGGATAGACGACGGGCCGTGTTTTTTGATGGCCTGACAATGGCTAGCGGTGCCATAACCTTTATGTTTAGCAAAATCATAGTTGGGAAAATCACTCGCAATTTTGGTCATATAAAAATCGCGATAAACTTTAGCGGCAATGGACGCCAGACCAATCACTATTTCTTTTTCATCACCTTTAATAATCGCTTGCTGATGTTTAAATTCCACTGGCGCCGACAAGCTACCGTCCAGCAAAACAAGGGCCTCAGTCGTTAAATTTATTTTTTCTATTGCCTCGCCCATCGCTCGGCGCACCGCTTTGGCAATGCCGAAATCATCAATATATTGGTGACTAGAAAAAGCGACGGCAAAATCTAAAAGTCCAGCTTTTTTTAATGCCCGCATTTTTTCATACCACTTTTCCCGCATCTTGACTGTCATCTTTTTTGAATCGCGACCGACCGGAAAATCAGCCAGAGCCATTTCCAACTCCGCTTTTTTATCCGCCCAAAAACACACTACACCCACCGCCACCGGCCCAGCCAACGGTCCCCGACCCGCTTCATCGACACCAGCCAAATGAGAAAATTTGCCAGACCAAGAGATTTTGAGCGGAGTTTTTTCCATAGCGAGATTTTAACATAAATTCTGCTATAATTGCGCTAACAAAAATCTATCTATGTCTTTCGTCCACCTCCATAATCACACTCACTATAGCTTGCTCGATGGCCTCGCCAAAATTCCCGAGCTGATTAAAAAGGCTAAAGAATATGGCATGCCGGCTTTGGCTATCACTGACCACGGCAATATGTATGGCGCAATTGAATTTTATAAGAAATGTTTAGCTGAAGATATTAAACCGATCATCGGGGTCGAAGTTTATGTCGCGACTCGCACTCGTTTTGACAAAGAAGCCCACATCGACGCCCGCCGTTTTCACTTGACTTTATTAGCCAAAAATCTGACCGGTTATCGCAATCTGATTAAAATTGTTACCAAAGCCAACCTCGAAGGCTACTATTACAAACCACGCGTCGACCACGATCTTTTGCGTGAAAATCGTGAAGGTCTTATTTGTCTCTCTGGTTGTATGGGGGGCGAATTATCACGGGCGTTATGGAATCGCGATGAAGCTCAAGCCGAAAAAATCGCCAACACTTATCGCGAGATTTTTGGCGCTGATTATTATCTAGAAATCATGCACCATCCGAAATTGGAACGCCAAACCGAATTGCGCGAAGCCACCGTCAAGTTGGCACGAAAATTAAATATTCCACTTGTCGCCACTCAAGATACTCACTATTTAAACAAAGAGGACGCCAAAGCTCATGATACTTTAGTCGCCATTCAGACCAATTCTGACGCCGGTGATACTAAACGTTTTTCCAATATTGACGAAGATTTCTCTTTTACTTCACCCGAAGAAATGCGGGCCAATTTTGCCGATACTCCCGACGCCATTGAAAATACTTTAATTATTGCCAGCCAGTGCGACCTTCAACTCGAGCTAGGGAAATGGCTGTTTCCAGATTTTAAAATTCCTGCCGATTCCAATTACGATCAGGAACTAAAAAAAATGGCCGAGAGTGGCCTGCAAGAATATGTCAAACTCAATCCGGCGCGCCAGAAAGAAGCCGAGGAACGGCTGGCTTACGAATTTGATGTCATCAGTAAAAAAGGTTACTCGCCTTATTTTCTGGTCGTCTCTGATTTGATTACCAACGCTCATCAGCGAGGCATTTTTACCAACACCAGAGGCTCGGCCGCCGGCTGTTTTATCGCTTTTTTGACCGGCATTACCAGTGTCGATCCGCTTTATTATCAACTCCCCTTTGAACGCTTTTTAAATATCGATCGTCCTTCACCCCCCGATATTGACATGGACTTTGCCGATAAAAGACGCGATGAAATTATCGAATACGCCCGAGAAAAATACGGTCACAATCATGTGGCTCAAATCGGCACCTTTGGTTCGATGTTGGCCCGCGGTTCGGTTCGCGATGTCGCTCGCGCCCTCGGCTATGAATACGCCATCGGCGACCGACTATCAAAACTAATTCCCCTCGGTTCGCAGGGTTTTCCCATGACCATTGCTCGCGCCCTCAAAGAAACGCCGGAATTGAAAGAAATTTATGATAAAGAAAAAGACGCTAAAAATATCATCGATTTGGCTAAAAAAATCGAGGGTGGCGCTAGACATATTTCGGTGCACGCTGCCGGCGTCGTCATTGCTCCGTCGGAGATCACTGATTTTGTGCCGGTCCAATTTGATCCGCATGGTGAAAAAATTATCACCCAATACGATATGCACGCGGTAGAGGACGCCGGCTTGCTCAAATTTGACTTTCTCGGCATTCGCAATTTGTCGATTTTGGAAGAAGCCATTCGGATTGTCCGCAAAGTTCATGGTCTGAAAATCGATTTGGAAAATATCCCACTTGATGATCCAAAAACTTTCGCCATGTTGGCGCGAGGCGACACCATCGGCCTTTTTCAATTAAATGGCGCCGGTATGACCCGTTGGCTCAAAGAATTGAAACCAACCACTATTTTTGATATCAACGCCATGGTCGCTCTTTATCGTCCCGGACCAATGGAAATGATTCCCGAATATATCAAACGCAAACACAATCCACGCTTGGTAAAATTTATTGACCCGCGTTTGAAAAATATCTTGGCTCATTCTTTTGGTGTCATTACCTACCAAGATGATGTCATGTTGATTTCCATTCATCTGGCTGGCTACAGTTGGACCGAAGCAGACAAGTTGCGCAAAGCGATGGGGAAAAAAATCCCCGCCGAGATGCAAAAACAAAAAGAAAAACTTTTTACCGGTTTGACCGCCAATGGTTTAAATGAAGAAAAAACCAAAGAACTCTGGTCGCAAATCGAACCTTTCGCTGCTTACGGTTTCAACAAAGCTCATGCCGCCAGTTATGGTCGCGTTGCCTACCAGACTTCCTATATGAAAGCCAATTATCTTGGTGAATATCTGACGGCCGTCCTGTCGGCTGAAGCCGGTGATGTCGAAGAAATTGCTTCGATCATTGGCGAATGTAAAAAACTGGATATTCCGGTTTTGCCACCAGATGTTAACGAAAGTTTTGGCGATTTTGCCGTCATCAAATCGGTAAAGGGTGATCTAACTAAATTATCGTCCGAAGCCAGAGAGTTGGCCGAACGCTACCAACGTGAAAAAGATACTATTCGTTTTGGTTTATATACCATTAAAAATCTCGGCACCGAAATTTCCGATTTTATTGTCGCTGAACGCAAACAAGGCGGTCTCTACACTTCCTATCAAAACTTTCTCGAACGCGTAGCCCACAAAAACATGAACAAAAAATCGCTCGAGGCCTTGATCAAGGCCGGCGCCATGGATAGCCTCGGACTCGAACGCGGACTAATGTTGGGCAATATCGAAGAAGCCTTGATCTACAACAAAGAATTTTCCGCTAAAAACAGCAACCAAAATTCTCTTTTTGGTTTGATGGCCGATACCAGCTCGATTCCCACATTACGTTTCAAAGCCGGCGAGACGATTTCCAATAAAACCAAATTGGCTTGGGAAAAAGAATTGCTCGGTTTGTATTTGTCAGGCCACCCACTGGAAGAATATCAAGAAAAATTTGCTAAAGCGGAGCATAACATCGGCAGTATTAAAAAATTAGCCGAGGGCACATCGGTGATTGTCGGTGGAGTGATAGAAACCGTGCGCGAGATTACCACAAAAAAAGGCGATAGGATGGTTTTTGCCAGACTAGCTGACATGAATGATCAAATTGAAATGGTGGTTTTCTCCCGCCTGTATGCTACCCACAAAGAACTTTTTCAACCAGATAAATGTTTGGCTATTCGCGGAAAGATTTCTCAACGCAACGGTGAAGTTAGTATTGTCGTCGAAGGCGCCAAGGAACTTTAGTTTTCAGCAAGGTCTGACCTTGCTGAAAAGTTATGACACAAAAAATAAATCGTGAAAAGATTGTGGGTTTTAGTGAGAGTATTAAAATTTTAAGTGGAGCTCCTTGTCGATAGGTTTTTGTTTCGAGCGTCAAACGTCAACGTCCGAACAAAGGGTCGTAAGACCTGAGGGAGTGGGTATCACCACAAAAACACTGTCCGTTACATCGGAAAAAAGGGAGATCTTCGCAGATTTCCACGACCAACACCAAGAAGTCTGGAGACTGGGTATGGTGGCCAGACTAAATGGAAGTTTGTCGTCACAAAAAGCGAGTTGCCAACTCTCGTATTAAGTTGGAGAAAGACCCAGGTAGGCGTTACCGGGTCTTTTTCTTTTTGACAAAGATGGCTAATTTGTTAGCATTTAGAAAATAACTCAAAAAAATATCTTAAATGAAATCGATTGAAAACATCCGCCACTCGCTCGCTCATTTGCTGGCGATGGCTGTCAAACAAAAATATCCCGAAGCCAAACTTGGTATTGGTCCAGCGATTGATAATGGTTTCTATTATGATTTTGATTTTTCCGGATCAGCACCAAAAGCCGAGGACTTAGCCAAACTGGAGAAAGATGTTCACGCTTTAATCAAAAAAAATATTAAATTTGAACCAGAAGAAATCTCCGTCGCCGAAGCCAGAAAAATTTTTGCCGACGAACCATACAAATTAGAATTGATTGAAGAATTAGAAAAAGCGGGACAAAAAATTTCTATTTATCGCTCCGGTGATTTTGTCGATCTCTGCGTCGGACCACATATTGGTTCAACCGAAGAAATCGATCCCCAAGCTTTTAAACTTGACCGTCTCGCTGGCGCCTATTGGCGGGGCAGTGAAAAAAATAAAATGCTCACTCGTATTTACGGCTTGGTTTTTGCCACCAAAGAAGAGTTGGCCGAGTACATCGAACAAATGGCTGAAGCCGAAAAACGCGACCATCGCAAACTGGGCAAAGAATTGGAAATCTTTACTTTTGACGATGATGTCGGCCCCGGCCTACCATTGTGGTTGCCTAATGGTGGGATAATGATCGAGGAATTAGAAAACTTAGCCAAGACGATGGAAGCGAGAGCTGGTTATGTGCGCGTTCGCACTCCTCATATCGCCAAAGAAGCGATGTACCTGAAAAGCGGTCATCTACCCTACTATGAAGAAAGCATGTTTCCAGCGATGGAATACGAGGGCGGAAAATATTATCTGAAAGCGATGAATTGCCCCCATCATCACAAAATTTTTGCTGTTCGACCGAGAAGCTATAAAGAATTACCTTTGCGTCTAGCGGAATACGGCACCTGTTATCGTCATGAAAAATCTGGCGAACTGTTCGGTCTAATGCGAGTGCGTTCGATGCAAATGAATGATGCGCATATTTATTGCACCGAAGATCAATTTGCCTCGGAATTAAAAGCGGTTAATGATTTATATCTAAAATATTTTCGCATTTTTGGCATCGAAAAATATATCATGCGCTTGTCGACCCACTCACCTACCAAATTGGGTCAAAAATATGTCGATGAACCGGAACTATGGCTTAAGACTGAAAAAATGGTGCGTGATGTTTTGACTGAAGCTAAAATTCCCTTTGTCGAAGTCGCCGATGAAGCCGCTTTTTACGGACCAAAAATCGATGTTCAAGTCTGGAGCGCTATCGGCCGTGAATTTACGCTGGCCACCAACCAAGTCGACTTTGCAGTACCAAAAAGATTTGGTTTAACTTATGTCGATGCCGACGGCCAAGCCAAAACTCCGCTCTGTATTCACCGCGCCCCCTTGAGCACCCACGAAAGACTGATCGGCTTTTTGATTGAACATTATGCTGGCCATTTTCCAGTTTGGTTGTCACCGATTCAAGTTAAGATTTTACCGATCAGTGAAAAACAAATGGCTTACGCTCAAGAAATTTATACCGAATTGTTAGCCAACGATATTCGGGCCGAATTGGATGACAGCAACGAATCCCTTGGTAAAAAAATTCGTGGCGCTAAAACTAAAAAAATCCCTTATCTGATTATTGTCGGTGAAAAAGAAATGGCTGATAAAAAAATCACCGTGGAAAGTTTAGCCGAGGCCAGTCAAACCACTACCATGGCTGAATTCTTAGCTGATTTGCAAACCAAAATCAAAAATCGGGATTAGACCTTTCAATTTTTAATCTTCGCCTTTACACTTGACAAATTGTGTGTCTTAGGTAAAGTTAAAGGTAGAGCTGTTCTCAACCAAAAGCGGAGGTGAATTATGGGACAACAATGGAAATCGTCGAGGGACGGTGGCTTGTGTTGCCATCGCCAAGTTACGCCGATCTCGGAGAGCAAAGTCGTGTGTATGGATTGTGGCGCGACGGTCAAGAAGAAATTTGCCCTTGGTGCCACCACAGACCATGAGAATGTCGCCGAAGAAGAGTTGGTCGGCGCTCCGGCCTGATCCCCTTCATTGATCCCAGAAATCGCCACACTCGAGACCGAGTGTGGCGATTCTTTTTTATCCAAAACCACAGCGTCAAAATTTTTTCACCCACCTAAATTTTTACAAAATTTTGGCGGGCAAGCAAAACTTAGGCGGTTAAACATCAATATTCGCCAACTTGGCATGAGACTGAATAAAGTGTTTTCTCGGCTCGACATCACTGCCCATTAAAATACTGAAAGTCTTGTCGGCTTCCTCGGCATCTTCTACCCCAACTTTTTTCAAAATTCTGGTCACTGGATTCATCGTCGTCTCCCATAATTCTTCCGGATTCATTTCGCCGAGACCTTTGTAGCGCTGAATATGAACTTTGGTTGATTTAGCTTTACTGCTGAGATTTTCTTCATTTTCTTCCTCGCCCATCGAAGCTTCACTGGAGTCTGATTCGGGTTCATCGCCAGACTGAATAGCATCCGAAGCGATCCCCATCGATTTCAAAACTTTAGCTTTTTCGTCATCACTATAAACATAAACGACTTCCTTACCCTTTTTTATTTTATACAAAGGCGGTTGAGCAATATAAATATGTCCATTTTCAATTAAGTCGCGATAGTAACGAAAAAACAAAGTCAATAAAAGCGTGCGGATATGGGCGCCGTCGACATCAGCATCAGTGGCAATAATAATTTTGTGATAACGCAATTTGCCAATATCAAACATATCACCAATCCCCACCCCCATGGCAATAATCAAAGCTTTAATTTCTGCAAAAGCTAGCATCTTATCCAAACGCGCTTTCTCCACATTCAAAATTTTGCCCTTGAGTGGCAAGATGGCTTGCGTCCGCCGATCACGCCCTTGTTTACCCGAGCCACCGGCTGAATCGCCCTCCACAATAAAAATTTCGGCCTCAGAGGCATCACGGGTCTGACAGTCGGCCAGCTTGCCCGGCAAAGTCATCCCCTCCAAAGCGCCCTTGCGCAAAACGCTATCTTTAGCGGCTTTAGCGGCTTTGCGCGCCTTGAGAGCTAAAATAATCTTGTTGATAATTGCCTTGGCGTCGTCGGGATGTTCTTCTAAATAAGCATTGAAAGCTTCGCCAAAAACCGACTCTACTGCTCCGCGAGCGACAATCGAACCAAGCTTGGCTTTGGTCTGGCCTTCAAATTGCGGATCACGCAATTTGACTGAAATGACAGCTACCACCCCCTCGCGCACGTCATCACCGGTAAAATTACCATCACTATCTTTTAAATAATTATTTTTCTTGGCATAGTCATTTAAGATGCGCGTCAGAGCGGTGCGAAAACCGGTCAAATGAGTTCCGCCTTCGGGTGTGATGGTATTGTTGGTATAAGAAATTTCCTTGGCGTCGATATCATCGACATATTGCATCGCCACCTCAACATCGACTTTATCGGCTTCTTTTTCGACATAAAAAACTTCACGATTGACGACCTTGTCTTTCTGATTGTAAAACTTGATCAGCGACAATAACCCACCTTCAAAATAAAAAGTCATCGATGGCACGTCCAAACCTAATTCATTCAAAAAGAAACATTTGTCGGTATCAATTTTGCCGGTATAACCGCGCGCATCAATCGCTCGCACTCGCAAACCTTTGACTAAATAAGCTTGGCTACGCAAATGAGTGACCATCCGATGCCAATCAAAAACTGTTTCGGAAAAAATTGTCGCATCCGGCTCAAAAGAGATAATCGTGCCATGTTGTTTCGAAGCCGATACTTTTTTGACATTATATTTCTTTTTACCAATGGCATATTCTTGGACATAACGTCCGCCGTCACGATGCACTTCCGCTTTCAACCATGAAGATAAAGCATTGACTACCGAAGCACCGACACCATGCAAACCGCCAGAGATTTTATAACTATCACCTTCAAATTTTCCACCAGCGTGGAGTACTGTCAAAACCGTTTCCAAAGTTGAGACTTTGGTTTTTTTATGAATTTCAACCGGAATACCAGTGCCATTGTCTACCACCCGAACAATATCGCCCGGCAAGATCGCCACTTCGATTTCATCACAAAAACCGTTCATGGCTTCGTCGCGCGAGTTGTCAAAAATTTCCACCATCAAATGATGGAGGCCATCCGGACCAGTCGAACCAATATACATCCCCGGTCGTTTTCGGACCGGCTCTAGACCCTCTAAAACGACAATTTCATCGGCGCCATATTTTCGTTTTGGTTCGGCTTTAGCCATAGAATTTTGAGTTAAAAATGAAGCCGATTTAAGGCTTTTTTAGCTTAGTTTTATTCTTTAATTTTAGCAAATTTTAAGACAAATGAAAAGCCCCGGTTGGGGGCTTTCGACGGAGGTGGGAGCGGTGGTGGCCGGCAACCTAGGGGCTTGGGGGGCGCCCTGAAACACCGACCAGAGCAGGATCAGTGATAAGGCCATCAACAGCATTATCACCACAGCGAACCCGAGATTGAACTCGCGATCAATCTCTCGAATTTTGCCTTTGACACCAAATTCCTTAGACATAAACCCTCCTTTCAAGTTGCGGTTTCTACCCCCTATTATACCACCTATCCACCAAAAAAGCAACTGCTTTGACAACGACTGAAAAAATTACTATATTTTATATTAGAGGCTGTTGGGTAATGTTGGAGGATGCCCATTCTTGTCCCATTGGGATTAAGAGGAACCATCCAACTTTAAGCATTGCCACAACAACTCTCTTGGAAGCGTTCCAAG
>MHTH01000003.1:15972-16490 GCA_001823055.1 Candidatus Vogelbacteria bacterium RIFOXYB1_FULL_42_16
CGAAGGGAATTATGAAAGTCGGAGGCAGAGCACCTCACTAGCGGAGCCATCCGCGCTGACACAAAAATGGCAGATGTAGAGCGGTTTGGTGGTTTCAATCCCCCCGCTCTTTTCTTTTGCTCGTTTTTCCTAACAGCTAAAACCTATCACCAAAAAGCTATTTTCACCGCACTTCCCAACCTTCTTTTTGCAAAGCCTTAGTGACTTTTTCCATCACCTCGCCCGCCTCTTCATCCGACAAGGTTTTTTCAGTTGATTGTAAAACTAACCGAAAGGCCAGCGACGCTCGCCCCTCTTTGGCAAACTCATCAAATTTATACGGTCCCTCGGACAAAAGTGACCCAGCCGAATCAGTAATAACTTTAGCCACCGTTTCCATCACAACTTCTGCTGGTACCCAAACGGCCACATCACGAACAATTCGCGGGTAAATTGAAACTGGTCGATAATGGATATCGCGATTGATAAGGCTTTCCAATTCTTGATGGTCATTTTTTAAGTCGGAAAAATCGGTCAAT
>MHTH01000004.1 GCA_001823055.1 Candidatus Vogelbacteria bacterium RIFOXYB1_FULL_42_16
GGTTCTTCCATACTGTATACATGGTAACGGATAATCAGTCATTCGTCAAAAAAAATAACACAAACAATCCTTACATCTGCTATAGAGGAGAAGCAATCTTTAAAAGTTGTTCGAAATCATGTCTTAATGAAACCAATCGAATACTGCGAGTAACAAGCACACCTCTTGATTCAGCTGTATTTGCTTCATCAAGAACTAGCAC
Source organism: Candidatus Vogelbacteria bacterium RIFOXYB1_FULL_42_16 (assembly GCA_001823055.1). Classification (GTDB taxonomy): domain Bacteria; phylum Patescibacteriota; class Minisyncoccia; order Phycocordibacterales; family XYD1-FULL-46-19; genus XYB1-FULL-42-16. The sequence goes on from MHTH01000004.1 coordinate 203, forward strand.
TTCATCATTAAATGCAGTCCAACCATCACCTAAATGAACAAGCAATTCTGAATTTTGTTTTTTTAACACCTCTTTATCAACAACAAATGCGTGAATTCTCGGGTGTTTATGATGAAAGAGTACTAAGGGATGATTCTTATATAGCTTATGTTTTTGCTCCGGTGATACAACAAAAATTCGATTTATTTGTGCTCCTCGCTCAGCTGCCGCCAGTTGATCGCTCTTAAATTTAGTTGCTTCATCAGATTCCCATTCGCCAGTAAACATCATGGATACGGCCCAAATTTCGTCGTTTCTCCCAGCTCTCCCAACCATAAATTCTGAGGTAAAACGTTGAAAATCGGTTGTGGCAAGATGTTCCTGATATTCATATTTAGACACATTATCAACACATGAATATCCACCATCAACAGTGACAACCGATCCATTAATAAAACTGGCCTCATTCGAACAAAGAAATTTTGTTGTATTTGCAACTTCTTCAGGTAAACCTAAACGACCTAATGGAGTAATTCTTCGTGATTGATTAAATACTTCATCAGTATCCATAACACCACCAATCCATCCTGCTGCTATTGCGTTAGCTCTAATACCTTCACTTCCAAACTTATTAGCCCACGATTGAACTAAATTATGCATAGCTGCGCGTGAGGCACTGTATGCTGGCGATCCAAAAGAACCAGTAAAAGCTTCCGTACTTGAAATAGCAACGATCGATCCACCGCCCTTCAAATGACTTCGCAAACTTTCTACAATTTGAGCAGCAGAAATCACATTTATCTGAAGTGTATTTAACCAAATATTTTGATTAAATGTCGTATCCATCTCAAAAAACATAGCTGCATGAATGAATGCATCAATGTGAGATGGGAGCTGTTCAATCATAGAGACTATGCTCTTAGCATCTCGTAAATTAACGGCGATCTTAATTGAATTCAGGTCTTTATTACTTAGAGCAAGTTGAAGTTTGTCCGTAGGATCATAAAGTGCAATAACTGACCAACCTGCATTATGAAGCACTTTTCGAATTGAGGATCCCATACCGGCTGTATATGCACCAGTTAATAAAGCTATTGGCTTAATTTGGATAGACTTTAAGTTTTTCATTTAAGAGCGGCATAGGGGAATCGGACCCCTTACATCAACTTTGGAAAAGTTGCGTTCTACCAGTGAACTAATGCCGCGGTTCCTTATCTATTATATAATGCAGCCATGCTATTTGCCATACTGTTTTTTATCTATCTTCTCTTTCAGCCTTTCCAAGGCTATGCGTTCTATGATCCACTCTCAGCTCCAAATAACCGCTATGGCATTCATATTGCTGATACTACTGATATAGAGGATGCCTCAAAACTCGCCAATTCAACGGGAGGAGAATGGGGATATATCACGCTTGTGATCCCTGACACAGATATGAATATTAGTAAATGGCAAGAAATATTTAATCGCTTGCGTCGATCAAAACTCATTCCTCTTGTGCGTATTGCAACTCACGTCGAAGGGGACTCATGGGTAAAACCACAAGAACACAATATCCCGAAATGGGTGGATTTTCTTAATTCTCTGAACTGGCCGATCGAAAATAGGTACGTCATACTGTATAACGAACCAAATCATGCAAAAGAATGGGGAAACACCATTGATCCAGAAGGATATGCCTCACTTCTTATAAAATTTAGCGCCGCATTAAAATCAAAATCAGAAGACTTTTTTATACTTCCTGCTGGTTTGGATGCTTCAGCCTCTCCAAATGGATCGACCATTGATGAGGAAACTTATATACGGCGAATGATCATGGCTCAACCAAATATTTTACAGGCAATCGATGGTTGGAATTCACATTCCTATCCAAATCCTGGATTTTCAGGTAATCCGTATGCATACGGCAAAGGAACGCTCGCAACATTTCACTGGGAACAGGAGTTACTGCAAACGCTTGGACTTGGAAGAATATTACCCATATTTATTACAGAGACCGGCTGGCAGCATTCTGGGGGGAAATATTATGACAACAGATTATTATCACCCGAAGCAGTATCTGCAAATATAACAGCAGCTTCACTTTCAATTTGGCAAAGTGCGAATATTGTTGCGATCACGCCCTTTGTTTTTAATTATCAAGACTATCCATTTGATCATTTCTCCTTTAAAAAAATTAACACATCGGACTATTACGCTCACTATTACGGGTATCAGCAAATACAAAAAACGAGAGGAATTCCTCAACAGAGAGAATCTATTCAGATCAATTCTCAATTTCTTCCAAGTTCCATGGTCATGCAATCAACATATATTGTCCAAACAACGATTAAAAATACAGGCCAAAGCATTATCTATCCATTTAGTAATTACTTAGTAAATATTCGCGAAGACAAACACCTGTTTGAATCCATCTGTGATCCGCCACCAAAACTGGAACCAAATGAACAAGGAACTATCAGATGTACGATAAAAACACCACAAGTTGAAGGAGATTATACTGTTCAATCATCCCTACTGCATGGTTCAAAAGATATACCAATAGAATATAAAATGATTCGTATCATTCCACCACCGTCAGCCCAACTTCATGTCACTCTCGGATTTAATAAAACGGTTTCCATACCATCTTCAACTGTTCTTGTGTATGACGTAAATAATGTGCTTTTACATAAATTTACCAATGTGCCAATTCAAAAAGGAATCATGAATATAACAGGTCTATATCAAATAATCCCGGGAAGACAGTATCGCATTGTCGTGTTAGTTCCGTATTATCTACCCAGACAAGAATATATTACGATGAACGAACAAAATAATAACTGGACTATCAGAAGATTGTATCCATTTGATTTCAACAAGGATGGCGCATTTACACTTGCTGATATTCTATCAATGTTTCTCTTGTCTCCCAAAAAGGTTTTTGATTTAGTCTTTTAATACGGTATACTTACACTATTGGTGACTGTAGCTCAATGGTAGAGCACCAGCTTGTGGAGCTGGGCGTTGCGGGTTCAACTCCCGTCAGTCACCCCAAATGAATTCCTTACACCACCAAAAACAAATAATTCGTGAACACATGCATACAAGATTGTCCGCAACAGAAAAACGGTTTGCCGGTATTCAAATAACCCAATCATTGTTGTCTTTACGTGTATATAAAAACGCTAAATCAATTTGCTCATATGTATCCACAAATAGCGAGGTAGATACACATCAGATTATTCGTGAAGCGCTCCTTGCAAAAGGAAGTATTATTGTCCCAAAGATACAAGGAATGAACCTTGAATTATATAGCATCAGAGCATTCGAGGAATTAATTATTGGAGCGTATGGTATTCTCGAACCACATGTACGACGCGCACATGTTCCCATACAATCTATTGATCTTTTTATCATTCCAGGCATTGCATTTGGAAAAGATGGAACTCGACTTGGCCATGGAAAAGGGTATTATGACCGACTTCTTCAATCCACCCATGTGCCAACAATAGCTCTTGCATACGATCATCAGATATTTGATACAATTCCCCATGGCGCAAAAGATAAAAAGGTTGATATAATCATAACAGAGACACATATCTATGATCTGATTAACCCATCAATATCTTCTGTATAACGAGCTCTTTTTTGAAGGAGATTAGTATGATTTCGAAATTACACAATTCAGATCCAAAAATCTACAAATTTATTGAGCAGGAAAAGAAACGACAGCAAGAAGGACTAGAACTTATTCCATCAGAAAACTATGTGTCCAGCGCTGTGCTTGAAGCAATGGGCTCAATACTTACTAATAAATATTCTGAGGGATTTCCAAACCACCGGTATTATGGTGGTAATCCAAACATTGATCTCATTGAACTAGAATGTATCAATCGTGCAAAAAAGCTTTTCCATGTAGAACACGTCAATGTACAACCATACTCGGGTTCCCCTGCTAATTTTGCTGTGTACAACGCACTTCTTGAGCCAGGAGATCCCATAACAGGGATGAATCTTCTTGATGGAGGTCATCTCACACACGGATGGAAAGTGAGTGCAACAGCAAAATTTTTCAAAAGTTATCCCTATCATGTCAAACCAAATGGACGAGTAGACTTTGATGAACTGTGGAACATAGCAAAAGAATACAAACCAAAACTTATCTGGTGCGGAGCTACTGCGTATGCACGTACCATTGAGTTTGAAAAATTTTCAGAAATTGCTGATAGTGTCAACGCTTATCTTATCGCTGACATTTCCCATATATCGGGACTTATCGTTGGCGGTGTTCACCCAAGTCCTGTACCATTTGCCCATGTCATCACGACAACCACTCATAAAACTCTACGGGGCCCCAGAGGAGCCATGATCATGGTGACAAAAAAAGGTATAAAAAAAGATCCAGAAATTGCGCAAAAGATAGATAAGGCAATATTTCCCGGTCTTCAGGGCGGTCCACATAACCATACGACCGCTGCTATTGCTGTTGCATTAGGAGAAGCAGCAAAACCGGCGTTCAAAACCTATGCAAAACAAATTGTTTTAAATGCCAAAACAATGGCTGCAGAATTTACAAAATTAGGTATTACTCTTGTTTCTGGTGGAACTGATAATCATCTTATGCTACTCGATCTTTCAAAAGAGGGAAGTTTGGGAGCGCAACTTGAATACGCCATGGATGTCGCGCACATGACAGCGAATAAAAATACTATTCCTGGCGACTTGGCAAGTCCATACTACCCATCAGGATTACGACTGGGAACGCCAGCTCTAACAACTCGTGGAATGAAGGAACCGCAAATGAAGCAAATAGCACGATGGATAGTTGATATAATTAATCATATCAAACCGTACCGGTTACCCGAAGATAAAACGAAACGGTTGGAATTTATGAAAACATTCAAGAAAAAAATGGATAAAGATGTCTTTTTAAAATCCGTAGCTCGTGAGGTAATGAATCTAACTTCCCAATATGGCACAAATACTTGATGGAAGAATCATAAGCAAACAAATAAAAGATGTAGTCAGAAGAGAACTCGTATCTCTCCATGTCAAACCTGGATTGACAGTTCTTCTCGTTGGTTTGGATCCTGCCTCGCAAACCTATGTTGAGAACAAGGCAAAAGCCTGCAGAGAGATCGGTATTCGCTCCGAGATCCTCAGATATCCAATCACAACAAAAAAAGAAGAAATAATAGCTAAAATCGAAGAATTAAATATAGATCCTCAAATTCATGGTATTTTATTACAACTTCCACTTCCAGGAGATCTGCATTCGTTTGAGCAGGATATTTTGGAATCAATAGATCCGGAAAAAGATGTGGACGGACTTCATCCAATCAATATTGGAAGGTTTATGAATAATAAATACCTCTCGGATGCAACGGTACTTTTACCGTGCACTCCATACGGCGTCATCCGACTTCTTCAAGCGTACAACGTTTCTATTGCAGGCAAAGATGTTGTCATCATCGGACGAAGTAACCTTGTTGGAAAACCTCTAGGGATGCTATTTTTAGCAGAAAACGCAACAGTGACATTTTGCCACTCAAAAACGCTGAACATAAAAACAATCACAACACAAGCTGACATTGTCGTATCAGCAGTCGGAAGGCCAAAATTTATTGACGCAACATATATTAAAAAAGGTGCAGTAGTTATTGATGTTGGATTTAACTATGAAGAAAAAGCTCTTGTTGGTGATGTTGATT
>MHTH01000005.1:0-6556 GCA_001823055.1 Candidatus Vogelbacteria bacterium RIFOXYB1_FULL_42_16
TGAGGCCGATTCTTCGCCGGTTGGTTGTGCCAGAAGACAAGGTTGTTCTGGTGGGTGAGAAAGCGCTTCGCGCCTGGCACTCTGGCTGGTCTCGGTTCTGGCGCTCTTCGGGTATCGCTATGACCACGAGGCGTTGATTCTGCCCGAATACCGCGATGGTTTCGGCTGGAGCATCGTGGTCCCACCCATGGCTGAGTGGTCCACTAGCCGACTCTTACATGAAGTCTGTGGTCGGATGTTCCCAACCTGGCAGGCTTACGACGATGGCCAACTCGACAAGATCGTCTCGGCAGATGTCCATGTGGTGCTGGCGCGCGATACTGTCGAAGCCGACGAGATCCACAAAAACAAATCGACGAAGACGGTCGAAGCCGAGAACATCTCGGCTATCACCATTCGTCAGCGCGAGGTCTTGGAGGCTCGCTACTTTTTCGAAACGGGCGAGCACTTGGACATCGCCAACACCACCATTTGTGCCGGTTCGCGCTATGCCGATGGTTTCGTGCCGCGCGCCTACTGGCGCGACGACGAGTTCGACGTGAGCTGCGTCGCTCCTGCCTTTGCTTACGGCAGTTGGCGCGTTCGTGAGACAGTTTTCTGACCCTTGTTCCTTTTATCTTGTACCCTTGTGTTCATTCCGGGCCGACAGAAACTTTCGTTTCTGTCGGCCCGTTTGCTTTTGCAAAAAGGTTTTGTTTCCGTGCATTTTTTTGTTATTGTTCTGATTAAGTAGTTATTTAATTTTTTGTATTTTTACTAAAAACTAACAGCCATAACCTAAAAACTTTTTATGATTTTTAAATATTTTGACGCGCATACCCATCTCAATATTCGATTTGCTGATGACTGGCAAGAAGCGGGGAGGCGAGCCCTCGAAGCTGGGGTAGCTTTTGTTAACGTGGGGGCAGATATAAAGAGTTCGGTCTTGGCCGTGGAACAGGCCAAGACTTTAGGCGATGGAGTGTGGGCAACGGTTGGTATTCATCCAACCGAAGATAGCGCTGATTTTTCCGTCATTGAAAAATTAGCCACTGATGAGAAAGTGGTCGCGATTGGAGAATGCGGTTTAGAATATTTTCGTCTGAAAAATGAGGAAATTAAAGAAAAACCCGACTCCGCTAAAAGCTCCGTCGTGGCGAAGCAAAAAGAATTATTTAAAAAACATATTGAGTTGGCTCTAAAAGTGGGGAAGCCATTAATGATTCACTGTCGTCCCGCCTCCACTAGAAGTTTCGGCGAGGCGAAGGATGCTTATGAAGATACTTGGGAAATTTTGAAAAGTTATAAAGATAAATTTGACAACAAATTGCAATTTAATATGCATTTTTTTGCCGGCGATTGGTCAACAGCGCAAAAATTTCTGGACTTAGGTGGCTACTTATCCTTCACGGGAGTAATCACTTTTACTGATCAGTACGATGAGGTGATTAAAAAAATGCCTCTCGATCGATTAATGGCTGAGACTGACGCCCCCTTTGTCACGCCGAAGGTTGATCCGAAGGCGGATTTTGTGGCACCTGTACCACATCGGGGAGAGCGGAATGAGCCAGCTTTTGTACAATTTGTGGCCGAAAGAATCGCCGAGTTGCGGAGTGAACCAGAGGAGGAGGTTTTGATGACTTTGGTTCAAAATGCCAAGAATTTCTTTAGATTGTGAGTGTTTTCCTGCACACCAATTAGGTCATCGCGTCTCTGTTTTTAAAAAGAATGGATTCATATCTATATTTATCAATATAAATTGCTTGAATTAGGCCAGATTATTTTTGACGCAAAAAACAATGACCTGATTGGTGTGCAGGTTTGACTTACGCCTTTTTTATGCTAGGATTATGGCCATGGAAAATGAAGAAATGACTGTTGGTTCGGAAACCAATCTCTATGAGATTGGCTATTTGCTTAGCCCTTTGGTACCGATCGAGGAGGTAGCTAGTGCTATCGATAAGACTTTTCGGATGCCGATCGAATCTTTGGGGGGCGAGGTAGCCAGCCAATTAATGCCCTTTTTGCGTCCTTTGGCTTACGCCGTGGTTAAATCTGTCGGTAGCAAACGCAGTTCCTACAAAGACGCCTATTTTGGTGCTATGCGTTTTGATTTGAAAGCTGATCAAGTTGAAGCTTTGAATAAAATGATTGAAAAAAGCGAGTTGGTTTTGCGCTATATTTTGATTCGTTTGCCAAAAAACGCCGACCGCGTCATCACTACTGGTTATCGTAAGCCGGTGATTCGTCGCGAACATTCGCTTGAAAAAATTATCAAAGACGAAGTGGTCGCGGAAAAAGGCGAAATGAATGAAGAACAGATTGATAAAGAAATTGAAGGTTTATTGGAAGAGAAAGTAGTGGCTTAATTTACATGTATCCCGTTAGAAGCTCAAACAATAAATAATAATAAATTTTAAAAACTATGGCCGATATTTTATCCAACAACAATAATACCAGCTACACTAGCTTCTAACGGGATGTATTTAAACAAGGCAATAATTTATGGTAACTTGACCCGCGATCCAGAGCGACGGTCTTTGCCATCTGGCGCTTCGGTGGTTAATTTTTCCGTCGCTACTTCGCGAGTATGGAAAGATAAAAGTGGCGTCAAACAAGAAGATACCCAATATCACAACATTGTGGCTTTTGCCCAATTAGCCGATCTGATTTCTCAATATTTACACAAAGGTTCTGGGGTGTTGGTGGAAGGCCGAATGCAAACTCGTAGTTGGGATAGTCCGGAAGGCAAAAAATATCGTACCGAAATTGTGGCCGATGCCATCCAATTTGGCCCGAAGCGTGAAGGGGGAGCCACGACCGGTAGTTACGAGTCAAAAGCGACGAGCACTAGTCAGCCGGCTGAACAACCAAGCGCTCCACTCGATACTATTCAATATCCAGAAGAAGATATTAATCCAGATGATATTCCCTTTTAATAATTGTTAAAACAGACAAAGATATGAAGCAATGCCAATTTTGTACCAATAACACCAAAGATATTGATTATAAAGATACCGAAATCTTGAAAGGTTATCTTGATTCTCATGCTCGGATTACTAAACATCGTCGCACGTCGGTCTGTTCTCGTCATCAACGCAAATTGTCCCTAGCGATCAAACGCGCCCGATTTTTGGCTCTACTGCCGTTTACTATTGGCTAACCAAAAACCGCCCGGAGGGGCGGTTTTTCTTATGGATTTTTTAAACCCTCTCGGTGTATTCTCCGGTTTCAGTATTGATGCGAATGGTATCACCTTCGTTAATAAACATTGGCACATTAACAGTGGCCCCAGTCTCGACGGTGACTAATTTGACTCCGCCTTGAACAGTATTACCTCTGACGGCCGGAGGAGCATCTTTGACTTTCAATTCCACTTTGATTGGCACCCGAACTCCCAGGATGCGATCGCCAAATTGCAAAACATCTACCAAGGAATTTTGTTTGACGAATTTGATCTGGTCGCCGACAGTGTCTGAATCGAAAGAAAAGCGCTGGCTGGGATTTTTTTCTTCGCAGAACCAGTATTGATCGCGATTTTCATACAGGTATTTTACTTTGCGGGTATCGATTTCGGCTTCATCAACTTTTTCACTTTGGTGGAAAGAAATTTCCATTACTTTGCCGGTAAAAAGATTGCGCAACTTGGTGGCATTGACCGGTTTGCGTTGCTGTTTGCGGAAAACATGAGAATCGAGTACTTCAAATGGCTCGCCCTCATAAACAATAAATTTTCGCGGTTTGATTTCGTTGTATTCAAGCATAGTAAAAACATCCTAACTGAAAATTAGTAAAAAAGCAAAACATCACCCAAATTTCGACTCTGTCGAAATTTGGGTGATGTTTTAAAAATTATTCTCCAATTTTACCTTTGATTTGGTCAGTCACTTTTTCTTTTATTTCCGGATTGTCGCGGAGGAAAGTGCGAGCGGCATCGTAACCTTTGCCCAATTTAATATCACCAAAAGAATAGGAGGCACCAGCTTTGGTGATGATGCCATTTTTTTCACCCAGAGCAATTAGTTCGCCTTCCGGTGAGATGCCCTCGTTGTACAAAATATCAAATTCGGCTTGTTTGAAAGGAGCGGCGACTTTATTTTTAACTACTTTGACTCGGACTCGGCCGCCGACAATATCTTCACCTTTTTTAATTTGGGCAATTCGTCGAACATCCAACCGAACCGATGAGAAAAATTTCAAGGCCTTGCCACCCGGAGTGGTCTCCGGATTGCCAAACATCACTCCGATTTGCATCCGGATTTGGTTGATGAAAATAACTACGGTTTTACTTCGAGCGACAATGGCGGTCATTTTGCGCAGAGCTTGAGACATCATCCGGGCTTGTTTACCGACATGATAATCACCGACATCACCCTCGATTTCGTCCTTTGGGGTCAGGGCGGCGACCGAATCAATGACCACGACATCAATTTTACCAGTACGAACTAGGCTTTCGGCAATGTCGAGAGCTTGCTCGCCATAATCAGGTTGCGACAAAAGTAATTCTTCGATTTTAACGCCTAATTTTTTACAATATTCTGGATCGAGGGCATGTTCAGCATCGACAAAAGCGCAAATCCCGCCTTTCTTTTGAGCTTCGGCCACAATATGGAGAGCGAGAGTAGTTTTACCAGAAGACTCTGGTCCAAAAATTTCGATTACTCGTCCGCGGGGAACACCGTTGACCCCGAGGGCCATATCTAAACCGATCGAGCCAGTCGAAATCGCATCGACCCCCACTTTTGGCCGATCGCCCAACTTCATAATGGCTTCGTCGCCAAAACGACTTTGAATGGATTTAATGGTGTCGAGAATGCTGGAACGATCACCACCCACTGGATGAGATTTTTCTTTTTTAGCCATACTATTTTTTATTAAAATTAAATCGAAATAACCCTCATTGCAGGACTAACTCGACATATTTGTTAATCTTTCGACCGAAGCTGTCCTCGGCCTTGAACTCAAGTATATTATAGCCGGGAGCGAGGAGCAAAGATTCACTAATCACTCCTTGATCGTCGGTAAAAATCTTGCGATCGTTTAAATAGAGTTTGGCGATGCGATCGGCTCGACCATGGATCGTTACTAAAGGGGTGCGGTAAGTGGAACCGGAAACAGGAGAGGTGATAGTGATTTGCGGTCCTAAAAAAATATTTTTCAGTTTCAGTCCGGCATAAAAAATAATCAAGATAAACAAGCCGGCCATGGCGAGGGTTTTTATTTTTTGTCGCGAATAGACGTCAGCGATCATTTTTAGAAACCGGTTTGACTATCGACATTTTCCACTGTTTCGGTTGGTCGATTGGTATAAATCTCTCGAGCCTTGGCGCCATCGCCGGGACCAATCACCCCTCTTTCTTCTAACATGTCGAGGAGGCGAGCCGCTCGAGCATAGCCGACTTTGAGTTTGCGTTGGAGATAGGAGGCGGAAGCTTTGCCGGCCTCAATGACCGCTATCCGTGCTTCTTCGTAAAGGTCGTCATCGTCGCCACCTTCACCCAAGGCTGTGCCAAAGAGAGCTTTGTTGTTGCCGATTTCTTCTTGGCCGAAATTGATATCGCTGGGTAGAAATTCACCGGCGTACTGGTCGGCAATATAAGCCACGACTTTTTTGACTTCTTCTTCGGTAATGAAAGCGGATTGAATCCGAACGGGTTTGGCCATTTCACCACCCATATAAAGCATGTCGCCGGCGCCAAGCAATTTTTCCGCTCCAGCCATATCAATAATAGTGCGCGAGTCGATTTGGGAGGCGACTTGTAAAGCAATCCGGGAAGGAATGTTGGCCTTAATCAAACCGGTGATAATTTCGACGCTCGGGCGTTGGGTGGACAACATTAGATGAATACCGACCGCCCGAGACATTTGGGCCAAGCGAACAATGGCGGCTTCTAACTCGCGCGGATAACTGGACATAATATCAGCCAGCTCATCGATGATGATCACAATATAGGGCATGCGCTCGATTTCTTCCGCTTCATCGGCGCCGGAATCTTTTTTGCCTAATTTATTAAATTTTGGTTCCAGAACATTTTTGTGATAAGACTGAATATCGCGCACCGATTCGGCTTCGAGGATATTGTAACGGCGATCCATTTCTTTGGCCGCCCAACGCAAAGAAGCAATGGCTTTTTTGGGATCGGTAATGACGGAAGTCAGGAGATGGGGAATTTTGTTATAAAGAGTCAATTCGACGCGCTTGGGATCGATCATAATAAAACGCATTTGTTCCGGACTGTTGCGGTAGAGCAGAGAAGTAATAATTGTATGAATAGTGACTGATTTGCCCGAACCGGTGGCGCCGGCAATCAAAAGGTGAGGTGATTTGGCCAAGTTGGTGTATTGGGGGAGACCAGAGATACCTTTACCTAAAGCGATAAAAAGAGGAAAAGCCGAATCGGCAAATTCTTTGGTCCCTAGCATTGTGGCCAAACCTACGGTCGATTTTATCGTGTTGGGGATTTCAATTCCGACCAGTGATTTGCCCGGAATCGGTGCCTCGATACGTAGGGGGTGAGCGGCCAGAGCCAAAGACAGATCATTTTGCAAGGCGACAATGCGGGACAATTTCATTCCC
>MHTH01000005.1:6562-111017 GCA_001823055.1 Candidatus Vogelbacteria bacterium RIFOXYB1_FULL_42_16
GGTTTTAGGGCATAGCGAGTGACTGATGGTCCGATGGAGACCTCGTCCATTTCCACATTGATACCAAAATTGGCCAAGGTGCGTTTGATGACATTCATATTGGCTTTGATGTCACCTACGCCCGGTTTGCCACTATCTCGTTCCAAAAGAGAAAGTGGGGGTGGAGTAAAAGCGCTCATCCCGCCTCTTTTGGCAAAAGACATGACACCGGAGAAAAAACCATCATCACCATTTTTCTTTGCTTCGGCCTTGGGGAGATTTTTATCTTCTCTCCCAATTTCGCTTTTAGCCATTTCCGGTACTTTGGATTGTTCATTGGCGTTTAATTGATTGTCGGCCATGTTCTCGGTTGGTTCTTTCTTCTTGAACCAATTAAATAGATTGAAAGAAAGACCGGTGTCAAAAACCACCAACAAAGAAACTATCGCAATGGCGCTCAAAAAAATAGTGCTAATGTAAAAATCAAATAACGATAACATTGGTTTGGCCAAGAAACCGCCGATTAGGCCACCGGCCGATTCACCAAAGACGGCGCTGGAAACAGCCAGAGATGATGCAAAAAAAACCAGACCGCCGAGCAATCTGGTCATGACAAAATTTGGTCGCATGGAACGGAAAAAAGAAAAAGCCAAAAAAATAAAAACTAGCGGAATGAGAAAGTAACCGGCGCCAAAAAATCGATTGAATATCTGAAAAATAAAATCACCAGCCGGACCAGCTTTTTGAAAATAGGCGAGAGTAAAAAAGACGGTCAAGACCAAACACAAAATTGCGATAGCGCCATGCTTGGTTTCTTCCTTGAAACTTATTTTTGGTACAGTCGTTCTCGTGTCGAAATCTTTTGATCGATTTTTTTTATCATTAAAATTCTTTTTGTGGCGTCCCATGTAAATTAGTGGTATTTAAATTTTAAAATTGGTGATTTCATTATATCAATATAAAGGCAGAACATAAAGCAATTAAATTAAAAATTTAAAATGCAAAATGAAAAATAACAAGGCAAAATTTAAAGCTACCACTTACAAATACCGTCCTTGAGAGGCTGTTTGAAGGGCGATTATTGCTTGGTTTTGCCTCCTCATATTTTTAGTTCCAATTTTGAATTTTGCATTTTAAATTTTTAATTTACCAGACCCCCTCTTCTCTTCTTATCCCGCCGAACCTCAAGAGAGCCCAAGGTTCGGCGGGGTAGGGTAATTACCTAAAAACCTTTTAAAGACAACGTTTTTTTGACATAGGACATCTGTCCTCTAGACAAAATTGTCCGAAAGGTATACAATAAAGGACAAAGGTTGTCTAGGACAAAATACAAAAAGACAAGATATGGAAAAAAAAGACAATAACCTAAAAGACATCAATTTTCTGGCCGTTAAGGGTCAGCGTTTGTCGCGAGCAATTTATTTGGTTAGCTCTTTCGTGCCAGATCAAGACCCTCTTAAATGGAAGATTCGTGAACGAGCGATCGAACTTTTAACGGATGCTAAAAATCTCGGACAAGGGTTGGCAAAAAATGATCCCAAAAAATATGTCTTAGAGTCCAATATCATTTTAAATAAGTTAAACGGACATTTGGATCAGTTGGTGTCCCTAATGGATTTGGCTGTCGCCGGCGGATCAATTTCCGAAATGAATTTTGCCATTCTTAAACAGGAAACCTCTGTCCTTTTGGAGGCAGTTTCTTTGGAGATCAAAGAAGCTTCTTTTGCCAATTATTTGGGTTCGCCCGTCTTGCCTGACGAGATAAAAACTGTCAACGGTATTCCCGTTGCCGGAATCAGCCAACAAGTCTCGTCTAATAATGGTAACGGTCATAATTTTTTCAATAATCATTCTGACCCCAATTTTCATTTAGGACAAACTCGATCCAATGGCCAGATTTCTAACGGACAAAAACTGGCCAAAACCGCAGTCTCTAACGGTCAAATTCGTTCACTGAATGGTGCCTCTTCCGCCAAGTCGGAAAACAAGGATTTACGAAAGAAAACTATCCTTGATTTCGTAAAAGGTAAGAGTTGGACTTCGATAAAAGACATTGCTACTGCTGTCCATGGTTGTGGTAAAAAAACCGTGCAACGTTTACTCGTAGAGATGGTGGAAGAGGGACATTTGAAAAAGCAGGGTGAAAGACGCTGGTCTAGATATATGGTCAATTAGGAGGAACCAGTGACAGTCTTTTGTCTTTCCCAATGACAATCCTTGAGAGGTTGTTTAAAGGACGGTTATTGAGACACGGTTGAGGCATTGGACGGAATTAACTCTTAGTTGGAAAACATATTGATTTCCGCCTCCAGTTCTGCTACACTGCCATCAGGCTAAAAAGCGTTATCTGGCTATGGTTATCCACATTTACCTTTGCGATTTATCGGTAGCAATAATATAATCAAGATACGCCCGTTTTGTCTGTCCATTGAAATTTAAATATGCCGAAAGAATTTCTGTCCGAAATCCCTTTCTTTCCCTATGTTTATTAAACATTCGTTGCAAAACGGATGGGTAATGAATCGTTGCGAATGGCTAAATAAAATAGCAATTGGTAACGAGTGTGAACTCGCTGATGTAAGTCGATGGCGGCCGGTTCACCAAAGATTATTTAGTTAGTTTATTAGAAGTTTATTTATTAGATAGTTTATAAGTAATTACTTATAAGTTAAACCAAATCATATGACGAAAATGTTTAAAATTTCTTCATTGGTGTTGGCTGGTGCGTTGTTATTAACTGTCGTTGCGGTTCCAACCGCTTCGGCTGTTACTATCGATGAGTTGATGGCTCAAATTGCCACTCTCACCGCTCAGTTAAATGCTTTGAAGGGTACGACTGCTGTTTCTTCTGCGACTTTCACTCGCGACCTCACGGTCGGTTCAAAGGGTGATGACGTTTCAGCTTTACAGCAAGTTTTAGTTGACGGCGGTTACTTGAATATCGTTGCTCCGACCGGTTACTTTGGCGCTATGACCAAAGCGGCCTTGGCTAAATACCAAGCCGAAAACGGTATTGCTCCTGCCATTGGTTACTTTGGTCCAAAGACCCGAGCTGCCATGAGCGTAGTTTCTACCGTTCCAGGTACTACCCCAGGAACTACTCCAGTTGTTGTTGCTGATGGCACTGATGGTTCCATCACTGCTGCCGATGCCGCTTATGTTTCTTCCGGTGCTACTTTCAAGAAAGGTGACACCCAAAACATTTACGATGTCAGATTGTCAGCGACTGGCGGTAAGGTAGCTGTCACTCGTCTGGATGTTAAATTCTCCGAACGACCATGGTTGACCTTGAGCAAATTAGTTCTTAAGGATACCACTGGTACCGTTATCGCTGAAAAAACTCTTTCCAGCGCAGCTGATGCGACTGAAGTGACGGTTGGTTCAGACTACCGTGTTCGTTTTGAGAACTTTAATTATGTTGTTACTCCTGGTACCGATGCTACTTTGGTTGTCTCGGCTACTTCAATGGCAGCTAGCGACAAGATTACAACTCAAACTGTCACTGTTAGTATCCCAGCTAGTGCTATCCGCACTGTAAATGGTAAGGGTTACACCGAGTCAATTGGTTCTATTACGGCCAAGACCTTCGTCTTTTCTTCAACTGGCTCTACTGCTGATCTTAATACTAGTATCAGTCCAGACAGCCCAGCTAAGAAGTATGTTACCACTTCTACTTCAGTCACTCCGGATGTTGTCCTTGGTATTTACCGACTTAAGGCGGTTAACAATGGTGCGACGATCAGTAGTTTGATGGTTTTGGTAAAGAGCACTACTGGTGTTGCTACCTCCACCCTTTTGTCCAATCTTCGTTTAGTTGATACTAATGGAACGACCTATGGAGCAGCTTCGCTTAACGGCGCCACGACTTTCACTAACATGAACATAAAGTTGGCGAAGGATACTTGGAAGGACTTGACCTTGAAAGCTGATATTGCTGCTAGCCAAAGTTTAAGCGCCTCGACGACTTTAGTCGCCAGCTCTGTTGTTGGAATTGATGACAATTACAACACTTTGACTTTGACCAATGCCAGCAATGTGACCGCTAACGATGTTGTCTTCTCAACTGGTAACTTAGAGTTGGTTGGACCTTCGGTTACTTATGGTTCCGATGTCTCATCGTTCAACTGTAACTCAACTGTTGCTTGTATCTCAGCCAAAAACGTCACCTACACCTTTACTTTGAAGAATAATAGCAATATCAACCTCTATGCTTCTTCAACCATAGCTCAATTGGTGGCTACCAGCTCGACTGGTTCATTTGGTGATTCGACGATTTCTTCTTCAACGATGCAATCGTTATCAGTTAGCCCTGCGACGGTCTCTGGCGACGACACTGCGACCATCAAACACTACATCATCCCAGCTGGTTCTTCTCGAACCTTTACTTTGACTGGTTTGATTGGTAGACAAGCGGGCACTGCCTCAGCTTACTCCGAGCTTAAGATCACTGGTATTAACTTTGGTGGCACCACTATTGCCATCTCGGCCATTGATTTTGGTCTTGAAGCTTTGAAAGCTGGCCTTACTCTTTAATTTAACCGTTTGTGTTTAGCTAGATTGCCGATGGCATTTAGCTAAAAGGTTACTAAAAAAACCACCCTTACGGGTGGTTTTTTTAGTTTGCCTATTTTCCAAAGTGTCCCTAGGGTTACCCTCGGGGAATTCCCCGAGGGTAACCCTAGGGACAGAAGACTCTGTGTGATATTATTGGAATATGGAGAGAAAGTTTTCTTTTTCAGTTGATGAATTTTATCATATCTATAGTCGAGGTGTTGATAAGCGTACTGTTTTTAATGATGACAACGATCGAAATCGTTTTATTAAACTGCTATTTCTTTGTAACCATGGTCAGCCAATAAGTTTTCGAGATATTGTCGAGGATAAGAATCTAAAAGATGTATTTGATTTTCCGGCCGATCAATCCTTAGTGGACATCGGTGCCTATTGTTTGATGAATAATCACTTCCACCTACTTATTCGCGAGAAAAAAGAGAGTGGAACTTCCACTTTTATGCTTAAGCTTCTTACTGCTTATTCTTCTTACTACAACAAAAAATATGAAAGAAAAGGCAAATTATTTGATGGCACCTTTCAAGCTAAACATTTGGACACTGATGAATATTTGAAATATATCTATTCATATATTCATTTAAATCCAGTAAAAATAATTTATCCGAATTGGAAGGAGAATGGTGGCATCTTGGATGTGAACAAGGCTAAGAAATTTATTGAAAACTACAGATATTCTAGTTATGATGACTATGTGTTTATGGAAAGGCAAGAGGGTAAGATTTTAAACAAAACAGCTTTTCCGGATTATTTTGAAACAAAAAACGAGTTTAAGGAAATGTTGAATTTTTGGTTAAATTATCAAGAAGAGATTTCCCTAGGGTTACCCTCGGGGAACTCCCCGAGGGTAACCCTAGGGAAATAAGAGGTTAAATAAAATTTATGATAAATAAAAGGCTGGGGACGGTGATTGGGGCAGGGTTGATGGTTTTAGTGGGGGTGCTGGTTTGGCCGGGGGATTATGGTTGGCAAGCTTACCATGTTTGGCAACAGCAACGAACAATTGCTGGTTTTGAAAGACTTAAAGATCGATATCGTCAAGATCAATATGGGGGAGCAACACCGGAGGCGACACTGAAAATGTTTATTGAAGCTTTTAAGGCAGGGGATTTAGACTTGGCGAGCAAGTATTTTATTCCGGAAAAACAGGCAGAATATTTGGCCAAGATGAAGAATTGGGTGAGGTTGGGGAAGGGGGAGGAGATAATTAAAAATTTGTTATACGAAGAAAAAAAATGTTACGAATATAAGAAAGAATGTGAATTATTAAAATACAACAAAACTCTCAATGCTTGGTCAACAACTATTTTTACCCAGAATGAATTTACTCAAAAATGGAAGCTAAAAAATATGTAATTTTTATGCTAGCGCTGGCGTTTATACCGGCGCTAGTTTTTGGTTATAGTAACAAGACGACCCATCCATTTTTGACCGGCGAAGCCATCAAATTATTTGAAAATACCACGGGTCAACAATTGTCCGAGACGGAAAAATCAGCCATAAAAAATGGTTCGATCGAAGAAGATAACGGGGTGCGTTGGTTGGAGCATTTTTATGATCCGGTCAATAATCGCGGTTTGTTTAACGACCGTTTTGATACTTCGAAAAAATGGGCCATTGGCCAGAGTCGGGTAAAAAATGGTTTTTCTTGGGATGACGCTATTTATGACTATGTTTATGGTGATAAAACCAAAGGTTTGAATATTTTGGGTCATGTCATTCATTTATTGGAAGACAAAACCGTGCCGGAACATACTCGCGATGATCCTCATCCAATGCGTAGTACTTATGAAAGCTATACTAAAAACTTGAACAGCGTTCTGACTGGTGAATTGGTTGCGCTTAATTCAATTGAAGATTATTTTGATCAAGCGGCTAGTTTTACCAATGCTAATTTTTTTAGTGACGATACTATTTTGAAAGACTACCAAAACCCGAAGATTGCAAAGGAAATTAATTCTAATATAAGTGGTCATACTTGGGGCATCAATAATCTTGGTATCAAGATTATTGATATTAAAAGGGAAATAAAAAAAGATACTGGAGATGTTTATAATTTTTACTCTCTTACTGATTTTGATAATCAGATCATGGCCGACTACTGGTCCACTCTCGGCCCGAAAGCGGTTGGCTATAGTGCCGGTGTCATAAAACTATTTTTTGCGGAAGTGGAAAAAGAAAAGCAAACCGGCGCGCTTCGCGAAGCGCGCCGGCCGTGGTGGGAGAAATTGATAGATGTCGCCAAAGCGCGAATTGACCAGACTCTGGCTACGGTTAGTTTATCCAGTCGGGGAGAGAGTGATGTCCCCACTGAACCATCTGGCAATGATGACAATCAAACTGAACCGACGACCGATGAGTCGGTTCAGCCTCCGATTCAAACCCCAGCCGAAAAGATTGCCGAACTGGAAGCCAGATTGCGCGAACTGCGTCAACAACTCGAAACTTTAATTGGCGCTAATCAAACCGCGGTCCTATCGGTTATTGGTTCGACCAACTCAGTTCTCGTTTCGGCTGGTGGAGAGACGATTGATATTACTGAACCGGTTTCTTCCACCACCGAAGAATTGCCGACTGGTTTGCCGGCGCCGACGATCACTAGTCCGGCCGATTTTTTAACCCCTTTTACAACTACGACGATTACTTTTTCCGGCACCGCTTCCGCTTCGACTACTCAAGTTTTTGTCCCAGAGATGAATAACGCCTCGACGACTGTTGGCGAAGATCAATCTTGGACTCTAACTATATCTTTTACGACTCTCGGCACGACTACAATTAATTTTTTGGCGACCGATGGCCTGCTTGTTTCTGAAGCGACGCCAGTGACCTTAGCGATAGCCGAAGAACCGGTCCGGCAAATTTTTCTGGAATCGTCGGATTGTGATCAGAATTTTACCGATTCGGCCGACGGACATTGTTTAATTTTAGGTAGCAAAACGCAAACCACTTTGTCTTGGCGCATTAGTGATAGCCAAGAATACAGCTACAAACTTTATCGTTTTGCTGAAAATTGGACTGACTATAACCAGCGACCGATTAATCCAAATAATAAAGTCTTACTGGCAACTGGTGGATCGGATTTTGTTTTAAACAAAAATGATTCGGCCGACTTGGCTGGTCTTTTGCTCGAAGCTTATGACGGAGAAGGAAATTTGATCGCTAGCACCACTAAAGACCTGTGGTTTTTAACTCGTGGCCCGATCTATCTTAGTGAGATCGGTTGGGCGCCGACGACGACCGAACCGGCCGGTGCCGTTGGTGATGAGTGGATCGAATTGGCCCATAATTTTCCTTTTGCTTTAAATTTGGCCGGCTTAAAAATTAAAAGCGCCGATGGTCAGATTGATGTGACTTTACCATCTACTCCATTTGAGCGCGCGCTCAATATTTGGACTTATAACTATTACTTAATTGAAAGAAATAACGATGGTGTTATTTCCGATATTAGTGCTGATCTGGCCATACCTTTTTCGGCTACCGATGATGGTGCGACTGATTTGTTGACCGATACTGGTGGTTTTAAATTAAAATTAATCCGAGAAAAGGGAGACGGAGAAGAAATAATCGACGAAACGCCGACTTTTGATCGACAGTGTCAAAGCCTGCCTACCGGTCAAGTTTGTTGGCCAGACCCGACCAGCGCTGGCAATAGTATTGAACGAAAACAGGAGTATAAAAGTGGGCTAAATCTAAACAATTGGCAGTATCATCGGCCCGATAAAGAACGTTACGGTTTAGATCGACAGGGGAGAGAGATTTATGGCACACCCAGACAAAAAAATACCTTAGAATTCCTATCTTTATTTTAGGTTATTCTGCCCTACAAAAACCGCTCTGTTAAGCGGTTTTTGTAGAGGCTATCCACTTCTTGACTCCCAATGTCAGCAGGTATATAATCGGGAGCGTCAGTATGTTTACCAATAAAAGCCAATTTAAGCGGACTTAGATAGACCTGCTGTTTTAATGCTCGTCAATCTGAACCGCCACCAGCGGTTTTTATTTACCTCGCCGAAGCCTTGGCGGAGGCAGGTGTTCCAGCCAGACTGAATCTTTGAAAACTAAATGCCACCACTCAGTGACTTCCAATGTTATATGGGGTCTTTTCAAACTGCTGGAGGTGGAAAAAGGTAGAAAACCCGACACCTACTTTGGCATTGTTTTACTTTGTTTTTTTGATTTTGAAAAAATTTTAATTAAAACAATGTTTTCCGTTTTTAATCCGTTTCTCGGAGGTAAAACAAAAAGTGATGCCAAAGTAGGTGTATGGGTGAAAAACTGTAATTAAACGAAAAACCCACCAAAATTTTTCAGTCCGCCAAACTTTTTTACAAAAGTTAATCGGATAAACAAAACTTAGGTGGATAAATGATTTATAGATTTCCTAATAGGAAATCAAGAGTATATGGTGGATGCCTAGACTTTAGAAGGCGATGAAGGACGTAGCATGGCGACGATATGCTTCGGGGAGGTGCCTAGCAACCTTTGATCCGAAGATTTCCGAATGGGGGAACCTAATTCCGGTAACACGGAATTGCCTGCGATCAATCGCAGAGCGTGCACCCTGGGAAGTGAAACATCTCAGTACCAGGAGGAAAATAAACTAATCAGTATTCCCTTAGTAGCGGCGAGCGAAAAGGGAGAAGCCCAAACCGGTCGTGCCTCACTGAACGTGAGTCACTTAAATTAAAAATTAAAAATAGAAAATTAAAAATTGATGAGTCCGCCACAGCGGACACAAAATCTTTTATCCTTTATTTTTGATCTTTGATTTGGAGCGATTTCGCGAGTAGCGAGGCGCGACTGGGGTTGTAAGGCAGAGACGTAGTTTACTAGGAAAGTTACAAAAGATTTTGTTAAGCGAAATTGCTGGGAAGCAATGCCACAGAAGGTAATGGCCCTGTAGCTGAAAATAAAATCTCTTTCTTGTCTCTGATCTTGAGTACCTCGAGGAACGACAGCCTTGAGGGAATCCGCCGGCACTAACCGGCAAGGCTAAATACTTCTAGAGATCGATAGTGAACTAGTACCGTGAGGGAAAGGTGAAAAGTAGCCCGATGAGGGCGTTGAAATAGAACCTGAAACCATATACTTACAAGGAGTCGGAACGGAGCAATCCGCGACGGCGTGCCTATTGAAGAATGAGCCAACGAGTTTATGCTTATTGCTTGATTAATCCGCGATGGCGGGTAGTCGAAGGGAAACCGAGTATTAATAGTGCGTTTTCTTGTTTTTTAAATCCGAGCTCGTGCTTTCGAGCCTGGATTTAAGAAACTTGAAAGGTATTAAGCATAAGACCCGAAGCCAGGTGAGCTTGCCATGAGCAGGGTGAACCAAACAGAAATGTTTGGGGAGGCCCGAACCGATAAGCCGTGCAATACTTTCGGATGACTTGTGGTAAGGAGTGAAAAGCTAATCGAACCTGGTAATAGCTGGTTCTCTCCGAAATAGCTTTAGGGCTAGCGTCTAGCGTATCTCCCGGGGGTAGAGCACTGGCAGAGTTGAATAGGGAGCAATCTCGTCAACTCTATCAAACTCCGAATACCGGTGAGTAACTACTAGGCAGTAAGACTACGGGCGCTAAGGTCCGTCGGTCGAAAGGGAAACAGCCCAGACCATCATCTAAGGTCCCTAAATCTACGTTAAGTGTACTTAAGGAGGTGAAATTTCTCTGACAATGAGGATGTTGGCTTAGAAGCAGCCACCATTCAAAGAAAGCGTAATAGCTCACTCATCAAGAGATTTCGCGCCGCAGATAAACGGGGCTAAACGTAGTACCGAAGATATGGGCTTGTGAACTTCACAGAGGATGTAATTATCCAAATTTTTTTGGCAAGGAAACGCAACCAGATTGATCGTGCATCGTCGTAAGCCGGGTGGCTATTTTTCACGACAATGTCTGCTGGTTTCCTTGCCTCTTCTGTGAAGTTCATGAGCGGTAGGAGAGTGTTTTGCGCCGCTGAGAAGCCTAGATGTGAGTCAAAGTGGAGCGCGCAGAAGTAAGAATGTTGGCACAAGTAACCACAATCAGGGTGAGATCCCCTGACACCGAAAGACTAAGGTTTCCTTGGCAATGGTGATCATCCAAGGGTTAGTCGGGCCTAAGGCAATGGCGAAAGCCGCAGCCGATGGACACACGGTTAATATTCCGTGACTTTCTTTCAAATCGAAGGAGGGACGGAGTCTAGTATGTAAAGCGCATTATTGGATTTGCGTTCGTAGGGTAAGGATGGTTCTTAGGCAAATCCGGGAACCAGTGCATGATCTGCACAAATCTAAGCCAAGCGAAAATCCGGCGGGCAACCAATGGAGATTTTACAAAGCAGGCTTCCAAGAAAAGCTTCTAAGATTATTTGAAGGAAATCCGTACCACAAACCGACACAGGTAGTCAGCTCGAGAAGAGTAAGGTGAACGAGTGAGAGATCCTCAAGGAACTCGGCAAAAAATCGGCCGTAAGTTCGCAATAAGGCCTGCCCATCTAGTATGGGCCGCAGCTAAAGTATCCCTGGCGACTGTTTATCAAAAACACAGCTCCCTGCAAACTCGCAAGAGGAAGTATAGGGGGTGACGCCTGACCAATGCCAGAAGGTCAAATAAGTTTGATGAGATTATATCAAGTTGAGTTTATAAGCCCTGGTGAATGTCGGCGATAACTATAATCGTCCTAAGGTAGCGCAATTCCTTGTCGGGTAAGTTCCGACGTGCACGAATGGCGTAACGACTGGGGAACTGTCTCGAGGATTCGCTCGGTGAAAATACAGTGGGGGTGAAGATGCCCTCTACCTGCAGTTAGACGAAAAGACCCCAGAAGCTTTACTATAGCTTGATATTGAGTATACGTTTTTCCTGCGTAGCATAGGTGGGAGGATTTGAAGTGATGATCTCGGTTGTCATGGATCCGACAGTGAAATACCACTCTTGAACGATGTATATTCTAACCACCGGGGCAAAAACCCGGCGAGACAGTATCTGGTAGGTAGTTTTATTGGGGCGATATCCTCCTAAACAGTAACGGAGGAGTCTATTAAGGTTGGCTAGGCGCGAATGGAAACCGTGCCGATAGTGTAATGGCACAAGCCAGCTTGACTGTAAGGCGTGCATGCCGAGCAGGTGCGAAAGCAGAGCATAGTGAACCGACGGTTCGTTTTAGACGCGGCCGGAGATTAACGGATAAAAGCTACTCTGGGGATAACAGGCTAGTTGTGCCCAAGCGTCCATAGCGACGGCACAGTTCGGCACCTCGATGTCGGCTCATCTTATCCTGGGGCTGGAGAAGGTCCCAAGGGTATGGCTGTTCGCCATTTAAAAAGATACGCGAGCTGGGTTCAAACCGTTCAGTGACTAAAATAATTTGGTCTTTGAACAGTTTGAACCCGAGGTAAAAGACATCATCACGGCGGCCTCGAAGAGTAATCTTTGAGTGCAAAACCAACTCATATCGGTGAAATCCTATTGAATGACAAACTGTCACATGATAGGATAATACCGAGGGAAGTTGTATATGCCAAAATCTATTTCGTCAATTCAAAAATCTTATTTAGCTGGTTTTCTAGATGCTGATGGAAGCATTTATGTGCAAGCAAAAATAAACAAAACTTATCGTTTTGGTTATCAAGTTGCTCCATATATTGTTTTTTATCAATCAGCTCAAGATGCTCAAAATTTTTCTCAAATTAGTAATCTAATTGGTTGCGGTTATCAGAGAAAAAGAAAAGATGGCATCATTGAACACATTATAGGAAAACAAGATGAAATAATTTATTTTCTAAAATTAGTTAAACCTTTTCTCTTAATGAAAAAGGCACAAGCTAGCTTAATGGAAAAAATAATTATTTTAAAACAGCAAGTCAAAGATAAAAAAGATTTTCAGGAATTGATAGATTTGATTGATCGTTTTAGAGAGTTGAATTACTCAAAGAAACGAAAAAAGCGTGTATTAACCCCGTAGAGACTAAACGTTGGTTATCCTTTCAAAATAGGGATAAAGGTATAGTCCAATGCACTTGGCAACAAGTGGATAAGCTTAGATTTTTAGGAGAATTTAAGCTAGAACATGCGTGAGACAGGTTGGTCTCCTATCTACTGCAGGCGTTGACAATTGAAGAGATTTGTTTCTAGTACGAGAGGACCGAAATGAACTGACCTCTGGTCTGGGAGCTGTCGTGCCAACGGCACCGCTCCGCAGCTAAGTCGGGAATGGATAACCTCTGAAAGCATCTAAGAGGGAAGCCAACTCTAAGATTAATTGTCGTTATGAGACTCCTGGGAGATTACCAGGTTGATAGGCGCTAGGTGTAAGCATCGTAAGATGTTCAGCCGTGGCGTACTAATTCGTCCATTCCTATTAGGAAATCTGTAAATCATTCATCCTCCTAAGTTTTATGAAATAAAATTTTGGAGGATTGCAAGGCAGTACTTTTACCTTTTTGAAATTGAATTTTCTGTGTTGGTGATTTAACGGCAGGGTCACACCCGATCTCATTCCGAACTCGGAAGTTAAGCCTGCTAGTGGTGATGGTACTTGTAAAGGGAGAGTAACTAGTCGCCAACACAGAGTATTTGATTGTAAAACTAAGAAACAGCCGAGATTTTAATCTCGGCTGTTTCTGGTATAATAGCCATAATGAGGTGGCGATCCCGAAGACAACTTCTCTATTTATTTGTCGTCCTGCTGTTTTTAGCGGTGGTTATCGCCGGTTTGATTTGGTATTTTTTTCCCACTTCGACCTGTTTTGATGGTCGCCAAAATCAAGGCGAGGAGAGAATCGATTGTGGTGGTCCTTGCGCTCAAGCTTGTGTGGCTACGACTATTCCGCTTAAAATTCTCTGGACCAGAGTTTTGCCGGTCGCGACCAATCGCTATGATGTGGTCACGATGATTGAGAATCAAAACAATGATCGGGGGATCAAGAATGTAAATTATAAGATTCGTCTTTACAATCGCGAAGGAGTGATTTTAGCCGAACGATTAGGCTCGACCTATATCAACCCGGGAGAGAAATTCACTATTTTTGAATCAGGTTTTGAAACTGCCAATCAGCAGGCCATATCAGCCAATTTAATCTTTACTAATCAAGTGGAATGGACCCGCGCCAAGCCGGTACCCACCGCGATCAGTTTGCAAAGAGTGATCGAGAATAATAGTTTTTCCGCGCCCTCTACAACCCCTAAACTTCGTCTCAAGGTGGCCAACAACAGTCTTAAGACCTTAAAAAAAATTAAAATTGTGTCATTGTTGACTGATGAAAAACAGAATGTTTATGCTGGCAGTCAAACTGTTGTGGACAGTTTGGAGGCCGGACAAAAAAAAGAAGTGTTCTTTACTTGGCCAGAAGCTTTAAAACAGGAGCCGGCGACGATTGATTTTTCTTGGCGCTTAAATGGTTTTGAGCACAATGTTTTGATGCCATGACCCGGGTTTGGAGAAATTTTTTAAATATCGATTGGGTGCTCTTTTTTTCGACTTTACCCCTTTTGGCTTTTGGGCTCATCACCATGAGTTCTTTTACCGCCAAGCAATATTATTTCGATCGACAATTAGTGTGGATCGCCGTGTCTCTAATCGCTTTTTTTGTTTGTAGTTTGATCGATTGGCGTTTTTTGCGTCGGAGCGGAGTGATCGCTTCGCTTTATTTAATCCTCATTTCTTTTTTGTCTTTACTTTTTTTGATTGGTAAAGTCAGTAAGGGGGCGCAAAGTTGGTTATCGTTTGGCACAATCGCGATTCAGCCGGCAGATTTTATGAAAATTGTTTTGGTGGGGATGTTGGCTAAATATTTTTCGCGACGTCATATTGAGATTGCCAATATCCGTCATATTATTATTTCCGGCCTCTATGCGCTGGTTCCTTTTGGTTTAATTTTAATCCAGCCTGATTTCGGTTCGGCTTTGATTATTTTTTCTATTTGGCTGGGAATGGTAATGGTGTCTGGTATTTCTCGCAAGCATCTTTTTGCCATTCTGGCCTTGGGCGCGATTGTTTTTACGATTGGTTGGTTTTTTGTTTTACAACCCTATCAAAAAGCGCGGGTAACCGCCTTTGTTCATCCGCTAGCCGATATTCGCGGTTCCGGCTACAACGCTTTCCAGTCGATGGTGGCGGTCGGTTCGGGTCAAATTTTAGGCAAGGGGGTAGGTTATGGCACCCAATCACGTTTAAATTTTTTGCCGGAATACCAAACCGATTTTATTTTTGCCGCTTTTGCCGAAGAATGGGGTTTGGTTGGTGTGGCTTTTGTTTTTCTATTATTTGCTTTGATTGTTTGGCGCTTGTTAGCCAATGCGGTGGTGGGAGCGACTAATTTTGAAACCTTGTTTGCTACCGGTTTGGCGATTTTTCTGATGGCTCATTTTATTGTTCATGTCGGCATGAACATCGGCTTGATGCCAATTACCGGTCTACCGATGCCGTTTATGAGCTATGGTGGCTCGCATTTATTGACCGAATTTATCGGTTTGGGAATGTTGATGGGTATGCGCAAGTATTCGCTAGCCTACCATCGCGACGATATTCAGAATGAGTTTATTGGGCCACAGTAAAATTCGCTCAACTTGTTAAATTTAAAAGCACAGAAAACCCCTCCAGCGAGGGGTTTTCTTCCGTTCCACGTGGCCATCCCGCCCTCGTCTGCTGGAGGCAGACAAAAATACAGAAAGGGCGGGAACCATGCTGGCCACAGTTCCACGAGGCTTTTAAATTCAACAAGTTTCGCTCCATGTTCTCGATCCAAAAAAGGGGGGGGTTCAATTTCCCATTCATGAACAATCAAAGAAAAATATCACTTGATTTTTTAAAAATAAAGAAGATAATAATTTCAATATGAAAAGTGAAGAGGGAAAAACAGATTACAAAGAAACAGCATCTTCTTGGTGCGATTTACCTGAACTAATGCTGAGCCTTATTCCCGCATTGGTAATACTATTTATTGTTGGGGTGGTTGTTTTCGCTGTAGTTAAATGGGCATTTCAAATGGTTTTTTAAATAGAATTACATTATGGACATTGATTCAAAGGAACTTGCAGAATATATAAAATCTACCATAACCTCGATTAAAAATGGTGTCGATGGAACAGGTTTTAGGATTATCAAGCCTGTAGAGTTTAATGTCGCAATTATTAACACAACAGAGAGTGGCGGTGGGTTGAGAATTTATATTGCAAAAGCTGAAGGAAAACTAAAGGCTGAAGAGATTAGTCATATTAAGTTTGAGATAGAACCAGAAAACAAGGTTCACATTTTTCGTCCGAATAACGGGGGGTTCAAAAATAGTTGTAAATAACTTTTGCAAGTTAGTTAAAATTGAAAGTTGTCGAAGGTTGAACCTCCCTTTTATACGGAGTGGGTTATAATTTTATTTTAAATACAACTTCATCGTTTCCTCTACCATCTTTTTGACGGTAAAATTGTCGCGGATGTGTTTTTGGATATTGGTGCCGACGAGGGCGCGATAATGTTCTTTTATGACCATATATTTGAGTGATTTTTCCAGTTCAGCCACATTGGCGGGCGGAACGAGGAGGCCGTATTCAGCATCGGGAATAATTTCGGGGATACCGCCGACTTCCGAAGCGACGATCGGAAGGCCGGCCAGACCGGCTTCGAGAATGGCATAGGGCAAGGCTTCGGTGCGTGAAGGTAAAACAAAAATATCAAAAGCTTTCAGGTAGCGATTGGCGTCTTCCACTTGACCAAGCAAAATAATTCGGCCGTCGAGTCGTTTTTCTTTAATTATTTTTTCTAGATATTTTCTGTCTTCACCTTCACCAATGATGATTAAATAGAGCGACCAACCGAGTTGACTGCCAAGCATATCTTTGACTAAGCGCGAAAAAGCTTCGATTAAAATATCCAAACCTTTGTTGTAATGAAGTTCGGCAATAGTCCCAAGCCAAAATTTTTCAATTTTATCAGGTAAAAGCAAAAGACGAGCGTCGCGTTCAGAAAGAAAATTAATATAGTCGAGGCCGTTGTAGATTTGTCTCAGTTTACCGGCGACGAAAGGCCAAGTGATAATCTGGTTGTGTAAACTTTTTGCTACTAAAATCGTCTGATGACTAAAAATAATCGTCAGCCAATGAAAAAAAGAAATGACCTTTCTTTGCCACCACGGTCGAGCTTCGTTGAAAGCCCAGCCATGGCCAGTAAAAATGATTTTTTTAATCCCAGCTAAACGACCAGCCAAGGCACCCAGACCACCGATCTTGGCGCTATTGAGATGAATAATATCTGGACGCTCACGTCGCAGAAGAAAAAAGAGCGACCAAAAAACCGACCAATCGTTAAATAGATTCATGTCGCGCCCCAATTCTGGTAAGCTAACAACTCGGATGTTTTTTTCGGCCAGTTTTTTGGCTAGGGTTTCGCCTTGGCCCAAAATGACAGTGACATCAAAATCGGCCGGTGGCAGGTTGGTGGCGAGGTCAAAAACATAGTGCTGGGCCCCTCCGAAATTACCCTTGGTGATTAAATAAAAAATTTTGGTTCGTTGGCCGATCATTTTAGCGGTTTTAAGCTTAAATATACACGTTTTTTGGTATTTTTCCACTTTTTTGTCTTCTTGTCGACCCGACTAGATTTCAAGCCTTTTTTGTTGTATGATGGCGAGAATATGCAGTTTTCATCGAGTCGGGGGATAATGACTCTTTTGGTTGGCGACATCTCATTTTTTGTCGTGGCTTTATGGCTAACTTTGTTTTCTCGCGCCAGAGAAATTCCCAGCTGGGAAGTTTTTTCTCAAAATCTTTTGCCTTTTCTGATCATTTTTGCGGTTTGGATTTTGGTCTTTTTTATTTCTGATCTTTATGGTCGGCCGGCAATCTTTTTTCGTCATCGTCTACCGCAAACTATTTTTAATGCCTTGTTGATCAACAGTGGCATCGCGATTGTCTTCTTTTATTTTTTACCTTATTTCGGTGTTAATCCAAAGACGATCCTGTTTATTGATCTTTTCTGGTCATTTTTCTTGATTTTTAGTTGGCGCCGTTTTCTGGTGCCACTTTTGTTGCGTGGTCGACGTGAGCGGATTTATTTTGCTTGTCAGGGTCGTGAAGTGGAAGAATTAAAAAAAGAAATCAAGACTAATAAACAATACAATTCGGCCATCGTCGATGGGGAGATTGGTGATCTGGGTCGCAGCCATGTTACGACCATCGTGTCTAACCCTTATGGTGACAACGAAGGCTTAGTCAAAGATTTTTATCAATTGCTATTCAAGGGGGTCAATTTTGTGACTGTCGATAGTTTTTACGAAGAAGTTTTTGAACGAGTGCCATTATCGATGATCGATGAACGCTGGTTTTTAGAAAATATCACCAACCGTTCCAAAATTATTTATGATTTTTTAAAACGGACAATTGATTTTATTTTGGCTTTTGTTTTAGCTATTATCACCCTGCCGGTCTATCCGTTAGTTTGGATTTTAATGAAAGTTTTTGACCAAGGGTCGTTATTTAGTTTTCAGAGACGTTTGGGGCAAAATGGTCGGCCGATTAATCTATTTAAATTTCGCACGATGACTGTGGCCGATGATGGTGGTCGCTGGGAAGCGGGAGTGGAAAATCAAGTCACCAAATTGGGTCAGATTTTACGCAAGACTCGCATCGATGAAATCCCTCAACTCTGGAATGTTTTGTGGGGTGATGTGTCCTTGGTGGGACCGCGACCGGAATTTCCCGAGCCAGTTAAACAATACAGCGAGGCTATTCCTTTTTATGAAGTCCGTCATATCGTCAAACCAGGATTGTCTGGTTGGGCCCAAATTTATCAGGAAGGTCATCCGCATCATGGGGTGGATATTGTCGAAACTAGAAATAAACTTTCTTACGATTTGTATTACCTGAAAAATCGCAATTTGTGGCTGGATATTTCGATTGCCTTAAAAACCGTTAAAATTTTAATTTTAAGTAAGGGAAAATAAAATGACTAAAGTTATCGTCACTGGTGGAGCCGGTTTTATTGGTTCAAATTTGACCGACGAATTGATCGCCAAAGGCTTTGAAGTTCATGTCTTGGATAATTTATCTGGTGGCAAACGCGAACAAGTCAATCCGCAAGCGATTTTTCATGAAATGGATATTACCGATTACGAAGCGATTAAACCGCTTTTTGTTGGTATCGATTATGTTTTTCATTTGGCCGCTTTGCCACGAGTTCAGTTTTCGATTGAATACCCACTGGCAACCAACGAAGCTAATGTGGTGGGAACCTTGGATGTTTTATTGGCTTCTAAAGAAGCTGGAGTAAAAAAAGTCATTTACAGTGCCTCGAGTTCGGCTTATGGCGATCAGCCAGTGATGCCTCTGGTCGAAACAATGTCGGCTCATCCCAAAAGTCCTTATGGTTTGCAAAAATATATTGGTGAAATGTATTGTCGAGTTTTTTCTCAAGTTTATAATCTGCCAACAGTTTGCCTGCGTTATTTTAATGTTTATGGACCACACCAAAATGATGAAGGCGCTTACGCCTTAGTGATTGCTAAATTTTTAAAACAGAAAAAAGCGGGTGAAAAATTGACGATTATCGGCGATGGTTCTCAAACCCGCGATTTTACTTCTGTTCACGATGTGGTGCAAGCTAATATCTTGGCGATGGAAAAGGAGGTGAGTGGCGGTGAAGTTTTTAATATTGGGGCTGGACGAAATTTTAGTATTAAAACAGTGGCAGAATTGATTGGTGGTGAGATCGAATATTTGCCGGCACGTCTAGAACCGCACGATACTTTGGCCGACAATACTAAAGCGCGAGAAATTTTAAGCTGGATACCAGCCGTGAAGTTGGAAGATGGCATCGCGGAGTTAAAAGAAATTTTAGGAGTGAAGTAATTGCAAAACTTTTTACTTGCCATCACTTTTCTAGGGTACGGATTTTTCTTGCCCTACGGAATAAATTTGTTCAAAAACTTACTTAATTTCAAAACCAGAGACAACAAGCCCAACCATTTTGAAATTAAGAAAGTTTTTTTGACAAATTTTGCTTCGACAAGTTTTGCAATTCAAAGTAGGATTAAACAGATGATTATTGATGGTAAAAAAATTTCCGAAGAAATAAAAGCCGAATTGAAAGAGCGATTGATTGGTCGTCGATTGATTTTGACAGTTGTGTTGGTGGGTGACGATCCCGCTTCGACTAAGTTTGTTGAACGGAAAAAAAAGTTTGGCGAAGCAATTGGGGTGGAGATGCGAGTGTTAGAATTTGGGGCGGATATTTTGGAAGTTGATTTGGCTGAAGAAATAAATAAGCTGGCCAACAATGAGAGGGTAAGTGGAATTGTGGTGCAATTACCATTGCCGAAGCAGATCAACACCAACAAGATTTTAAATTTAATTCCCGCCGAAAAAGATGTCGATGCTTTGACTGATAACGCCAGTGTTGATTCGCCAGTAGTCGAAGCGGTAATGGAAGTTTTGCGTCGAGGTCATGTTGATTTGACTGGCAAAAAAATCTTGGTAGTGGGGCAGGGACAATTGGTCGGTCGACCAATTGCTATTTGTTTGGCCCAAGCCGGTCATGAAGTGGAAGTGGTTGATATTAATACTAAAAATCTTCGTGAAAAAACTTTAGTCGCCGATGTGATAATTAGTGGAGTGGGGAAGGCGGGCTTAATAAAACCAGAGATGCTTGCCTCGCCAAAGCTTAGCGTCGGCGGGATTAAAGAGGGAGTGGTTTTAATTGATTGTGGCACCAGTGAACAAAACGGCCAATTGGCTGGCGATATTGATCCAGCTTGTGCCGACAAGGCCAGTTTGTTTACACCGGTGCCGGGTGGTGTGGGGCCGGTGGTGGTAGCTAAAATTTTTGAAAATCTGATCAAACTAGCTAAAATAAATTAATGGACACTAAATTATTTTTATTACTGAATAATTTGACTAGTCATTCGGTTTGGTTTGATCGACTGATTTATTTTTGCGCCGAGATTTTGCCGTGGGTGGTGGTGATCGTTTTGGTTGTGTTTATTCTGGCTAAAAAATCTTGGCCAGAATTTTTCAAAATGTTGCTAATTTTTTTCTCGGCGGGAACGGTTTGGTTTCTGACCGGATTTTTTAAGTATCTCTACTTAAGTCCCAGACCATTCGTTTTATTAAATAATATAAAACCTCTGTTTGTGAATGGGGGATTGGAATCGATGCCTTCTGGTCACGCAATTTTTATGGCTTCTTTGGCTGGCGCATCTGTTTTGTTTAAAGATCGTCGAATTGCCGTTGTTTTGTCTGTCGGCGCGATTATCATTGCTGTGGCTCGAGTGGTGGCTGGTGTGCATTGGCCGAGTGATGTGGTCGTTGGTTTGACGATCGGTTTTGTCTTTGGTCTTCTTGTGCAAAGACTTTGGCAAAAAATATTTTTTCGACAGTAACTTAGCCTAATTGATTTTTTACTGGTTTTGTGGTTATAATTCACTTCGTATGAATACAAAAACACGCGTTTTAGCCATCCTGCTTTTATTGGGTGGTTTGGGGGTTGGTTATTTTGATTATCTATCAGAAACCAATCCGACTTCTTGGGCCTATCGGCCTTTTCGTTTGGGTCTAGATTTATCCGGTGGCAGTCAACTGATTTACGATGCCGATACTTCCAAGATTGACCCTAGTCAAGTGGGGGAAGCGATGAGCGCTTTGCGCGAAGTGATCGAGCGTCGAGTCAACGCTTTTGGGGTGGGCGAACCGATTGTTCAGGCCGAACAAGTGGGTATTGGTAACAACGCTAAACATCGTTTGATTGTCGAATTGCCCGGTGTGACTGATTTGAAAAAAGCCCAAGCGATGATCAATGAGACACCTTCTCTGGAATTTAGAATTGAACGGCCGGATGGGGTGGAAAAAGAGGCGATCAGAACCGCTAAAAAAGCAGTGGCTGATTACCTGCAAGAAATTAGTACCATCAACGCTTCAACGACAGTCGAAGAATTGAATCGAAAAATAACCGATCGTTTTGGAGCGGAAAAGTTAGCTTTAGCCCAAGAAGATGCCGATTTTATGTCTTCGGGTTTTACGGGTAAATATTTGAAAAGTTCAACTGTTCAATTCAATCAAGATTCGATTGGCCCTTCGATCGGTCTAGCTTTTAACGATGAGGGGGTAAAATTGTTTGCTAAAATTACGGAGGAGAATGTCAATAAAAAGTTGGCGATTTTCTTGGATGGCAAGATGTTGTCAGCGCCGGTCATTCGCGAACCAATCCGTGATGGCAAGGCGGAAATTAGTGGTCAATTTACAGTTACCGAAGCCAAGACTTTAGTGCGCAATTTAAATCTCGGGGCTTTGCCGGTGCCAGTATCACTTGCTTCGACACAGACAATTGGCGCGACTTTGGGTGAAGAAGCGATGAAAGCCGGCGTAAAGTCTGGTTTGATTGGTCTGATTTTTATCGCACTCTTTATGCTCTTTTGGTATCGCTTACCCGGGTTGATAGCGGTGATTTCATTGTCGATTTATGTCGCCTTGGTCCTCGCGATCTTCAAATTAATTCCAGTCACTCTGACAGCTGCTGGTATTGCCGGCTTTATTCTCTCACTAGGTATTGCGGTGGATGCCAATGTTTTGATTTTTGAAAGACTGAAAGAAGAAATCCGTAATGGTAAAAATGTTCAGAATGCCGTAACGGATGGTTTTGCTCGCGCCTGGTCTTCGATTCGTGATTCCAATATTTCGACTATTTTGTCTTCCGTTA
Organism: Candidatus Vogelbacteria bacterium RIFOXYB1_FULL_42_16; assembly: GCA_001823055.1. GTDB lineage: Bacteria > Patescibacteriota > Minisyncoccia > Phycocordibacterales > XYD1-FULL-46-19 > XYB1-FULL-42-16. The sequence continues at coordinate 28,771 of MHTH01000005.1, forward strand.
TTTTATTCTGGTTTGGTTCCAGTTTGATTCGCGGTTTTGGTTTGAACTTGGCGATTGGAGTGATCATCAGCATGTTCACGGCGATCACGGTTACTCGCACTTTACTCTTTTCTCTCGGTTTCAAAGGTGAAAGTAAAATTGTCCGCTTTCTTTTTAGCAGTGGCTTTACTACAGCCAAAAATACCAATCAGAAATAAAATTATGCCCATTATTAAATATCGAAAAATTTTTCTTAGTCTTTCTGTTTTATTTGTGGTCACAGCTTTAGTTCTCGTTTGGATGTACGGCGTTAATCCGGGGACTGATTTTTTGGGTGGGACGATTTACGAAGTGGAATATACCGGTGTTCGTCCTGATGTCATTGTTTTACGCGCCAATTTAGAAAAACTGAATTTGGGGGCGATTAGCGCCCAACCGGTGGGTGAGGGAAATCTATTAATCAAAACCAAAACTATTAGTCAAACTGAAAAACAGGCGATCGAAGCCGTCATTTCTGATGACGGTAAAAATCCAGTAATTGAAAAACGCTTTAGTTCGATTGGGCCAGCTGTTGGTCAGGAATTGGCGCGCAAAGGAATCATGGCGATTGCTTTGGTGATGATTGTGATTATTTTATTTATCGCCTTGGCTTTCAATAAAGTTTCTTATGTAGTCAGTTCGTGGAAATATGGCGTGGTGACTATTATCGCTCTTTTTCACGATGTGATTATTGCCAGCGGGGTGGCGGCTTATTTGGGTCATTTTGGCACCTTTGAAGCCGACGCGCTTTTTTTGACCGCTTTGCTCACGATTATGGCTTTGTCAGTCAATGATACTATTGTGATTTTTGATCGGATTCGGGAGAATGTAAAAAATCGCATTGGTCGTGATTTTGAAGAAACTGTCGGGATTAGTTTGAGCCAATCATTTGTTCGTTCAATCAATACTTCCTTGACGGTGATTTTGACTTTGGTGGCCTTGTATTTGTTTGGCGCCGATTCCACTAAAAACTTTGCTTTGATTATGGTCATCGGCATGTTCTTCGGCACCTATTCCTCAATTTTCGTGGCTTCGCCACTGTTGGTGATTTGGGAAAAGTGGGGGAAAAAGTAATCATAAATAACCCTAAAAAAACCCTGCTTTGGCAGGGTTTTTTTAGGGTTGACTTTTGCTTTCGCCCGAGTATAATTGTCCGAGTACCTGAAGGGGTACTTTTTTGAACCCAGAACCTTGAAAATTTAATAAGTAAAAAGTAAGAGTCCACCAAAATTTCTGCCCCGCAGAAACTTAGGCGGACAAGCATTTAATTTCTATTGTTTTTTCTTTTGTTCCGTTTATTACAAAAGTTATTTTCAATTTATTGTTAATATCTTTTTTTGAGAGTTTGATCTTAGCTCAGGATGAATGCTGGCGACGTGGATAAGGCATGCAAGTCGAGTGGGTTTAGACCCACGGCGAACGAGGTAGTAACACGTGGGAATCTCCCTTCGAGTTTGGCATAACCCGCCGAAAGGCGGAATAATTCCAAATAGTCCCTTCGGGGTAAAGGCGTAAGCCGCTTGAAGAAGAGCCTGCGGAATATCAGCTAGTTGGTAAGGTAATGGCTTACCAAGGCAATGACGTTTAGGGGAGGTGAGAGCCTGACCCCCACCGATGGTACTGAGACACGGACCATACACCTACGGGTGGCTGCAGTCGAGAATCTTCCGCAATGGGCGAAAGCCTGACGGAGCGACGTCGCGTGATTGATGAAGTCCTTAGGGACGTAAAGATCTTTTATGAGGGAAGAAAACCATTTATTGGATATGACGGTACCTCATGAATAAGGACCTGCTAAACTCGTGCCAGCAGCAGCGGTAATACGAGTGGTCCAAGCATTATCCGGATTTATTGGGCGTAAAGGGTGTGTAGGTGGTTTTGTTAGTCTTTTGTTAAAACTTCGGGCTCAACCCGAAAGCTGCGAAAGAAACGGCAAAACTAGAGGGGGTGAGAGGCTTGTAGAACTCATGGTGTAGGGGTGAAATCCGTTGATATCATGGGGAATACCAAAGGCGAAGGCAGCAAGCTGGCGCCCACCTGACACTGAAACACGAAAGCGTGGGGATCGAACGGGATTAGATACCCCGGTAGTCCACGCCCTAAACGATGATCACTAGCTTTTCGGAGTATCGACCCTCTGAGAGGCGAAGCTAACGCGTTAAGTGATCCGCCTGGGAAGTACGGCCGCAAGGCTAAAACTCAAAAGAATAGACGGGGACTCGCACAAGCAGTGGATCATGCGGTTTAATTCGACGATAAACGAAGAACCTTACCAGGGTTTGAAACCCAAATGAAAGCCCAGCGAAAGTTGGGAACTCTCACAAGGACATTTGGGCAGGTGATGCATGGCTGTCGTCAGTTCGTGGTTTGAATTGTTCCCTTAAGTGGGGTAACGAACGCAACCCTTGTCGTCTGTTATATTTGTCAGACGAGACTGTCCTGTTTAACAGGAAGGAAGCGAGGATGACGCCAAGTCAGCATGTCCCTTTGACATCCTGGGCTACACGCATGATACAATCGCCGTTACAATAGGTCGCGACGGGGAAACCCTGAGCTAATCCTAAAAGGCGGCGCCAGTTCGGATTGAGGTCTGCAACTCGACCTCATGAAGCCGGAATTGCTAGTAATCGCAGGTCAGCTATACTGCGGTGAATACGTTCTCGAGTCTTGTACTCGGGTCGCCATGCGATCGAGTACGCTAGTTGGTGAAAATCCAACCAAGACCATTCACAGGGTTTTGAAGCGAAATACCAGTCTGTTTCCGTGAGGGGGCAGGTGAAGGGGTAAACCTCTTTTGTTAGAGGCTCTAACTTTAAATATAGGTTAGAGGTAGCATTTCTTAGCTTGAATGTCAGTTATTAGGCGCTATACAGAGGCGATCCTGCGAGTACAGGGAGAAGCTTCTGTGATATCAAAAGCTGTATAGCGTGCAGTGGCATCGAGATAAGAGAAAAATGTGTATCGGTTACCGTGGGAGATCTTGCAGGGTCTCTCGGTGTTTGCTAACATCGAGAGTATAGAAGTAAGTAATTATTCTAAAAGCGATGCAAGAAGTCAGCAGAGTTCGTAGTACCAAAAGGAAGCCGTTTGTCAGAAATGATAAATTAGCCGAACCTTTTGGGAAGGAACAAATTTGTAGGGAGAAACTTGATCCCAATTATGTCGCTGGTTTTATCGATGGCGAAGGATCTTTTTCTGTTAGTATCGGCAAGCACAAAACCTTGAAAAGAGGTTTTGAAATCAGACCGGAGTTTGAAATAGAACTGCGGGATGATGACCGAGAAATACTAGAGAGGATTTTGGTCACGATAGGGTGTGGCAAGATCTATGATTGCTCGTATGAGCGTTATGGTTGGTTTCCGCACGCTAAATATAAAGTCACTAGCAGTAAGACAATGAGGGATGTGTTATTTCCTTTTCTCGATTCTCATCCTTTACAAGCTAAAAAAGCCGGATCCTATAAAATTTTTAAGGAGATTGTTTTGATGGCTTGTGATAAAAAGCATCTTAGCGATGAAGGATTTAATAAAATCGTTCATCTGAGAGATGAATTAAGAAAGAGAGGGAAAAAAGCGAAGACCTACAAAAACCGCGAGAGTGCGGGAAAGCCGCTCGCTCCGTGGTGTGGAAACCTTGACAAGTAATTGCAAGTGTATTCTAATACCGCCCGTCAAGCCAAGGGAGCCGGGAGTACCCAAAGCACCACTTCGGTGGTTCTAAGGTAAGTTCGGTAACAAGGGTTAAGTCGTAACAAGGCACGGCTAGCGGAAGCTGGTCGTGGAATTATTTCCAAGTGAATTCGTCATCCTCATCTTTTTGATGATGATCGACGGGTCGTTTCTCACACCCTTCGGGGTGTGGGGATGGTGATGATTTTGGCACCAATTGAATTCTTTTCGAAGGCATTCAAATAACAACAAATCGCCGCGCTCGATCGGCTAACCTCGAGCTAAACGGGACAAAAGAAAGAATAGCTAGATTTAGATGCAGATCATACTTATTTCATAATTAACGATTTTAGAGTTAAACTTAATTTATTAATAATCTAGTCGATTAATTTTTTATGAACAAGACACTTATTGGAGTTTTGATTGTCGGCCTAGTGATTATTTTGGGTTTTGGTGTCTACCAATTGACCAAAAATTCTGAGGTCACTCCGGCTAACAATTTGCCGGTTGCCGCTGGTACTGGTGGCGAAATTGGTTTTACCACTTTGCCAGCCACGACTCCGGCTCAATAAAAACACAAACAAAAAACCGGCCATAGTCGGTTTTTTGTTTGGTGCGCATGCCAGGACTCGAACCTGGGACCTCGTCATTATCAGTGACGCGCTCTAACCACCTGAGCTACACGCGCTTAGCAAGTTAAAATATACCAAAAAAACCGCAAAAAACAATACCTTGAGTCCAAATACGATTTTTTTATTTTTGTGCTAGAATGTTTTTGCTATGCTTAAGCAATTCAAAAAATATACTAAAAATAAGAAGGTGACCGTAATGGGTTTGGGGCTTCTTGGTCGGGGGATCGGGGTAGTGAAATTCTTGGCTGAATGCGGGGCGGATTTGATTGTCACCGATCTCAAGACGGAGGAACAATTGGCTTCAGCACTAAAACCGTTAGCTAAATATAAGAATATAAAATATGTTCTCGGCGAGCACCGCTTGGCCGATTTTGCCAATCGCGATTTAATTATTCGCGCCGCTAATGTGCCGATGGATTCTATTTTTCTGGCCGAAGCGCGAAAAAATAATATCCCCATCGAACAGGATGCTTCACTTTTTGTTAAATTTGTAAAATTACATTTACCGAAGGTAAAAATAGTCGGTGTGACTGGAACGCGTGGCAAGACGACTGTGACTATGCTCTTGGCCGATATTTTAAAATCCGCTTTTGGTGACCAGAATGTTCACTTGGGCGGCAATATTCGTGGGTTGGCCACTTTGCCTCTCGTTAAAAAAATCAAAGACACTGACACCGTTTTGATGGAACTGGATTCTTGGCAATTGAATAGCTTTAGTCCGTCTGTGCGCGGACTTTCTGGTGGTCCGGAAGAGGGTATTAGTCCCCATGTCTCTGTCTTTACGAATTTACTTGTTGATCATCAGAATTATTATAAGAATTCGATGGAACTTTATTTTGCCGATAAAGCCAATATCTATCGCTATCAAAAAACGGGTGATGTGATCGTAGCGGGTAAAGAAATAGCGAAAAAGATCAAAAATCAAAGATCGAAGATAAAAAATGGGGGAAAACTAATAGAAGTTAATGCTAAGAATTTCCCTGTCGGCTGGAAAACCAAATTGCTGGGCGAGCATAATTTATTTAATACAGCGTTAGCTGTCGAAGCGGCGCGAGCGTTGGGAGTAAAAGAAGCGGTGATTAAAAAAGCGGTGGCAAATTTTGCTGGTGTACCGGGGCGACTCGAATTTGTCCGTGAAGTTAAAAGCGTAAAATATTATAACGATACCACCGCGACCACACCGGATGGGGTGATGGCGGCTTTGGAGGCATTGAAAAAATATCAGGGCCAGATTATTTTACTGGGCGGTGGTGCCGACAAAGAATTAACTTATGGTGACTACGCCAAAGTGGTAAAAAAAACAGTCAAAGCCCTAGCCTTATTCAAGGGAGCGGCCACTGATAAAATCATCACAGCTTTGGGTAAGAACAAAATCCCGTTCGAAGTTTTTGATAATATGAAGAGCGCCTTTGCTTGGGCCAAGTTGCAAGCAAATCGTGGAGATGTGGTCCTACTCTCACCCGGGGCGGCCAGTTTCGGTGTGTTTAAAAATGAATATGATCGGGGTGATCAATTTGTTAGTTTAGTAAAGAAAATAAAATAAATGGATTTAAATAAAATAAAATCTATTTATTTTATTGGTATTGGTGGTATTGGTATGTCGGCCATTGCGCGGATGTTATTGTTGGACCCACCTTCGCAAAGCTTCGGCGAGGAGAGGAGGATAATGGGTTCTGATCGAGCCAAGAGTGTCGTGACCGAAGAATTAGAAAAACTTGGGGTCAAGATTTTTTATCAACAGGTGGCGAAAAATATTTCAGCGGATATTGATTTGGTTATTTATACCATTGCTATTTCCGAAGATAATCCAGAATTGAAAAAAGCCAGAGAATTGGGGATCGAGTGTCGAACTTATCCGGAAATGCTTGGTTTGATCTCAGCCGATAAATATACGATTGCGGTGGCGGGAACGCATGGTAAAACCACGACCACAGCCATGATTGCTAAAGTTTTGATCGAGGCCAAACTTGATCCGATGGTGATTGTTGGTAGCTTACTGCTCCCCGAGGGTAACCCTAGGGAAATTTCCCTAGGGTTACCCTCGGGGAAAGCCACTAATTTCATCGCCGGCCAAAGCGACTATTTTGTCGTCGAAGCTTGTGAATACAGGCGATCATTTTTAAATCTTAATCCCAAGATTGGCATTATCACCAATATTGACAGTGATCATTTGGATTACTACAAAGATCTAGCAGATATTCAATTGGCTTTTTCGGAATTTGCCAGCCGAATCCCGACAGATGGCTTTTTGATTTGCGATATCAGTGATCCATTACTATCACCAGTAATCAACCGAACCAAAGCCCAAATAATTGATTATTGTTCACTTGGAGGTTTCACCTCCAAGTTGGAATTGTTGGTCCCAGGGGAACACAATATTAAAAATGCTCAATGCGCTTTGGCTGTAGCCCAGATTTTAAATGTTGAACAGAATACGGCGATCGAAGCTTTGAAAAAATTTACTGGCACATGGCGTCGCTTTGAATATAAAGGTCAAACCAAAAATGACGCTTTAGTTTATGACGATTACGCTCATCATCCGACGGAAATTAGAGCCACGATCGGTGGTGCGCGGGAATTTATGGCCAAAAGAAATTTAATGGGGAAATTAATTATCGCTTTTCAACCCCATCTCTATAGCCGGACCAAAGCTTTAATGACTGATTTTGCCGAGGCTTTGAGTCTGGTGGACAAAGTAATGGTGGCCAAAATATATGCGGCCCGTGAACTATTTGATCCGGAGGTTAAAGAAGAAAAATTGGTGGAATTAATCAACGCTAAGGCTGGTAAAAATATCGCTAGTTTTTTCGGTGATTTTGTTTCAATTGAACAAGACTTAGAAAATGAATCAAAAGTTGGAGATTTGGTGGTCGTCATGGGTGCGGGTGATATCAACCAAGTGGCGAACAGTTTGGTGATGAAAAATTAAAAAAAAGACAAAAAAATTCGGCTCCACTTTTGCAAGTGGAGCCCTAGCTTGAACTCAGGATTGGAGCCCAAGCCTGATGTAGACAGATCAGAGGTTTGTACCCGCTGTCGCTGGCCATTCGGCCAGTATCCCTTTACTGTTTGAGCAGTAATACATCTGTCGTCACAATATATCATTTATATATTTTGTCAATATTTTGTAAAGCCAGTAATTTGAATTTAACGGAACATCTGTGCTAAATTTAATCCATATGGAAAAACACCCTCTTCACCTCAAAAATCCAGAATTACAAACTTCGCCCGAAGTTGATCGGGCGGTCGAACGACAGGAGCGTCGAACCGACCAAAAAGTGCCTAATGATCCGACTGAGCGTATTGAAGCTTATCTTGACCGACTGGAGAATATTTTTCTTAATCCGGATGAAAGGAAACGCGAGCGCAATCTCGAGATGTTTCGAGATAAAATTTATGACACTTTGGTTATCAAACCAGAACAGGTGCCTGAATCATATTTTGAACTTCAAAAACAAGTGGCTAGGGAACATGGCCAAGCGATTGAAAATATACCGCTAAATGTTCGGGACCAAATGATTGAAACGATCATTGCTGACCAGAAGCATTCTCTTGATCAGTGGATTGACTATTTGACCTCCGAAGATGTCGCTTATCCGCCTTGGTTTAAATATTTGGTCTGGCGAAATGTTATCAAACTTTCTCAATTTGATAAAACCCTCGGTAAATTCAAGGATCGCACTGAATCAACAGTGGCTCCTTATCCAGATATTTATCGCGCGCCATTAGCGAAAATTCTCGATATCTATGAGCAAGCGATCAAAGACAAAACCAATCTTAGAGATTCTGAAGTTCAAGCCAATTTCTCTAAACGTTTTGCCAAACTTTATGCCGAGCTGATTTCAGAATCTTTGGCAGTTCGTATCGAAAACAAAGAGGAAGTCAAAGGTGTCTGGGTTAAATATTCTAAAGGTAATATGGCCGAGGCCGATAAACTCTTTGAGTCAGTTCAGGCCAAAGGTACCGGCTGGTGCGTTGAAGGTCGAACGACGGCTCAAAACTATATCAAACAAGGTGATTTTTATGTCTATTACACGGAGGACAATAATGGCTTGCCGACTCAACCTCGTATGGCTATCCAAATGAACGGAACGCAAATTGGTCAAATTCGAGGTGTTTTGAATCATCAAGAATTAGAACCGATCATGGCCGATGTTTTGGAGACCAAGCTCAAAGAATTTGGGCCGGAGGCTGATAGTTACCAGAAGAAGAATTCTGACATGAAAAAGATGACGGCTATCGAAAAGAAGAGCCAATCGGGGATAGCGTTGTCAAAAGACGATTTGGTATTTTTGTATGAAATCGGTGCTCCTATTGAAGGTTTTGGTTACGACCGCGACCCGCGCATTGCCGAGCTTCGCCAAGGCAGAAATCCAGAGGAAGACATGATGACTATTTTTGAATGTGCTAAAGAGCAAATTGCTCACTCAGCAGCAGAAATTGACGATGACACCATAGCCTATGTTGGTCCTTGGAATGTTGCTGTTTATCAAATAATCAAAAAATATCCCCAGATTCAACATCTTTACGAATCTTTTCCTGATCAGAAAATTTTTATGATGACTCAGGAGACCGACCAGAGGATCAATTCTCTGGCTAAAGCCGAAGAGGTTTTGAAAGCCAAAAATATTTATATTTCAAATTGGGCGCAAGATATTTTGCAAAAAACTGATTTTAGTCGAGAAGCTAAAACTTACAAGTTGGTTCAATTTACTGTCGAACAGCTGGGTTTTAGTAGTGGTGCTACTACTGACCAAATTTATGCCAAGGCTCAAGAATTAGGTTTAAAACTTTGCCCAGCGGAAGTTGGTCCACGACTTCGTCTTCAGTATGATGGTAAAGATTGGAAACTTATTGCCATGAAGCAGATTACCGATCGCGGTGGCCTTCCGAGTGTTTTCTACTTGCTTGCCGGCGGAGGGCAGTTGGGGCTCTACGCCGATGATGCTCATCCGGACCGCGGGTGGGGTTCGGGCCGCCGCTTCGTCTTTCTCTCGTAAGTCTTTAAATTTTGATCACTTTGGATTTTTTAGAGATTTTGTTTCTTCTTACCTTTGATTTTTGAAATTTTTTTTGTAAAATTATCTAGGCTTGATTGATTCAGACGGTTACGGCTTTCTGAAATCTGGCTAGTTGGCACATATTGAGAATGTAAATGGCCAAGGCTTTTTACAGAGGATAGGCGTTTTTCTTTCAAAAAAGAAATCAACTTGGTGCGCGATACTGGCGGATTTTTGATCCCAAATAAAATACAGCTAAGCCATTTTATCTTTTTGATAATCTGGTCGGCAGTGACACAGATGGTTTCGCGCACAATACCGATCGCGATGGCAATCCGAATGTTTTCAACTTGAATGCCGACGAAGAGCAGTTGAAGCTCAACGCCAATGATGCTCATCCGGACAACAGGTGGAATTCGGACAACCGCTTCGTCTTTCTCTCGCCAGAGTCTTCTTTTCCGCATCTACAGGGTGCGGTTTTTCTTTTCCAAATTATCAGAATTTTTCTTCCAACCACCGAGCATTTTGCCAATCTCTTCGAGTTTGAGGGCGATTTCTTCACATTGACGATGGGAAATGAGTTTGGCTTCCCATGCGACCGAGATGAGAAATTTCAAAGTGTCTAATAATAAAATACAGCGGGATATTTTTTCAATTTTCTTGTCTTTGGCGGTAAAATAAGCGACATATGACAAATCTAACAAGTCGAGAAATTTATTTTCTATTCTGGCGCCGATAGTATGGCGAGTATTTTTGGCAAGATGAGGAACGATATCAATCCAAATCAAATAACTCTCTTTGATACGACTAAGGATCGAAGCATCACCGAGAGAGAGAGAGAGTAAAAGGTGGTCGTGGCATAGTTACGATCATATCATTTCTGTTGGAAATTTGCTTCAAGCTTGGCGAGAATTTTTGCGTGGCAAACGTCGACGCCAAGATGTTCAATTATTTTCGCTTCATTTGACTGATAATATTCTAGCACTACATAGAGAATTGACTCATAAAAATTACTGTCATGGGTCATATCAGGCTTTTAATATCAATGATCCAAAACCGCGTTCCATTCACAAGGCCAGTGTTCGTGATCGACTAATCCATCACGCTGTCTATCGTATTCTTTATCCATATTTTAATCAGAAATTTATCTATGATTCATATTCTTGTCGTTTAAACAAGGGGACCCATCGAGCGATAAATCGTCTACGAATTTTTGGTCGAAAAATTTCGCAAAATAACACCAGAACTGTCTGGGTGTTAAAGGGCGATATTAGGAAATTTTTTGCTTCCATTGACCATCAAATTCTTATCAACATCTTAAAAAAACACGAACCAGACCCAGATATTATCTGGTTACTGGAGCAAGTGATTGGTAGTTTTTATACCGCTAGGCAAGGCCTAGGGTTGCCTTTGGGTAATCTGACCTCGCAACTACTAGTAAATATTTATATGAATGAGTTTGACCACTTTGTAAAAAGGAAATTGAAAGAAAAATTTTACATTCGTTATGCTGATGATTTTGTGATCTTGGGTGATAATAGAAAGGATTTATTAGAATTAATCCCAAAATTATCAAGTTTTTTGCTAGAACATCTTAAGCTTACTCTACATCCCAATAAAGTTTTTATTAAAACCTTAGCTTCTGGTGTAGATTTTCTTGGTTGGACTAATTTTCCTCATCATCGGGTTCTAAGATTTACCACAAGAAGAAGAGTATTAAGAAAGATAAAAAAATCAAAAATGACCACCGCAACCATAGCTTCATATAAGGGCTTATTAATACACGGTAATACTTATAAACTGCGAAATCTATTTAAGCAATAAATTAGTTGGTCAAAAAGATTAATTTTGCTATAATAAAAAGTCTATGAAGCGTATTATTTGGCGAAATCGAGCCAATGCTATTTTAGGGATTTTGGTAGTTCTGGTGGCTATTTTAGAAGGCCCTTCGGCCTGGATGCGAACAATGATTCTGGTGGCCTTGGGAGTTCTCATCACCTTTTTTGGTCTAGCCAGAACTAGTCAGCGTCAAAACGAAGAAGTAGCGCCTTTGCCAACAGAAAATCCTAAAAGCTAAAAAATTTTAATCAATTGATGTCTAAACGCCGTCAAAATCTAATCGTGGTTGTCGGAGTAGTTTTTTTGTTGTTGGCCGGCGCTTGGGCCTTGGCGGCGGTTTTTGGTGGTAGTGTCGAATATGATCGTAACGGCAAAAAGGTGGCGATTAAAGGAAAAGCTAAATCGTCTGTTGCGACGGTGGCGGTGGCAACCAATACCGAGCCGGTGGTGACTCACCTAAAAACTCCCAAAGCGGTCAAAGCGATTTATATGACCAGCTGGATCGCCGGATCAAAAAATTTGCGACCACGACTAATTGATTTGATCGATCGCACCGAATTGAACGCCGTGGTAATTGATATTAAGGATTATACCGGTTTGATCGCTTTTGAAATTGATAATCCGGCGATCAAGAAACTTGGTTCGTTCGAAAAGAGAATAACCGATCTGCCGGCATTGATCGCTGAATTGCATCGGAAAAATATTTATGTCATTGGTCGTATTTCGACTTTTCAAGACGCGTCGTTGGCCAAAAAGCGTCCTGATTTGGCTGTTAAAAGAGCCAGTGATGGTGCGGTCTGGCGTGACCGCAAAGGGATTTCCTGGCTCGATGCCGGCTCGAAAGAAGCTTGGGATTATACTGTTTTATTGGCCAAAGAATCCTACGCGCTGGGTTTTGATGAATTGAATTTTGACTATATTCGTTTTCCGTCCGATGGTAACATGCGCGATATCGCTTATCCTTTTTCTCATGCCACTGAAAGCAATAAGCCGGATGTTTTGGCTGGTTTTTTCAAGTATCTATCGAGCCAACTTCATCCGCTGGGCATTCCGATCTCGGCTGATTTATTTGGCATGGTTTGCACCAATTATGATGATTTAGGGATTGGCCAAGTGCTAGAAAAAGCGGCGCCCTATTTTGATTTTATTGCGCCGATGGTCTACCCGTCTCATTACCCGACCGGTTATATGGGCATTAAAAAACCGGCTCTGTCACCTTATGCGGTAATCAATCACAATATGAAAGTAGCGGCGGAACGTTTAGAAAAAGCCAGCACGACGCGGGCCAAATTGCGTCCGTGGTTGCAAGATTTTGATTTGGGGGCTGATTATACGGCCGAGATGATCCGCGAAGAAAAGCGGGCGGTTTATGATAATGGTCTAAATTCGTGGATGATGTGGGATCCGGGCAATCATTATACGACGGGAGCGTACGATAGCATCTAGCTGTTAGTTTTTAGCTTATAGCTTTTAGGATTTTTCTTAAAGCTAATAGCAAAAAGCTTTTATACAAAAAAATTTTTGGTATAATCTAGTTAAATGTCTTCTCCACAGACGATTAATTATTTTGGTCAAACTGATTTTCGCGGTCGCAAGACTCGTTTTGGCATTAAGGCTGATGATCGCGCTCGCCATATGTATATTATCGGCAAGACCGGTATGGGCAAATCAACCATGTTGGAAAACATGGCCATTCAAGATATTAAAAATGGCGAGGGCATGGCTTTTATTGATCCACACGGTAAAACCGCCGAACTTCTGCTTGATTATGTGCCACAGGAGCGAATCAAAGATGTTATTTATTTTGCGCCGTTTGATTTGAATTACCCGATTTCTTTCAATGTGATGGAGGATGTGGGCAAAGATCAACGACACTTAGTGGCCAATGGCTTGATGGCGACTTTCAAAAAAATCTGGCCCGATGTTTGGTCGGCGCGAATGGAATATATTTTGAACAATACTATTCTGGCGTTATTGGAATATCCGAATTCGACTTTGTTGGGAGTCAATCGGATGTTGTCGGATAAAAGTTATCGCGATGAAGTGGTTAACAATATCTCTGATCCATCGGTCAAATCCTTTTGGGTGGATGAATTTGCCAAATACAATGAGCGATATATGCAAGAAGCCGGCGATGCGATCAAAAACAAAATTGGTCAGTTTACTTCCAACCCGCTGATTCGTAATATCATCGGTCAACCGAAATCGACGATCGATATGCGGGCGGTGATGGATGATAAAAAGATTTTGATAATCAACTTGTCGAAAGGCCGAGTCGGTGAGCAGAACGCCAGTTTGTTGGGTGGGATGATTATCACTAAAATTTATCTCTCGGCCATGTCGCGCGCTAATGCTTCCGAAGAAGAGTTGCGTCGTTTACCCTATTTTTATTTTTTTGTGGATGAATTTCAGTCTTTCGTCAACGATTCTTTTGCTGATATTTTATCGGAAGCACGGAAATATAAATTAAGTTTGACGATTGCTCACCAATATGTTGAACAAATGCCAGAAACGGTACGGAGCGCAGTCTTTGGCAACGTCGGCACGACGATTTGTTTTCGCGTCGGTCCGTTTGACGCCACGTTGTTAGAAGAAATGTTCTCGCCGACTTTTATGAAAGAAGATTTAGTCAATCTTGGTTTCGCGCAGATCTATTTAACTATGTCGATCGATGGTGTCGGCTCGCCACCTTTTTCGGCCGTGACTTTACCACCAATTGCTACCGCCGAAGAAAGTTATAAACCGCGAATTGTAGAATTTTCGCGGGCGGCTTATGCTATGCCGAGAGAAAAAGTAGAAATTGCTATCAATGACTGGCATGAATTAAAATTTGTGACTAAAAAAAATACCACTAGTCCTTCCAGTCAGAGTAAAGATTTTTCCGCTAGAAAAACCGCCGAACCGTCGATTAAAAAAACGGAGAATCAAGAAAATAAAAGATCAGAACCAATAGAGACCAAAAAAGAATCGGTGCCGGTTTCGACTAGACCGCTCAAACCTGCTTCCTTGAATCAACTTCGAAACGATCACCATAAAACAGTCGGTGGTCACCGTGAAGCTTTACGGAATGCCCTGCAAGACGTCTTAGCCTCCGTGGTGCAAAAAGAAAAACCAGCCGAAAAATCGGCACCAACTATCGACGAGAAGGTAGCTAAAGATAAAAGGGGGATTGAGATAGAGAAAAAAGATCCGGTGGCTATTGATGAGGTAAAACCCGCCGACACTAAAAGCTATGGCGAGGCAAAGCCCGCTTTCACTGAAAGTTCCGGCGAGGCGAAACCAGTCTCCGCCAAAGGCTCCCAGCCTCCACAAAGTTTCGGCGGGCAGGCCGGCGAGGCGAGACCCGCCTCCGCCAAAGGCTATGGCGAGGCGAGGGAGGCGCCAGCCGAGCTCTTGAAAAAAATCCTGGCTGGTGAAGAATAGCTCTATGAGACGAATTTTAATCTATTCAACCGCTTATTTCCCTCTGGTGGGTGGAGCCGAAGTGGCGATTAGAGAATTGACCGATCGCTTGCCAGAAGACGATTTCGAGCTCATAACGGCTCGTTTAAGGCCAAATTTGCCCCGTAGAGAGCAGATTGGACGGGTTTTGGTCCATCGCTTTGGTTTGGGTTTTTTCGGCGACAAAGCCCTCTTGGCACTCTTTGGCGGTTTTTATGGTTGGTCATTACACCAGAAAAAACCTTTTGACTTAGTCTGGGGGGTGATGGCTAGTTTTGGTGGTTTTGGCGCCCTAGCTTTCAAAAAACGGGAACCGAGCGTGCCATTTTTATTGACTTTGCAAGAGGGTGACGAGCTTAAAGAAATTGAACATAAGGCGCGCTTCCTTCGAGGTCATTTTGTTGATATTTTTCGTCGCGCCGATCATATCCAAGCGATTTCCAATTATTTGGCCGATTGGGCTAGAAAATTAGGTGCCAGTTGCCCAATCGAGGTGGTGCCAAACGGCGTTGATTTAAAAAAGTTTAAATTGATTGCTAAAAAGGCCGATAAAAATTTTAATGAGAAAATAATCGTCTCGGCTTCGCGTTTGGTGAAGAAAAATGGTTTAGCTGATCTGGTCTTAGCTTTAAAGTTTTTGCCGAGCCACGTGAAATTATGGCTTTTGGGTGAAGGTGAGGAACAAAAATATTTAAAGCAATTGATCGAAGAAAGTGGTTTAAACAGTCGAGTCAAGATGCTCGGCTTTATGTCGCCGGAAAAATTACCTGAATTTTATGCTCAAGTCGATATTTTTGCCCGGCCGTCTCATTCAGAGGGTCTAGGTAACGCTTTTTTGGAAGCGATGGCCTGTGGTTTGCCAGTGGTGGGAACAAGGGTGGGCGGGATTGCTGATTTTTTGGTTGATAAAGAAACCGGTTTTGTTTGTGAAGTGGCCAATCCGGAAAATGTCGCTAGCAAGATTTCTTATATTCTTGATCCGCAAAATGAAAGCGAAGTAAATGATATTTTGGCGCGAGCGAAAAAAATGATTATCGAAAAATATGATTGGGATATTTTAGCGCCAAAATTTGAGAATATTTTTACCAAATTATGTCTGAAAAACCAGTAATTTTAATCGCGACGGGTTTATTTCCGCCGGATATTGGCGGTCCCGCCACTTATTCCAAGATTCTAGCTGAAGAATTGCCGGCGCGTGGTTTTGAGGTGAAAATTTTAAGTTTTGGTGAAGTGAGAAAATATCCGAAAATTATTCGTCATTTTATTTATTTTTTAAAAATCATCAAACGAGGTTGGTCGGCGGATATTATTTATGCCCAAGATCCGGTCTCGGTCGGTTTGCCGGTCATGTTCGCTAGTTTTTGTTTAGGGCGATCGTATTGGCTCAAGGTGGTCGGCGATTATGCTTGGGAGCAGGGTAGCCAACGAGCGGGAGTGATGGAAATGTTGGATATTTTTTCAGCTAAAAAAACTGACGATAGTTTTTTGGTTAGGATTTTAAAATCTACCCAGACTTTAGTGGCGAAAAGAGCTAAAAAAATTATTGTGCCGAGTCAGTATCTTAAAAAGATTATTAGTAATTGGGGGATCAATTCGGAAAAAGTTAAAGTTATTTACAATGCTTTTGAGGGCAAAAATTTAGAATTAAATCTTGATCAGGCTCGACTAGAATTGGGTTTGGATTTGGGTGATAAAATTTTAATCAGTGTCGGTCGATTGGTGCCATGGAAAGGCTTTTTGACCTTAATCGCGATTATGCCAAAAATTTTAGTCAAATATCCTTCGACCAAACTATTGATTGTTGGTGATGGGCCGGAAGAAAATAATTTAGCAGACCAAATTAAAGAAAATAATTTAGAAAAATCAATCATCATGTTGGGACGATTGGAACAATTAAAACTTTTTAAATACCTTCGAACGGCCGATCTTTTTATTCTCAATACTGCTTACGAAGGTTTTTCTCATCAGTTATTGGAAGTGATGAACTTGGGTACCCCGATTGCGACTACTCGGATTGGTGGCAATCCGGAATTAATTAATGATAGTAAGAATGGTTTGTTGTTTGGGTATGACAATCAAGAGGAAATTTTTTTGGCGATTGATAAGATTTTTACCGATCAGACCTTGGCCGATAATTTGGTGTCTAGTGCCAAAGAAACCGCTAAAGGTTTTACCCGTGCTAAAATGGTAGATAGTTTAGTGACCGAATTTAAAAAATGCGAATAAAAAGATGAGTCCTGTTAGAAACCGCGATCGCGGCAGAGATAAAACAAATAATATGCAAATAAATTACCAGAAATTAGTTAATACAGTAAACGATCGAGAGATCGCGATCTGTTTCTAACAGGATGAGAGTTTTAAGTCTAAGTAATGATCAAAGTTTGTTTAATGATCAATCGGTGGCTTCTAGGCGCTTGATTGGTTATGGGACGATCGTGGCACGTTTGATGGTGGTCGTGCCGAATCGTTATGATCTTCGTCATGAATTGTCGGATAAGGTGGAAGTGGTGGGGGTGGGCGGTTGGAGCAAAGAAATAATTTGGTGGCGGTTATGGAAAAAAGCCGGCAAAATTTTAAGTCATGATAATTTTACGCTCATTACCGTTCAAGATACTTATTTTATTGCCCTCATCGCTTGGCGCTTGGCGCGAAAATTTAGGTTGCCTTTAGAGATTCAAGTTCACGGCTTCGAGCGTTTTCATGATGTAAGGAAGTTTTTGGCCAGATTTTTATTACCGCGAGCTGATGGCGTGCGGGTGGTTAGCCAGAGATTAAAGCAGACTTTGGTCGAAGATTTCAAAGTTCCGGAGGGAAAAATTTCCGTGGTGCCGATTTTTTCTGATTTTAAATGTGAAAAAATTGCTAGTGAAATTTCAACATCAGACAGTGTTTTTTCGGCTAAAAATCAGGATGAATTTATTTTTTTAACCGTCTCGCGATTAGTCAAAGTTAAAAAGATTGAGACACAAATTGAAGCTTTGCGAGAAATCAGAACTTTGCATCCAGAAGCAAAATTGTGGATTGTTGGCGACGGTCCAGAGAGAGCCAGTCTAGAACGCTTGGTGGCGGTGATGGGGTTACAGGAAGCGGTTAGGTTTTGGGGGCGACAAGATGATTTGGCTAATTTTTATCAAACCGCCGATGTCTTTATTTTGACTTCGGATAGTGAAGGTTGGGGTCTGGCGGTCATCGAAGCGGGGATTTGTGGCTTGCCGGTTTTAATGACGGATGTCGGCTTGGCCGGAGAAGTTGTCATCACTAACGAATCTGGTCTAGTGGTGCCGATTGGCGACTTAGGTGCTTTGGTGGCCAATATGAGACTAATGATTGAAGATCAAAATTTGCGCCAAACATTAGCCTCAGGATTGAATCTGGTTATTAAAAAATTACCTAATAAAAATGAGACCTTGGAACTTTACAGACGGGGTTGGGAAAGATTACTATCAAGAAATGGATAATCATAAACTGAAAATCGGTTTTGTCGGCCAAGGTTGGATCGGTAAAAATTACGCTGATAATTTTGAGGAACGCGGTTTTGAGGTGATTCGTTATGCTTTAGAAAATGGTTATGATGGCAATAAAGACAAAATTAAAGATTGCGATATCGTTTTTATTGCTGTACCCACCCCGACAACGCCGAAGGGTTTCGACGACAGTATTGTTCGTCAAGCCGTGGCTTTGGTCGGTCAAGGTAAAATCGCGGTCATTAAATCAACTATTTTGCCCGGTACGACCGAATCAATCCAAAAACAATATCCAGAGGTTTTTGTTTTTCATTCGCCGGAATTTTTGACGGAAAGAACTGCCGCTTATGATGTGGCTAATCCCGGGCGAAATATCATCGGTAGTCCGATTGAGAGTGGGGAATATACTAAAAAAGCCGAAGAAGTCTTGGCGATTTTACCGCCGGCGCCATTGGTAAAAATTTGTCGCGCTCGCGAAGCTGAATTATTCAAATATGGTCGGAATTGTTTTTTCTTTACCAAAGTTATTTTTATGAATTTACTCTATGATTTGGCGGAGAAAAATGATTGTCGCTGGGAGGTGTTGCATGAGATTATGACCGCTGACCCTTGGATTGGCAATATGCATATTGACCCGATTCATAAAAGTGGTCGTGGGGCCGGTGGCCATTGTTTTATCAAAGATTTTTCTTCTTTTGTCGATTTTTATCAAAAAACTGTGGGCGACAAAGAAGGTGGCGAAGTTTTGAAAGCTAATCTTAATAAAAACATGAAATTATTACTTGATTCGGGTAAAGACCTTGATTTATTGCGAGGCGTTCATGGAGATGACATCATTCCTACCTAAAAATAGATGAATCCCGTTAGAGGCCACGATCACTAGTAAGATTAAAAAATGTATCATAAACCAAACAATTACCAGAGCTTAATTTATTTAGAAAACGATTTAGTGGTCGTGATCTGCCTTTAACGGGATGAAATTATTGATTATTACCCAAAAAGTGGACATTAATGATCCGATCCTCGGCTTTTTTCATCGGTGGATTGAGGAATTTGCTAAACATGGCGAAAAAGTGACGGTAATTTGTTTACAGCAAGGGGAATATCATTTACCAGCCGAAGTGCGAGTTCTATCTTTAGGTAAGGAAAATGGTCAATCTCGCTTGAAGTATCTTTGGAATTTTTACAAATATCTTTGGCAAGAGCGCAAAAATTATGACAAAGTTTTTGTGCATATGAACCCAGTTTATATTATTTTGGCTGGTTGGTGGTGGCAATTGGCCAATAAATTAGTTTTTCTCTGGTATACTCATCGCCAAGTTGATTTAAAATTGAGAATAGCCGAAAAATTTGTTAATAAAATATTTACCGCCGCTCCAGAAAGTTTTACTTTAGTTAGTAAAAAAGTCTGTGTGGTAGGCCACGGCATTGATGTTGGCGCTTTTGCTTGCCCAATTCGTAATATTGATAATCAAAAAATTAATTTGCTTCATGTGGGCAGAATTACTAGAATTAAAAATTGTGATATCTTCATCGAGGCTGTTCGATTGCTGCGTGAAAATTACCAGCGATCAGTTAAAGCGGTTTTTATCGGCGAAGCTGTGACAGTGGATGATGTTGTTTATAAACAAAAATTACTAAATCAAATCAATCAATCTGGCCTCGATGGAGTGGTTGAATTTCGAGGCAGTGTCGCTAATCGGGAGATGCGAGAACAGTATTGTATGGCTGATTTGACTGTCAATTTGACCCCGACCGGCGGAATCGATAAATCGGTTTTGGAATCGATGGCGGCTGGTGCACCAGTGCTGACCTCTAACCAAGCTTTTAGATATTATTTTGGAGAATATGCTAGTACTCTTTTGTTTATAGAGAGAGATGCGGGTGATTTGGCCAGCAAAATCGCTGAACTAGTTTTTAATAAAGATTTTCAGCAAATTGGTGTTAATTTAAAAAAAATAGTTTCAGAAAGGTCTGATGTAAAGAATTTGATTAAAAAAATGGTTAGTCAAATGTCATGAAGACGATTTGTTTTTTTGGTATCTATGATCGCAATTATTCTCGAAACAGAATTTTGATGGTTGGTTTTAAAAAAAATAATTGGCAGGTGATTGAGTGTCTGGTTGATCCTAAAAAATATCATGGCTGGAAAAAATACTGGCAATTATTAAATGAACGCAAGCTTTTAAATATTGAACCAGACCTCGTTTTGGTTGCTTATCCTGGTCAAACAATGGTTTGGTTGGCTCGCTTGTTATTTTTGCGCAAGTTACTCGTTTTTGATGCTTTTACCTCACTATATGACTCCAATGTTTTTGATCGCCGACTTTATGGTCAGTGGAGCTGGAGAGGTGGTCGAGATTTTTTATTAGATTGGCACAGTTTGTTTTTAGCCGATAGAGTTTTAGTTGACACGCATCGAAATGCTAAATATTTTCAAAAAACTTTTAGGATTAAGGCAAAAAAATTCATCAGAGTTTTTGTCGGCACAACCATTGGTAGTGAATTTTTGACTGAAGAAAAACGCAAAAAAGATGACAATATCTTCCTAGTCCATTTTCATGGGCACTACATTCCTTTACAGGGGATAGAGTATATAGTAAAAGCGGCCAAAATTTTAGAAAAAGAAAAAGACATAAAATTTAGGATTATTGGCCATGGTCAAGAGTTTGGAAAAATTTCTCAATTAGTTGAAAGGTTAAAATCCGTCAATATTGAATTTTCCCTGGAGGTTTCTTTTGTTGCTTTAAAACAGATGATACTCGAATCGGATCTAGTCTTAGGTATTTTTGGTATTACGCCAAAAGCTGAACGGGTTATACCCAACAAGGTTTTTGAAGGGTTGGCTCTAGGTAAGGCTGTTCTAACTGCTGATACGCCAGCTATCCGCGAACTTCTTATTGACGGAGAGAATGTGTTATTATGTCAAGCGGGCAATCCGAAAGATTTAGCCCAAAAAATTATTTTTTTACACGAGAATCCAAGATTGGCTGAGAAAATTGCCACTAATGGTCAGAACTTAATTGTCCGGGAAATTAACCCCCAAAAATTAGTAAAAAAATTAATCTTCAATCTTAATATCTAAGTTTTTCAATCGATTATGTTTTATTTTGCCAATACCAGAAAGCCAAATTTTAATAAAATTGAGAAAATCAACTACAATCGATATTGGCAGGAAAGAGGTTTTGAATTGAACAAAAAATTGAAAGAAAGGGAAGAAATTATCCTTGATCTTATTCCGGTCGGGGCAAAGGTTTTAGATATTGGTTGCGGTAATTCTCGCTTGCCGGTAGTTCTTAAAGCAAAAGGTTGTTTGCTAACAGTGGCTGATATTTCGGGTGAAGTGCTGGCCGGTTATCGGCAATATGATCTGGAAGGGTGGATAATTGATTTAGAAAACATCAAGCCTGATTTACCTGATTCTGATTATGACTTTATAATCTTGAGTGAAGTTTTGGAACATACCACTAATCCGGAGGAGATAATTTTAACACTTAAAAAACACACGAAAAATTTTATCATTACTATTCCCAATAGCGCTTTTTACCGCTATCGTTTCCAGCTGATGTTTGTCGGTCGTTTTTTTACTCAATGGGTTTACCATCCGTCCGAGCACTTGCGTTTTTGGTCACATCTTGATTTTCTTGATTGGCTAAGAGCTTTAGATTTAAAAATGATTAAAACCATTTCTTCCAACGGCCTTTCTTTTGGTGGCTTGATGCCATGGTTAAAGTATATTTGGCCGAATCTGTTTGGCCATCAAATAGTTTATTATTGTTCAGTAAAGAAATAATAATCAGATGCCAGAAAAAAAATATAAAATAGCGATTATTAATCCCTTTCGTCCGGATGGTTTAGCCCGTACTATTTTTGATGGCATCTTATTGCTAAACAAAATTGGATATAATTTTGATTTCAGAATTTCCAGTCGATTTGATTATCCTTTACTTCTAAATGACCACTTTGTTTCCAAAGATCAGTTTATTAATTTTGCTAAAGACGCTGATCTAGTTTTTCTTATTTGGGGAAAAGATAATACGGATATTAAATTGGCTGAAATAATTGATTGTTGGAGAAAGACTGTTTTTATTGACGGATCAGAAGTGGGGAAAAATCGCCGTTATGATTTTATTATCCAAAAGAAAATTATTGATGGCCAGTATCAAGATAATGGTGCGATAAATAGAGAAATGCTTAAAAAATGCCCCCTTTATTTCAGGCGAGAGAAGCCTTATTCTACTGGCATAGAACCATTGCCATTTGGTATAGAAACTAGATATCTGCAGTCTTATGATAAAAAAATAAAGAAAGACATAGATTTTTTCTGTGTTTTTGGTCAAGAGGAATACCCATTAATGAGGCGATATGCCCGTGAATTATTGGAAGCTTATTGTGCTAAAAACGGCTTCATTTGTCATACCCAAAAAACAAAAACTCCAAAAGAATTTTATCAGCTCTTGGCTCGTTCCAAGGTAGGTATTTCTGTCGGTGGCGGTGGGTATGACAGCTTTCGCTTCTGGGAAATTCTGGGTAATAATTGCTTGCTTTTAACTGAAAAAATAGACATTTTTGAATCGAACAGCAGGATGCTTAACTATAAGCGTATTTTTCAGTTTAATAATCTATTCGATTTTCAATCTCAACTGGAAAAAATAGGAAATTATTTGAAAACAGAATATAAAGCTAGTAATTTAGAAAAAGAATATGAGATTATCCTGAAACAACACGGTACTCATTCTAGAGTTAAAAAAATTTTTGAAGTTGCAAAAAGTCGAGGGATCGTATAAATTCTTAAGTATTATGGAACAAAAACAAGATAATTATGATTGTGCCATCATCGTTCCGTCCTGTGACAGTTATGAAGATTCGTGGCAACCTTTTTTTAGTTTCTTTTTTAAATATTGGCCAGATTGTCCTTTCCCAGTTTATCTTTTAACCGAGAAAAAGGTTTACCCTGATACAAGAGTTAAGACAATAAACCTAGGTGTTGATCATGGTTGGGCAAATAATATGGAAATTTGTTTAGAAGGTATCTCGGAAAGATATTTTATCTATTTTTTGGAAGATGTCTTTCTCACTAAAAAAGTAAATACAGAAAGAATTATTAAATTATTAAAAATTCTTAAAGATGACCAAGTTTCCTGTCTGCGTTTATATCCTAGCCCTGGTCCCGATTATCCATATTCTCGGGATAATGATTTAGGAGTAATTAAAAAAGATGCTTCTTATCGTGTTTCAACCATGACGGCAATTTGGGACAAAAAGTCTTTTCTTCGCCTGCTTAAACCAGGGGAAAATGCCTGGCAAATGGAATTAGAGGGAACCAAACGATCTTGGTTGATAAACGACTTGTATTTAAGTGTTTGGCCAAAATCACCGGCTATCGAGTATTTTGCTACTGCCATAAAACGTGGCAAATGGCTATACGACGTCGCCTCATTCTGTCATCGGGAGGGAATAGCGGTAGATTTTACTCGTCGACCAACTGAAACCATGTGGCGATATTTTTGTCGCCGACTGGAAAGGACGCCAGTGCTGGGCTGGTATTTTAAATTGCCCTCTCGCTTGAATAATTTTGCTAAAAGGGTAATATTCCGTGATATATGAAAAAAGCTTTAATCACGGGCATTACCGGTCAAGATGGATCTTATTTGGCTGAGTTGCTTCTATCAAAAGGGTATGAGGTTCATGGAATAATCCGAAGAGCTTCGACTTTTAACACCCAACGAATCGAGCATATTTTTCAAGATCCCCACGAAGTAGAGAAAAAATTGATTCTCCATTATGGAGATTTATCAGATGGTAGTAGTATTTCTCGCTTGATTGAAAAAATTAAGCCAGATGAAATTTATCATTTAGGTGCCCAAAGTCATGTGCGGGTTAGTTTTGATGTACCTGAATACACTGCAGATGTAACCGGTCTAGGAACACTCCGTCTTTTAGATGCCATCAAAGAAGCTGGTCTAAAGACTAGGTTCTATCAAGCTTCTTCATCAGAAATGTTTGGAAAGGTTCAAGAAGTTCCACAGACAGAACAAACACCTTTTTATCCCCGATCGCCTTATGGTTGCGCTAAGGTATTTGCTTATTGGATAACAAAAAATTATCGAGAAAGTTATGGTATTTTTGCTTGCAATGGCATACTTTTTAATCATGAATCAGAAAGAAGAGGAGAAACTTTTGTCACCAGAAAAATAACTAGGGGTTTAGTAAGGGTTAAATTAGGGTTGGATAAAAAATTATATCTTGGAAATTTAGATGCTAAAAGAGACTGGGGTCATGCTAGAGATTATGTTGAAGGAATGTGGTTAATGCTTCAGGCCGAGGAACCGGATGATTATATTTTAGCCACTGGCGAAACTCATAGTATTCGTGAGTTTGTTGAAGAATCGGCAAAATCTTTAGGTTATGAGATCGAATGGCGAGGACAAGGAATCGATGAAAAAGGAGTTGATAAAAGAACGGGAAAAACTATAATTGAAATTGACTCCAATTATTTTCGTCCAACGGAAGTCGACCTTTTGATTGGTGATGCCACTAAAGCCAAAGAAAAACTTGGTTGGGAGCCGAAAATTAGATTTAAAGAATTGGTCGAGATGATGGTGGAACATGATCTCAGAAATGAAGCAGGAAAAATGAAGGTCAGCTAATTAGTTCATGATAAAGTTAATAAAGTCTAGTTTTTACAACGAAAAAGATACAAAAAAAAAGTTGGCTAAATTCATACTAAAAGCCAAAATTTTTAGTATGAAGAAAGAATGTGCCAATTTTGAAAAGAAATTTGCCAAAAAACAAAGTCGTCGATATGCAGTTTTTGTTTCCAGTGGCAGTACAGCTAATTTGGTTTTAATTCAAGCATTGTTAAATTTAGGAAAATTAAAAAAGGGTGACCGAATCGGATTTTCCGCCTTAACTTGGTCGACCAACGTTATGCCTTTAATGCAATTGGGCCTTATCCCGATTGCTCTTGATTGCAATCTTAAAACTTTGAATGTTTCTCCGTCAGAGATTGAAAAAAAAATTTCAAAAATCAAAGGTCTTTTTTTGACTAATGTGCTCGGAATGGCTGATGAAATTGAAAAAATTAAAGAGATTTGTCAGCGAAACAAAATTATCTTTATTGAAGATAATTGTGAATCTCTGGGCTCAAGAATAAGTGGTAAACTCTTGGGAAATTTTGGCCTGGCTTCAACTTTTTCTTTTTTCGTCGGTCATCATCTTTCCACGATTGAAGGCGGTATGATTTGTACTGATGATGAAAAATTATATCAAATGCTACTCATTACCAGGATTCATGGTTGGGATCGAAATTTGGGTTTAATTGCTCAAAAAGAAATTAGAACAACTCATAAAGTCGATGATTTCTATGCCAAATATACTTTTTATGATTTAGCGTTTAACGCTAGGCCAACAGAAGTAAATGGTTTTCTTGGTAATAATCAGTTACAATATTGGGATGAAATGGTTTCAATTAGAGCCAAACATTTTAAATTATTCCAGTCTATTGTTGGCCAGAATGATGATTTTGTTCCCCTAGATTTGAGTCATATGGATTTAATTTCCAATTTTGCCATGCCAATTATATGTAAAAACAAGAAAACAGTGGAAAAATATAAAAAAAGATTTATCAATCACGGTGTCGAAATTAGACCAATTATTGCTGGTAATATAGAGATGCAACCTTTTTATAAAAAATACATCAATAAAAAAACTTATTGTTTAAATTCAAATTTTATTCATCAAAATGGTTTTTATTTTGCCAATAATCCTGAACTTAATAAAAAAGAAATTAATACAATTATTGGGCTACTTGCTAAGTAACAAATTTAAAAATGATGCAAAAGGACGCCAAAATATATGTGGCTGGTCATAATGGTTTGGTTGGTCAAGCGATTGTTCGTCGGCTAAAATCGGAAGGTTATTCTCAAATAATTGTTCGGGATCGAGCTCAATTAGATCTCCTAGATCAGGCCAAAGTCAAGGACTTTTTTTTGGAAGAAAAACCGGAATATGTCATCGATGCCGCCGCTAGAGTCGGTGGGATAAAGGCCAATATAACTTGGCCAACTGAATTTCTTTATGAAAATTTGCAAATTCAAAATAATATCATCTGGTCGGCCTTCCAAACTGATGTAAAAAAATTGATATTTCTTGGCAGTTCATGTATTTATCCTCAAAATTCTCCTCAACCGATGAAAGAAGAATATTTTCTGGATGGCAAACCTGAACCAACCAATGAAGGTTATACAATAGCTAAAATTGCCGGCATGAAATTATGCGAAAAGATAAAATTAGAATACCACCGAGATTTTATCTCTTGTGTGCCAACCAATGTTTATGGTCCGGGAGCCAGTTTTGATTCCGAATCTTCTCATGTGATTCCTTCTTTAATAAAAAAATTTCACGAAGCCAAATTAGCCAACTTGCCGGAGGTGATAATTTGGGGTAGCGGAAAAAACCGACGTGAATTTTTATATGTTGACGATTTAGCAGAGGCAGTGATTTGGCTGATGAATAATTATGATGGCCAAGATTTTATAAATGTTGGGGTGGGGCAAGATATTTCAATT
The DNA here is from genome assembly GCA_001823055.1 of Candidatus Vogelbacteria bacterium RIFOXYB1_FULL_42_16. Lineage (GTDB taxonomy): Bacteria > Patescibacteriota > Minisyncoccia > Phycocordibacterales > XYD1-FULL-46-19 > XYB1-FULL-42-16. The sequence continues at coordinate 55,403 of MHTH01000005.1, forward strand.
GAAGAACTGGCTATCCTAATTAAAGATATTGTTGGCTATGAAGGCAAATTGGTTTTTGATGATAGCAAACCTGGGGGAATGGCGGTTAAATTGCTAGATGTCTCAAAATTGACAAAACTTGGTTGGCAGGCCAAAACCGACCTAAGGAATGGTCTCAAAAAAACCTATAAAAGTTTTCTATCTGGTAATCTGCGACAATAATTTTAAAAAAATTATTGTCATCAAAAGATATGAAAATTATTTATTTAGCTAATGTTAGAGTTCCAACAGAAAATGCCCATGGTCTGCAGATCGCTAAAATGTGTGAAGCTCTGGCTCAAATCGAAGCCGAAGTCATCCTTCTTGTTCCAAGAAGAAATAATCACATTAAAGCTGATATTTTTTCCTATTATAGTCTAGAAAAAAATTTTAAAATTGAAACTTTACCAACTTTTGATTTAAATGATTTTGGGAGGGTTGGCTTTTGGTTGCAAAATTTCTTTTTTTCTCTAGTCAGTTTTTTTTATTGCTTAAGTCATCCCAATTTTGATTTAATTTATTCACGTGATGAATTACCACTTCTGTTTGTATCTTTTTTGACAAAAAAAACAATTTGGGAAATCCATATTAACCGGTATAATTTTTTGACCAGAATTTTAACCTCAAAAGTGTCTGCTATCGTGGCGATTAGTGGTGGATTAAAAAAATTTTTAGAAGAAAGTGGAGTAAATTTACAAAAAATTTTAGTCTGTCCTGATGCTGTTGACTTATCGATATTTGATCGTCTGCCTAAAGACAAAAAAATACTACGGGAAAAGCTTGGTTTATTGCCGGGGAGATTATTAGTTACCTATGTTGGCAAATATACGACAATGAATCAAGATAAGGGGGTAGACGATTTAATTAAAGCCTTTACTTTTGTTCATAGAAAATTACCGCTCAGTCAACTGTTGTTAGTCGGCATTCAAAATACGGTAATTGAGAGACTAAAAAATATCTTAGTCGCGGAAGGTATTTCTGAAAATGATTATTGCATTATTACGCATAAACCTCATGATGTCGCGATGCAATATGTTAAAACGGGCGATGTCTTAATAATGAATTATCCCAATATTGGCCACTACACCCTTTATATGTCACCGCTTAAACTTTTTGAGTATATGGCTAGCGGTAACCCCATCGTCAGCACTTCTTTGCCCAGTATCAGGGAGATTTTATCCTCTGATGAGGCTTATTTGATAGAGCCGAACAATATTGAATCATTAGTCAATAGCATCGTCTACGCTTTAAATAATCCAGAAGAATCAAACAAAAAGGCTAGACTCGCTCTAGATTTGGTCAGGAAAAAATATACTTGGGAGTCTCGAGCCAAGAATATCTTGAGATTTTTTAAGGATTTTTAACTTTTTCTATATCATAAAATAGTAAATTGCCTAATATCAAGAAAGTTGATTTTTTATTCATGATGGGTTATATTTTGCAATACTATGTCCGAGTCAAATTCAGATAAAAGTTACCTAGCTAAACGTTTTGAATTTAAATATTTGGTTTCCCCCATGCGAGCTTTGTTATTGGAGAGATATTTAGAAAAAATAGGATTGAAGTTAGATAATTTTTCTCAAAATGGTTCCTACCAAGTGCACTCAATTTATTTTGAAACCCCATTTTTAGATGATTATCGCGACAAAGATGGTTCCTATTTAACCAGGAAAAAAATGCGGGTAAGGTGGTATGAAGAACATAATCAAGTGCCGGAGAAAGCTTGGCTGGAAATAAAAAACAAAAGAAATCAACTTATCAGTAAAGAGCGGGTCAAAATTTCCGCTGAAGCTTATCGTCTTTTGGTTGAGAGAGGTGAAGTATTGCACTTAATAAGTGATTCTAGTATTGTGACCAAGGACAAACCAACCATTAGTCGTTTTTGCCGACTTTATCTAAGAGGTCATTATCATCCTTATGTTTTAGTTACTTATAAAAGGACTGCTTATTTAGGTGATTATTTGATGCCGATTAGAATTACTTTTGACCGAGATATTCATGCCACTTGGACCAATGATTTGTTTAGAAATTCAGAAGCGGGCTTAACACCGATTAGAAATGACAATGCGGTAGTGATGGAAGTAAAATTTAATGGCCAGATGCCTTGGTGGTTCACAAATATGCTGAAAATGTTTAATCTTCGTCGAGACACCTTTTCCAAATATGCCAACTCCGTTGATGCCGTTCATAATCGTTATCAGATTCCCATTAGCAGATAAATTATTATTTATTAATTAAAATTTTTATGGATTTTTCCAGCTTTTACAATCTTAATCCAACTGAATTCAGTTCAGCGGTGATCGTTTTTAATTTGTTTTTTTCTTTGTTTCTACAGTTGTTTATCATTTATATTTATAAAAAGACTCGCCATGGCCTGTCTCATTCTCAGTCTTTTATATTTTCCATCATCATTTTTGGTGTGCTGAGTACGGCTATTATGATGGCTGTTCAGAATAACATCATCGGCGCTTTCGCTATTTTCTCTGCTTTTACCTTGGTTCGCTTCCGCTCTATTTTAAAGGAACCCAGTGATTTGGCTTACATCTTCTTTGCTCTAGTTATTGGCATTGCTTCGGGTATGAGTCATTATTCATTAGCTTTGATTACCGCGCTGTTTTTAGGCTTGATTATTTATGGTTTTCATCGTTTTGGATTGGGTAAGGTGGTTGAAAATTTTGATTATTTATTGATTTTAGTTACTGATAAGAATTTTCGTCTGGACAGTTTAAATGTATTGTTCGATGAACATTTAGAACGTCGGGAATTTTTACATGCCAAACATTATGAGAATAATCAAAGCGAATACGGCCTGCTACTGCATTTAAAAGAAACAGACAATTTAAATATTTTAGTTGATCAGTTGAATACCATTCCTCTAATAAAAAGAGTGGAAGTTTTGTCCAGTCAAAATACGGCAGAATACTAAGAAAATGAGTTTAGCTAGGAGAAAAAGAAAAAAACTGATTTTAACGATCATTACCATTTCAATTTTGGTATTAGTTTTTCTTTTTCCATTGGCTTATCATTATCGAATAGTTCTTATTAGGCATCCACTTGTGGCACAATTGGTGCCACTTTATCGTTCTCTAATAAAGTTTCCGGATTTGTTATTTTTGCCTCGCTATGCTTTTTTTGACAGCCAACTAGAAACTTACAAAATAAATATTTCTATAAAAGATATTAGAAGACTAGATATGGCTCTACCCGTACCTTTTTCGGGAGGTGAATTGGAAGATGACAATAAAGTTTGGGTATCTGCTGATTTTAAAACTGACGATTATCAAGATCGGGTTAAAATACGTTATCGAGGAACAATTGCTAATCATTGGAATAGTTATAAAAAATCATTTTTAGTCAAGTTTCCTAAAGACCATCTTTTTAAAGGGATGAGAGAGCTAAATTTAGTAATTCCTGATGATCGGCTGTATTTTATTGAACCTCTGAATAATTATCGAGCTAAAAAGTTAGATTTGATTGTGCCTGACAGTTCTAATGTTAAAGTATCAATTAACGGCGTAGATCACGGTGTCTATTTAGTTTTCGAACATTGGACTCAAGAATGGTTGGAAAAACAACCCGTCTCCAATAATTCTTTAATTTTAGGTATAGGCCAATCAATCGTGGGAACATCAACTTCCTCTATTTTTACCCCCGAGGGTATTGTCTACTGGAATAGTTGGAATTCTGATGCTCCTGATCTGGATGCGGTAAAAGCACTCAATGAAATTATTAGTAAAACAGATGATGAGACTTTTAAAAAATTAATACCACATTTGGTTAGTATCGATGAGATTTTAGCTTTTAACGTCGTCAGTATGCTCTCTGGTGAATTTCATGGTGCGGGCGATTCTCCGTCTGGGGCCAACAATACTATGATGGTATTTGATAAATTGATTGGCAAATTCAGGCCGATTCCCTACAATGTAGCTATATCTGATCTAAACAACAGTTACAAAGAAATGCCAACTTCTTTGGAGAGAAGAATTTTAGCTATACCGGAATGGAAAGAGGATCGCGATCGTTTGTTAAAAGATTATTTAAATAACAATAAAGAAGATGATTTGCGCTTTATTGAATCATGGATTAGCAAATACAATAACGATTTTTTGGCAGATCAATCAAAATTATCCAATAACCTCACTTATCTTAAAGACATTAACCAACTAAAAAAAATGGTTAAATTTTATCAAGATGAAGCGTTAAAACATCTAAACGATAAATATCCTCTGATTTTTATAATTAAAGAGCCTCTTAATTTGCCGGTCAACTTTAATTATTTGTTTCAAGTAGCTTTATCGCCGGAACAATTTGTTAAACAGAATCCTGAATTTAGCTTAAACGATAGTGGTCTGGTCTTAGAAAGTGGTTTTCATTACTTTTTTCGAACAATTATTATACCGGCTAAGACGAAATTGACTATTATGCCTGGCGCTGTTCTTGTGATGGGTCCAAAAGTGTCATTTGTTTCTTATAGTCCAATTCAAGCGATCGGAACAGCGGTTGAACCCATAAAAATTTTACCAGCCAGTTTGGAACCGTGGGGAAATTTCGTTGTTATTGATACTGGTAGACAAAAAAATACTTTTGACCGTATCTTTATTTCTACTGGCAGTGAAAGTACTGTTAATGGTATTTTTATTTCTGGCACCCTATCTTTTCATGGTTCTGATGTTAAATTGACCAATTCTTTTTTAGAAAATGCTCAAGGAGACGATACTTTGAATATCAAATCAGCTGAAGGTATTGTTGTTGGTAACACCTTTGTTTCTAATAGTTCAGATGCTGTCGATCTTGATTTTCCTGGATCCGAAACGATCATTGAGAACAACGAATTCTTTAATAATGGTGGTGACGCTGTTGATTTGTCTTGGAGCGATGTTTTGATAAAAAATAATATTATGATTGGCTCTGGAGACAAGGGGATAAGTGTCGGTGAACGTTCCCACCCGATTATTATTGGGAATTTAATTGCTAAGAATGTTATAGGTGTAGCTATCAAAGATCTATCGACAACGACAATGGATAGTAATATCATCATTAAAAACAAGATCGGTTTAGCAGCTTACGAAAAGAAAGAATGGTTCGGTGGCGGTCAAGCTTACGTTAAAAATGGTGTTTTATGGGGCAATGAAAATGAGATTCAAAAAGATGAACTGTCAAAAATAGATATTTCAAATAGTGTTGTCAGAACAAAACCGGTTCTTTTAAATTGGCCTAAAAAAATCAGGGATTTGATCGAGTAAATTGATAATGTTATTCATAATTTATTATGCCTAAAATACTAATTATAATTCCTAGTTATAACGAACAGGATAATATTGTAAAGTTGATTGATAGTCTCTTTAGTGTTTGTTCCCACTGTGACATTTTAATCGTTGATGACGGTTTTGATAAAACTGCTGATTTGGTTAAAGAAGCACAAAGACAACATTCCAATTTGTTTTTAATTAAGAGGAACGGCAAAGGTGGACGGGGAACGGCAGTTTTAGACGGTCTAAAGTTTGGTCTACAAAAAAATTATGATTTTTTTGTAGAGATGGATGCGGATTTATCGCATCAACCAAATGAATTACCATCCTTGCTTGATTTAGCCAAAACCAACGCGGTAGTTATCGGTTCAAGATATATCAAAAATAGTAGGATTATCGGTTGGCCTTGGCGTCGCCGGGTTTTCAGTTGGTTGGCCAATTTTTATGCCAATTTGATTTTAAGGATTGGGATTAAAGATTATACCAATGGCTATCGGGTTTATGGTCGACAAGCGGTTCAAAAAATAGATTTTAACAAAATAAAATCATCGGGCTATGTCGTTTTATCTGAAATTGCCCACCAGCTTTTTATTAAGGGAGTGAAGTTTTACGAGGTGCCAATTATTTTCATAAACAGAAAACAGGGAGCGTCAAATTTTTCCCTTCGAGAAATTAAAGAAGCTTTTTTGTCAGTGTTTAGAATCAAGTTGTCTAAGTTGGAATAAATTTTTAAATGATATTTAAATCATCTTTCCCTATTATTTCCCCGGAAAATTTTAAGGAAAAATGAGTTATTGTGACGCTTGTTTTTTTTGATGAAGTGAGTATAATCCTATCATAATCAACATAATCAAATGAAAAAAATAGCTTTAATTACCGGTATTACCGGTCAAGATGGCTCCTATATGGCGGAATTGTTATTGGAAAAAGGTTATGAAGTCCATGGCATTGTTAGGAGGAACTCAGTTCAAGATTATAGAAATATCAGAAAAATCAAGGATAAAATAAAACTCCACGAAGGTGATTTGGCCGACAGCGGTTCCTTGCATAGAATTATGGCCGAAGTGATGCCGGATGAGGTCTATAATTTTGGTGCCATGGCCGGTGTGAGTCCCAGTTTTAAGCAACCAGAATTTTCTTTGATGTCCTGCGGTGTCTCGGTCTGCTCACTATTAGAAGCTGTTAGATTGCTTAAACCCAGTGTTAAATTTTTTCAAGCATCTTCTTCTCATATGTTTGGTAATACTTGTATTAGTCCGCAAAATGAATTGACTCCATTACAACCGATTAGTCCCTATGGTTGTGGCAAAGCTTTAGGACATAATTTGGTCAGACATTATCGAGAAAGTTATAAAATGTTTGTGGTGTCGGGGATAATGTATGCCCACGCCTCTCCAAGATATTCTGAAGGGTTTTTGTTAAGCAAGATCGTCTCTACGATCCGTCGAATAAAAGCTGGTGAAGATATTAAACTAGAAGTCGGCGATATTGATGTGCCGATGGATATTGGTTACGCCAAAGATTATGTTGAAGCTATTTATCAAGCGGTGCAATTAGATACTCCTGAAGATTTTATTATTGGCACTGGTGAGATTCATACTCCTCGGGAATTTATCGAGCTATCTTTTAAAGAGGCTGGTCTAGACTTAGATAAATATCTTGTTTATAACGAATCGTTGAAGCGTCCGTCAGAAGTTAGCGCCCTGGTCGCTGATTACTCTAAAGCCAACAAATTTTTTGATTATAAACCAAAAACATCCTTTAACGATTTTATTAAGATAATGGTGAATGGTTTATGACCAGAAAGTTAAAGATTGGTTATGTCACCACTTCCTTATCTTCCATTGATGGTTGGGGACGTTATTCTAAGTCGCTAGTAGAAGCTGTCTCAACCAAAGCCGAGACGATAGTCTTAACGGCCAACAGATCAAATAATGAATCAAAAAAAAATATTTCTGTTTATGATGTTTTACCAGTACCAAGTTTTCATCCCGTAGTTCAACTTAAAGTTTTATGGTATTCCTTGGTATATTTTCGAAAATGTGATGTTGTCCATAGTTTAGTGGAAGCTTATTCGCCCGGTCTAGCTCTCGCTTCTTATTTATTGGGTAGTAAATTGATCATGACTCTTCATGGCACCTATGCTGTTCCGCCCACCAAATTTTCTATTAAAAAATTGCTAATGAGAATTGCTTATAGCCGTGTTTTAATTGCGACTACCGGCTCAAAATATACCGAACAAAAGGTTCGAGAAATAGTTAATTTTGGTGAATGTCGTTTTATTCCCAACGGTGTTGACGATCAGATTTTTTATCGCTTGCCAGAAGCGAGAAATGAAAATTATTTAATTACTGTGGGGGCTCTAAAAGCGCGTAAGGGCGCGGATTTAGTCGTTAGATCCATGCCCTTATTAATACATCAATTTCCTAATCTAAAATATAAAATTGTTGGTATCTCGGATGATGAGAATTTTATTAAACTTCTCCACGAACTAATCAAAAAAAATAATCTAGAAAATCGAGTAGAATTATTAGGTCGAGTTGATGATAGCGATTTACGTGCACTCTATAATAATGCCAGTGTTTTTATCTTGGCGGCTCGTGATAGTGGCGGAAATTTTGAAGGTTTCCCCATGGTTTTTTATGAAGCAAATGCTTGTGGTGTTCCAGTTATTACCACTAAAGGTTTTGGCTCAGAATATGCCATTAAAAATGGGCAAAATGGTTTTGTGGTTGAGCCAGATAGTCCAGAAGCTATTGCCTTGGCGGTTAAAAAAATTATGGCCAGCGAAGAAGCTTATAATTCTTTTCAAAGAGCCTCTTTGCAGGAAGCTGCTCGACATACTTGGGTCAAGATTGCTGACCGTATTTTAGAGATGTATCGAGACGCCAGCAAGTAAATTTTATGATCAAAGTTTCTTTTTTATCTCCAGCGATCAATAAAGAGGATATTGATTTAGCAATTAAGTCTATTAGATCAGGTTGGCTAGCCCCTGGTCCTTATACTAAAGAGTTCGAGAATCTCTTAAACGATTTTCTTCAAGTAAAAGGAGTTGCGATGTTGAATAGTTGCACTTCAGCTCTGCATCTTTCTTTGATTTTAGCTGGGGTAAAAACCGGAGATGAAGTGATCACCACTCCTTTGACCTATGTGGCCACCAGTAATGCCATTCTTCATTGTGGAGCTACCCCAATTTTTGTGGACGTTGATTCAAAAACCGGTTTATTGGATTTGAAAAAAATTGAAAAAAAAATAACAAAAAAAACCAAAGCAATTATTCCTGTTCATCTCTATGGACAAATGATTAATATGCGTCGCCTAAAAAAAATTGCCGACAAATATCATCTAAAAATTATTGAAGATGCCGCTCATGCCCTCGAAGCTTCGAGAGATGGTTATCGTCCCGGACAGCTTGGTTTCGCTGCCTGTTTTAGTTTCCATGCCGCTAAAAATATCACTTCTGGTCAAGGTGGAGCCCTAGCTAGTCGTTTTTTGTCAAATATTACACAAACAAAAATTCTTCGCCGAGATGGTGTAATCAACAAAAATGACAAACGTCTTATGGTTGATTTTGGTTATAAATATGATACAGCTGATTATCAAGCAGCCCTTTTAATTGGTCAATTAAAAAGAATCAAACATCTTCATCGTGAAAGGCAGATCATCTATCATCGTTACGAAAAAGCTTTTGCTGGTACTATGGTTAATTTCCCTAAAATTGAAAATGGCGTCGTTCATTCTTATCATATGTTTGTTGCTCTCGTTGATTTCAAAAAACGAGATCGGATAAGAAAAATTTTATCTCAAAAGGGGATTGAAACTTCCATCCATTATTCCCCAGTTCATTTAGAACCATATTATCGAAAAACTTTTGGCTACAAAAAAGGAGATTTTCCGGTCGCTGAAAAATTAGGTTCGATGATCATTACGCTACCAACTTACGGAAACTTAAGTCTCAAACAACAGAATTATATTATCAATAATCTCTTAAATTTGGTCTAGAATGAAAAAAATTATTAAAAAAATTTTTAAGCCGATCTATAATTTTATGGTTAATCCTCGTCAGCGCGAGATTTTTTCTAAATCGATTTTAAGATATATGTTTTTACCAACTCCCAATCGAAAAGACGATATTCTTTCTTTGGTGATGGGTTTTGCTAATTTTACTGGTCCGAAAGGGGATTATTTAGAATTTGGAGTCTGGAAAGGTGGTAGTCTATGCGCGGCTTTTTATCAAGCGAAAGGAAAACCTAATTTACAAAAAATGCGGTTTTATGCTTTTGATTCATTTGAAGGTTTACCAGCGGTCGAAGGATTAGATGCCCAATCAGATGATTTTTCTAAGGGAGAATATGCTTGCAGTTTGGAAGGAGTTAAAGCTAACTTAAAAGATTGGGGAGTTGATCTTAATAGGTTCGAATTCATTAAAGGTTGGTTTAAAGATACTTTAAACGAAGAAACAAGAAAAAGCTTAAAAATTAAAACAGCTGCGGTGGTTTATATCGACAGCGATCTTTATGAATCTGCTTGTCTCGTCCTTGATTTTATTACTCCCTATATCGCCGATGGCACAATTTTAATTTTTGATGACTGGTACTGTTTTAAGGGTCATCCTGATCGAGGGGAACAAAAAGCTTTTAAAGAATGGTTGGAAAAAAATCAAAAATGGCAGGCTACTCCTTACCATCAATTTGGCTGGATGGGTCATTCTTTTATTATTAACGAAAAATGAGAACAGTTTTTTTAGCGGTCTACCATCCCTATTCTTCGAGGAATGTTTTAAGTAACGGTATGGTGGAAAATTTGATTGCTCAGAAAGATATCCGAGTCGTGGTTTTTTGTCAGGCAATAAAAAAAGATTTTTTTGTCGCTAATTACAGCCAAGATAGAATTATTATTGAATCTTTTTCTGATGATCGTAAGACTTTTTTTTCTTCAGTTAGTATGTTTTTTGACCGATGGACGACTTGGATGTTGCCAACTTTTACTATTGGCTTAAGAATGCGAGAAAAATTATACCGTCGTAAGAATTTAAAATCATTCATTATCTTTTTTTTGGAAAGCGCTTGCTTTTTGCTGGGTCGATTTAAAATCTGGCGCCGATTTGTTCGCTGGCTAGATTATCGTCTGGCAGATAAAAGTTTTCTGGATGATTTTATAGATAAATATCAACCAGACTTATTTTTAGCATCTGATATATTTTCACCGGAAGAAACCATGTTTATGATGGCTTGTCGGGCAAAAAAAATCCCCATTATTTCAATGGTGCGATCTTGGGATGGGACGACCAATAAACGTATTTTTAGGATTTTGCCAGACTATCTTTTAGCCAGTAATCTTTTTATAAAAAATGAGGCAATTAAATACCATGATATGTCCGCTAATAAGATTTTTGTGACTGGTATGCCCCAATACGATCTTTATTGCCAATATCTGGAAAAAATCAAAAAAGAAACTCCGGTAGATGTTGTTAAAGCCAAAGATAATTTTTTTCGCACCATGGGTCTTGATCCTCTTAAGAGATTAATTCTTTTTGCTCCTGCTGGCGACTATCTGACAGATATTGATTGGCAAATTCTAGAGATAATCAAACAAGCGCAGGGTTCTGGTCGTCTCCCGAACGATATCCAGTTTTTAGTTCGGCAACATCCCAGTCTGCCAGCGAATCTGTCTCGTTTTAGTGGCGGAAAAAATTTTATTATTGAGAAACCACCTGGCGCTCATTTTACATCCAGATATCGAATGACAGAAATGGACAAGGACAGTGTCGAGCATCTTTGCGATTCATTGCGTTTCTCTGATGTCTTGATTCAGTTTTCTTCCACGATTGGCTTGGATGCGTGTGTTTTTGATTTACCGCAAATAATGGTTGCTTTTGATGGTTGGGAGAACAAACCCTACATCGATAGTGTTAAACGTTATCATGATGAGATAAATATGAAGTATTTTATTTCTCTTAAACCAGCTGTCGTTGCTAAAAATGAACAGGAAATGATCGATTCCATTGATATCTATCTGAAAAATCGATTCCTGAACAGTGAAGGTCGGACTCAAGCGATAAAAGATATAATTTTTTTATTTGATGGTTTTTGCGCCCAGAGAATAAGTGATTTTATTCTAAAAAAACTACCGGCCTAAGTTGGCAGTTTTTTTAGGATTTTCATTTTTTGTCGGCAAATAAAAAGATCTTCTGGTGTGTTAATATCGGCATTATAAAAATCATCCATAACATAAAGCTCTACTTTATTACCATAAAGATTTGGTTTTTTCTCGAGGAGATTTTTAGGTTTAAGTAAATAAATCATATCATTACGCGAATAACATGGTGGTAAATCTTGGCTGCGGGTGATAATTTTAGTTAATGGTTGGCCGGTAAATAGAATACATTTTCCCTGGCTATCTTTTTTAAGAATCCAGTGCGGATTAGCATTAGCTTTAGCCTCAATTACTGATACCACTGAATCTGACCTTGTGTTTTTAAAGATTTCTATCGCTTCATTAATATGTTTGGGTAATCGTAGGGGGGAAGTGGGCATCAATAAAGCAATCGCATCAGGCTGATAACCATTTTCCTTCTTTAACCAATTCAAAGCATGAATCAAAACCGGCTCAATACCCAATTTGTCGCCAGCTAAATCGGCTGGTCTTAAAAAAGGCACTTCTGCTTTATAACGCTTGGCGATCCTGGCAATTTTCGGGTCATCGGTTGAAACTAATACCCGGTCTAGATGACTTTTCAAGGCGCTTTCAATTGTCCAAGCGATTAGTGGTTTGCCTCCAACCGGCTTGATGTTTTTACCCGGTACGCGTTTGGAGCCACCTCTGGCTGGGATAATTCCTAAAATTTTCATATGGAGCTATAATACTGGATGTTATCAGTCTGTGCAAACCAAATGGAAATACAAAATTGGCCCATTAATCAAGAACTTAAAAAAGAAGCCGATAATCACTATCGGACAAATTTGTCTTTGGCGATAAAAGATCAAGAGCCGTGGGAGATTATTAGCCGACTAACTTTTGATGGTGTGGCGCCAAAGCTAACCTTGATTGAGATCAAGGGTCTGTTTGATTGGGTTAATAAAAAGGTATTAAAGAATAAATTATCTGGCATTGGTCTGGAATTGGGAGCTGGGGCTGGTTTTATGAGCGCGATTCTTGCCGATCGACCGGAAGTCCAGAAAGTCTATGCAGTTGAGGCGGTAGAAAATATCGTCAAAGAATTGGGACCGAAAATTACTAACTATGTGCTTAAAGATAAATCGGATAAGGTTATTGGTTGTATTGGCGATTTTGATAACTTACAATTGAGTGATAATTCGATTGATTTTGTTTTTGATTTTTACTCTCTGCATCATTCGCCAGATTTGGGAAAAACTCTGAGGGGAACATCACGAGTCTTAAAAAGGGGAGGCTTCGTTTTATGTTTTGACAAGACACGAGATAATAAGTTGACGATAGATGATCTAGATAAATTACTTGATCAAGAATATAGCCGTGAAAGTAAGATTTTGATGGGGCTTAATCCTGACATTAAACATACCCGTCGACAAAATGGTGAACAAGAATACCGGTTGTCTGATTGGGAAAAGGCTTTTAAAAAAAATGGTTTTGACTGGATTGAGCATTATCACTTGGCGAGAGTGACTGGAAATTTTATTTTGCGTTTAATTAAGAAATTTATTAGTTGTCTACCGCTTTTTATTCAAATTAAAATCACAAAAATACTTTACAAAAATAAAAAGGTTAATAATTTGGAAATTTCCAATTTAGTTTTTTGTCCACCGGTACAAAATTTTCCTAAGGAGATCTCACTAATTATCGCCTATAAAAATTAGAGCCCGTTGCGATTAATCGCAACGGGCTCGTGAAGTGTTCACAGAGATAGAATCTTCTCAACCTGCCCCCGATTGATTAGATCGCGAGCAATCAAAAATTGGTCATCCGACATCTCGCCGTAATTGACTGGCGAGCCGTCTTTGGCCGTCAGGACCTTAGTCGCGTCGTCGAGTGACTCGACATAACGTTTCAAGTTTCGGTCGTGAACCGGTTGATTAGACCGATCAAAACTTAAACTGAAGCGTGAGGCCAGAATCTGTCTCACTTTTGGTTCGCTGAACATCGCTGTTCCCGGATAGGCCGTTGCGGTGAACATTTTCCGGTTGATTGAGGCAACTGCTCGTTCATACTCCGGCGTGCCGGAAATAAGACCCTCGGTCGCCTCTTCAGTCTGCCAGAGGATGAAAGCCACACTGGTCTTCAGGTCATTCAGCGTCTCACCGGGATAAGCCATAATCCAGGTGCAATTGGAATGGATTCCCACTTCATGACAATGTTTAATCCCGTCCACCATCGTGCGAGGAAAGGAATGACCGTTTATTTGGACAGATCCTCCCCTTAACATAAATCCACCCTTGTTCATCCTGGTGAGGACCGAAGCGCTGGCGCTTTCGGCGCCAAAACCAATGTAGATACAACCGGCTTTGACCATCAGGGCCAATCGATCATCCGCTTCGTCCAAACGAGTATGAGTACCCCAGAGCAGACCGACTTCACATTGAAAGCGCTCGGCCAGAATGGCTAAACGCTTCTTGTCTATGGCGAAATTGTCATCAGGAAAACCCAGAAAATCTAGCTGATAGCAATCCCGTAGCCAGACAGCTTCTTTGATTAAATCATCAGCGCTTCGATTGCGATATTTTTGTTGACCCTGAGTGCCTCGCCAACAAAAAGCGCAACCATGAGGACAGCCTCGCGAAGAAACGGTCGTCAGACTTCGGTCCATGGTGAAGGATGTGGCAGAACTGTTATTGGCACTTCCACCCCAGACCGGAGTCTGGATATAATCCTCCAACAACGGATAGCCATCAACATCTCGTTCCAATAGATCCCAGGCGGGAAATGGCAAACCATCCAGACATTTTAATCTGGTTCCGCGATAGACCTTTTTGTCGGCCAAGAATTGATGCCAAGCTTGATGACCTTGGTCTCGATGTCGTCTCACTTGTTCGGCGATGGTCAAGATGATCTCATCTCCTTCTCCCAAGACAATAGCGTTGAGATCGGTAATCCACGATAGGAGAGTTTCTCCTATCTCTGTCGCCAATCCGCCTCCGGAAATTATGAATGCTTCCGGAATTAGTTGGCGACAGATTTGAGCCACGGTCTCTTGCCAACGGAGGGTGGTAATCATCCCTGATAGGGCAATGATCGCCGGCTCCCCGTCGCGATTAAAGTAACGAGAAATCAGATCCCCAGCTTCTCTTGCAGTTAAGTGGCGGCCATAAGACAATCCACGTTTTTTGGCTAGCTGATCGGAGATCCGATAGCCATTCAGATCGATGATACTTACTGCGGCATTACGCTGACGCAGATTAGCGGCCAATAAGCCCGGCCCTTGGGGGGGGGTATTGGGCCTGGCGTTTTCGCGCAGAGGCAGATTGATAATTGCCATCACCAATCCATCTAAGTTCCCATTGACCATTATTACCTACCTTTCTTTCAGGGTTGTTTGTTTGGAAGAATTTCCTTCTGGGCCTGGACTTTGTCCGTCTTTGTCAATGTTCCGATCCACAGTTCCAGCCAAACCATACTATATTTTCTTTATCATGGCAATACTTTGTTTTTTGAGGATTTAAAAGTTATAATAGGCCGTATTGTGATTTGGTATTTTAAATAAAATGACGTTTCCAAGCACTGAAAATTATTCATATCTTAAACTCAGTTCAAAAAAAATACTTGCCGGCGTTAAAGCGGTGATTTTTGATTTCGATGGTGTTTTTACCGATAATCGTGTTTCTTATCTAAATGGACGGCAAGTAAAAACCCGAAGTTATTACGATGGTCAGGGGGTGTCTTTATTGAGAGCAATAGGAATAAAAGTAGCGATTATAACTGGCGAAAAAGGCATATCAGCTTCTTTGGCTAAAGAAACTGTCAAGATTTGGAATGATTTACCTTCAACAAAAAAAAATGGTTCAAGCCAATGGCCCAAGGTTGAATTATTTTGCGGATATTATTCAAAAGATAAGGTCACCGTCGCTTCCAAATGGCTGAATAAATTAAAAATAAAACCGGAAGAATGCCTGGTCATGGGTGATGATTTGGTTGATTTACCTCTTTTAAAGTTGGCTAATTTTAAAGCGGTACCTATTTCAGGAGAAAAAACCACCAGAGATTTGGCTGATTTTGTCAGTCGTCGACCGGGTGGTTCTGGGGCAGTCCGCGATTTAGTCAATCTTATCTTGGAAGTTAAGGGAGTTGACCCGTATTCCCTACCTCTATCTTAAAAAGGATTTTTTATTTAAAAACAAAAAATAGAAAAATTAATATGTCAAATCCAAAAGTTAGCATTATCATTCCCACCTATGGTCGATCCGAATATTTGAAAGATCTTATTGAATCAATAAGGAAGACTACGCCCCAAGGTAACTATGAAATCATAGTTGTTTCTTCTGATCTACCCGAATCAGAAAAAGTAAAATGGTTGTCGCAGGAGAAAGATGTCAAGATAGTATTGGCCGGCACCAGAAAAGCTTGGCAAGTGAGGAAAAATAGTTTGGCTCATTATATGAATCAAGGAGTTAAAAACTCAAATTATGAATGGATATTTGTGGTCAATGATGATATGTTTTTTGCCCCCGACTGGTATCAGGAATTGGTAAATTTCCTAGCCGATCCCGATAATTCGAATGTTGGTATGATTGTTGTTTCGACCCATATTGGCCATGTCAGTTATGGCCTGAGAATTCCAGTGATTGGAAAGACAAAAAAGGGCGATGGCAATTGGAAGGATTTATACCTATCCGACTTTGCTATCGTGAAAAAAAGTGTTTTGGAAGAAATAGGTTTATGGGATGAAAAAATAAATTGGGCTGGTTACAGCACTGATGCTTCAATGGCGATTGAATTTCTAACTAATAAAGAAATTATTGCTTCAGAAAAGATAAAGCTCGACCATTTTATTGTCCGTGAAGAACGTAATGCGGAGACGATTAATGAATTTGAGGATTTCAACTATGTTAAAAGAAAATGGGATAAATTATGCCAAGAGCATAATTGTCAATATGTTTGCGACTTTGGTGGTGTTAAACCATATACTTTCAAAAATAGGTTGGTAAATTATTTAAGGAAAAAACGGCAGATAATTTTTAGATATAAAAAATATCTAATAAAATACCTAACTCAAGTGGTTAAAAAATGGAGAACTTAACAACGTAAATTTTCATTTTCAATTTTAATGGTCTAGGGTAAAATTCTCATGATTAGCGATAAGTGCAATTTATGCAGTAACAATATTTTTTCTTCTTATTTAAACAGCGATAAAATGTTGCGTTGCGATTCTTGCCAAGTTATTTTTTTAGCGCCGGAACAAATTCCTCATGATCTGAATAATTATTATCAGAATAACGTCTTTTATGCTGAAAATGCTTCTAAACCAGATTTGGTTAGGGGAATGGTCAGAGCGGCGAATTTCTATCTTAAAATTATCGCAAAACAGATAAAAAATCCTGCCGGCAAACTGTTAGTTGATGTGGGGTCAAATTATGGTATTTTGATGGAAGAAGCCGAACGCGTGGGCTTTCAAACTATTGGTTTGGAAAAAAATAACATTCTAGTCAAAAAGGGACGTCGACGTGGTCTCAATATCTCAACCGATAATCTAACCGAACTTAAAACTCTGCGACCGATTGACATTATCACGGCGATGCATGTTTTAGAGCACCTACCAGATCCTCGCTCCTTTATCAAAGATGCTTACAAAAAATTGGCCATTGGTGGTATCTTGGTTATAGGAGTGCCGAATGTTGAAAGTCATTTGGCTAGAAAAGATGGTTTGTCTTGGCGGTATATGGCCATAGAACACCTGTTTTATTTTTCTGAGAAAACATTGCGCTCATTGCTTGAGGCCGAAGGATTTGAAATCATCGAAATAAGGAAGGACGGCTCCAATTTAGAAGAACAGGGGATTAAGAAACTTCTTCGTTATCTTGTTGGCCAACCAATTTTAAGAGACAGATTTCAGGTAAAAAGTCACGAAGGCCGGCAACCATTATTGGTCAGCCAGACCAATTGGCTAAAAAATATTTTTAAAAGGTTGATTATTATAATAATTAAGGTTTTACAGCGAGAAGATTTCATTTTAATAACTAGCAGAAAAAAAGACTAAGATGATAAAAGATAAAACTCTTGATATTACGGCCATCATTCCCGCTGCCGGTCGGCCAACCAACAAGATAATTTTTAATAGTAATCTGCCAGATGCGATGATCCCGATCAATGGCAAGCCGGTGATTGGTTATATTATAGAGGATTTAATGGCCAGACAGATCAAAAATATTGTCGTGGTCTTGAACGGCCAAGATCACAATACCGAGAGTTATATTTCCAAGAAATATGGCGAGCGCTGTTGGATCAAAACTGTTTATGATCAAAGTGCCGGACGCGGTTTGGGTTATGCGATGTATTTGGCCTCAAAATATGTTAACAATGAACATCTTCTGGTTTATTTGGGCGATACTATTTATAAGGGTCCATTGAATTTTAAGCGAAGTTTTTTAGTAACTACAAAAAAATATGATGATTGTAGTAAGTGGTGCTTTGTGGAAAAAAAAGGACAAAGGTTGTCTTTTGTCAACAAGCCTCAATCGTATGATGGTTCCGGTCGAGTGATCTGTGGTTTATATTATTTTCA
This sequence comes from Candidatus Vogelbacteria bacterium RIFOXYB1_FULL_42_16, assembly GCA_001823055.1. Taxonomy (GTDB): domain Bacteria; phylum Patescibacteriota; class Minisyncoccia; order Phycocordibacterales; family XYD1-FULL-46-19; genus XYB1-FULL-42-16. The sequence goes on from MHTH01000005.1 coordinate 73,361, forward strand.
TCAATCAGATTTGTTTAAAAGGGTAATTACTGAAGAAGAAAAAAAAGGGCAAAAAATGGAGATGCACGAACTGCTCTTTTTTTATTCTCAACACGACGCTTTTTCTCTTGTTCAAGAAAATAAATGGTACGATTGTGGCAACATTGAAAACTACTATCAAGCTAAAATAGATTTTTTGCGCTTAAGAGGTTTTAATTCGATCAAATATGACAGCCTCTACGGAATTATTACGAAAACTGGCATTCGACAAGAAAAGATAAAAAAAGAAATAGCTTGGTACTGTCAGTTGCCAGATAAGTTAAAGATTTTCACTCCACGCTTGATTGACTATCAATTTGATAAAAATAAAGCCCAATACTCATTGGAGTTCTATGGCTATCAATCGTTAGACGATATCTTTATTTTTGGCTATTTGGATGAAAAAATCTGGCAGATTATTATTGATCATTTGCTCGATATTGTTGACTTATTTAAAAAATTTAAAGTAATCGTGCCCATGGCGGATTACCAGATAATGTACGGCGATAAAATATTTGCCAGATTGTCAGAATTAAGACAAGATCCTCAGTGGAAAAAATTATTAGCTTGCCCTGAAGTGTTAATCAACGGAAAAATTTATAGAAATGTTGATTATTTTTTACCACAAATAAAAAACATTGCCAAAAAACTTTATACCAGAAAAGAAATGGGAGTTGTCCACGGCGATTTATGTCTTAATAATATTTTATTTGATCCCGGTAATCGTCTCTTCAAATTGATTGATCCTCGAGGGAATTTTGGTTCAAAAACTTTATTTGGTGACATTAAGTATGATTTAGCCAAACTTCGTTTTAGTTTGGTCGGGCATTATGATTTTATTGTTTCTGATTTGTTTAAAATCAGTCTGGGAGACAAGGTCAATGAATTTAAATATAATAATTACAGCGATGAATATCATTTGCGTATTGGTCAAAAATTAGATAGTCTTTTAGTCAAGCGGGGTTATGATCTGAAAAAAATAAGGATTATAGAGGCTCTATTGTTCTTGTCGGTTATCCCTCATCATTATGACTATCCTGATCGACAGAAAGCGATGTTTGTTACTGCTATTAAATTATTAAATGAAGTCTTTTAAAGATCAAAAAGTTAACATTCTTTTTCCTATTTCTGGTCAAGGTCAGCGTTTTATTGATGCTGGTTTTGATACCCCTAAACCTCTGATAAAAGTTTTGGACAAGTTAATGATCGAATGGGCGGTTAAATCGTGTAATTTTCTCGATAAACTAGACGATTACAATTTGATTTTTACTGTTCGTTTGGAACATATTGAGAAGTATCAGATCGACAAAAAACTCAAAGACTTATTTGGTTCAGAGACTATTATTATTCCCATTGAAGTTGATAAATGGCCCAAAGGTCAAGCTGGTCACGCCTTGGCCGCTAAAAATTATATTGATAACGATCAGCCTCTCTTTATCTATAGTTGTGATACTTACTCCCAAACACCGATTGAGGAAATGATAGACGATGAAAAACCCGATGGCGTCTTGTCTTGTTTTGAATCAAACGAAGAACGTCTCAGTTATGCCAAATTAGACAAAAACGGGTATGTCTGCGAGACCGCCGAAAAGAAACCCATTTCTAATCTGGCCTCGAATGGGCATTATTATTTTCGCCACGGCTCAGATTTTGTTTTGGCGACAGAAGAAGCAATAAAAAAACGACAAACATTTAATGGTGAATATTATATTGCTCCAGTGTACAATTTTTTAATTGGCCTTGGGCGGAAAATAAAAGTCGTTATGGTGACTAAGAATTGGGAAATGGGCACGCCAGTTGATTTAGAATCATTTATCACGCATTATCCTTTGGACAAATAAAAAACCGATATGCCAATTTTTTTAAAAAAACTTTATAATCGTTTGATTGAAAAATATTTTGGTTCAGCTCGTCTTTTTAATTCGATTAGAGTTAGACAAGATAGTTTTATCACTATCACTCCTCGGCCAAAACTGGCCAAAAAATATCATCGCCGATCCGATTTAATTGAATCGCTACCGTCCTTTGCTGTTGTCATCCAGGGCAAATCGGTCGAGGCCGATTCTTTTACTGTTGAGACCGTCAAGATTTATCAGAAAAATTTTTCCAATTCAGTTATTATTGTGGCCACTCATGAGGGTGTAGATTCCCCGGAATGTCTGCAGACCTTGCGAGAATTGGGGGTTAGAGTTGTGGTGATTCCCAAACCTGATTCTCGCGGACCGTTCAATATCAATCTTCAGATTACCTCGACGGTCGCTGGGCTGAAGGAAGCTAAACGTCTCGGTTTTGATTATGCAATCAAAACTCGGACGGATGTCAGGCTATATGGAGTTAATATCCCTGAGTTTTTGCTGAATATTATCGCCAAATTTCCCTTGGTGGTTAAAACAAAACAGCAAGATAGAATTATTAGCACTAATATTTTTACTCTTAAGTACCGACCCTATTCTTTGTCTGATATGACCGTGGCCGGCCGAATCGACGATCTCTTATTGTATTTCGACATTCCTTTGGACCAGAGATCGAAAATTGATCTGCCAGTCAATGCTTCGATCGAGGATTACGTTAGAGAAAGACCGGGGGAAATATATTTGGAAACGGAATTTCTAAAAAAAATTGGCAGAAATTCTCTCGGAACTTTAGAAGATTCTTGGCAAGTTTTTGCTGACCATTTTTGTGTTATTGATCAACAGAGTTTGGATAGTTATTGGTATAAAAATGATATTTATCAATGCCTGGAAAATAAATTTTTAATTTATGATCCAGAGTTTGGTCGTCAAGATTTAAATTTTCGCGAATGGTTCAACCTCTATCATCGTCTAGGCTCGTGATGTTGATAATAAATTAAATGCGATCTGTCTTACCGTCCTTTATTTGCAAGTTTAAAGCAATCCTTTTTGATTTGGATGGAGTGGTTGTTGATTCTGATTTTTTGCACGAGGAAGCGAAGAAAGCCGCTCTGATCCATTATCATTTTGAAATAACAAAGATTGATTGGGAAAAAATCAAACATCATGCCACCTCCCAGATTTATCAATGGTTAGGGGAGCATTATCCAGATATTAAATTTTCGGAAAAAGAGTTTATGGGTTTTAAGAGTCAATATTTTCTAAAATTTGCCTCTAGTAAAATAAAATTAATGCCCGGGGCCTTGGTTTTTATCAAGTATCTTAAAAAACGGGGGGATTAGATTAGCCTTAGTGACGGCGACCAGAAGAGAGTCGTTAGAAGTTTTTTTAAATAAATTTAACCTCCGATCGTATTTTGAAGTAATTATTGCGGAAGATGACGTTAAAAAATTGAAACCTCATCCCGAGGCTTATTCAAAAGCGATAAAATTATTATCTCTGAAACCAAAAGATTGTCTAGTCATTGAGGATACAAAATTGGGTGTTGAAAGTGGAAAATCAGCTGGTTGTCAGGTCATTGGTAAAATCGGAACGATTTCTAGTGACAGGTTAATCATGGCTGGTGTTGACGGCGTTTTTAATCATTTCCATGAGATTTGTTAAATTGAGATGGTCGATTTTTTAATCTCTCATTCTTTTGAAGTAATAAAAAGACACCGTCGTCGTTAAAACATTAGACACCAAAATGGCAGCGATTGCTCCGGCTAAACCGAAATAATAAAGCAGGATTAGTTTTGGCAGAATATCTATGGTCGGATTTATAATTGACATTTGGTATTGGATCTTTTTGGAAAAGTAAATCGGCATCGGAATAGCGATAAATTTTTTGCCGAAGGTTAGCAGGACTAAGGCGTAAAATTGGGAATAGATTATTGCTTCAGCATATTGAGGAAAAAATATTTTATAAAAAAAGGGGATAAGGACGATATAAGCAATCGTCGGGATAATCATTAAAGAGAATATTTGCCAGAATTTTTTTGGTAATTCCTTCTTGTTTTCTTCTTTTGTTTTGGCCAATATTTTAGGAGCGTAGATCGGACCAGCTAGTTTTAATAGACCAAGGATTTGGTTGACTGGTGCTTGGGCAAAAGAATAAATAGCGAGAGGTGCTCCACCCAAAAAATGAAAAATCAAGATCTTGTCTATATTTTGAGCAATGATAGTAAAAGCATTCATGACGCTAAAATGTTTCCCCATCGCTAGGGAACCTTCCTCGAATTTTTCATTTGGCTGGTACTTTTTGATGGTGTAAAAATAATAAAAAGCGGAAGTAAGAAAACTTGTCACCAGATAACCGATAACAATCAATAATGGATTTTGAGTATAAATGATGATAAAAAAGGTAGCGACTGAAGAAACGATGCCACTAATTGTGTTAGATAAACTGATCAGTCGAAAATCTTTCTTACCGTTTAAAAAAGAACCATAAACATTGTAGCTAGTAGTTAAAGGAGTGATTAGGGCGATTAAGGCAAAAGCTGTCGCTAAAGTCGGGTTAGAACTAAAATAATAATATGTCGCTACACTGGAAGAAACCAGCAAATAGGGAATATTCCATTTTAGACTATAATCAAAAGCTTTTTTCAGGACGCCATCATTGCCTTTGGTCACTGCCCGAATAATTAAAATATTTAAATCAGAAAAGGCAAAAGCACCCAATAGGCCGTAAATAGAAAAAATATATTTATAAATACCATAGCTTTCTTTATCTAAAAAATTAGCAAAAACCAGAGTTAAGACAAAGCCTAATCCGGCTGAAAAAATGAAAGTTAACCCAGACCAGAAACCGCCTCTAGCCAAGTAAACCATATCGGTCTTGAGATATCCCTCGCTAATTTTAAGCCAAGAACGGATTGTCACTTTTAGCCTGTTCATATTATTATAGATTAGCATATTTTGACTCCTTTTCTAGTCTTTTGGGTTAGTTTTGTGCTATATTTGATCACAAGATGAATCAAAATTTTTGGCTAATCAGCCAAAGTTATATTAAAAAATACGACAAGGTCTTGAAGTTTTTAATCGGTGGAATTTTCATTACTATTTTACAGGTTGTTTTGTTGTACCTTTTTACTCATACTTTTAAAGCCTGGTACCTATTTTCCGCTCAACTTTCTTTTACTATCGCTTTCTTGGTTAGTTTCGTTATTTATCGTGATTGGGTTTTTCCGGGTGGTGAAAAAGCTTCTCATCATCAATTTGTTTTGTATACAATCTTAACGATCATAAGTTTTTTTGTTAATGGCCTGGGGATGTTTGTTTTTGTCGATTGGTTGGGGATTTGGTATGTTTATTCGCAAATAATTGTTAAGGCACTGATGTCTATTGCCAATTATTTTCTCTATAATATTATTATTTTTAATAAATAATATTAATTGTGTTTTTTAAAAATATTGTGGATTTGATAAAGAAAAATAAATATCTTTTCCTTGCCGTAATTTTTGTTTTGTTTTTTTCCATTTTGCCCCACCTTTATTCTGTCTATTTGGCCGGATCTTCCTGGCAAGGTATTTTGCCGGAATATACTAACGACGGCTTATATTATTATGCCAGAATGAGTGATGTTGGTCAGGGAAATTTTTTTCTTGGCAATCCTTATTTTTTGGAGCATCGAGGAGAATATGCCCCCGCCTTTTTTGTGGCTGATTGGCTCGCTAGCTGGCCATTATTATTAGGTCTGTCTTTAAGCTGGACGGTTTTTATCAATTATTTGATTTGGCCGTTGTTTCTTTTTTTCGCTCTTCTTTTTTTGTTTGAAGAACTTGGTTTGTCTCGTCTAATATCAATCGGCGGATCGTTGGTTGGATATTTAAGCGTCCATGAACTGATGAGCCGGCCAGTGATTATGCAGGTGATCTTTCCTTTTTTTATTCTTTTTTTAATGGTTCTTCTTCGTTATTTTAAAAATCCTAAACAAAAAAAACTTATTGTTCCGTTCGTTTTAGTTTATGCCTTTTCTTTTTATCTTTATTCCTACTTATGGCAAATCAGTGTTTTGTCGATCTTTTTCTTATTGATATGGCTGGTTCTTGAAAAAAAATGGTCTGATTTCAGATCGTTGGTTCTGATCAATTTTTTAACCTTTATTTTTGTCTGGCCGGTTATTATCTACACCTATTGGCAAATAACCAGTCCTTATTTCTTAGAAACAATGTCTAGATTAGGTTTAGTCAAAACACATTTACCAACTTCGCTCGCTATTCTTGATTGTTTGCTTGTTGTTGTTAGTGAACTTTTACTGTTTTTGACTCTTTATTGGTGCCGGTCAGACGATAAAAATTCGGCCAAAACCATTGTGCCATTTTTTATTGTTTCCGGGCTCGCCTTGACCGGGGCTGATTTAAGTAATCTTATCACCGGTCAAGAAATGGAGATTGCCAATCATATCGGAAGATTTATTACCATCTGGTTGGTTATTATTTTGGTTTATCTGGGCATCTTTTTAAAAAATAACTATACCGATCTTTTTAAATTGCCGAAAGTCAAAAAGATTTTTATTTTTTCTTTACTGGGGGTGATAATTATTATGCTTATTTCGCCCATAAAAAATTTTCTACCGTCTTTGATTAATCGCGTTACTGATCAAAATAGAGCTGAAATAAAAGAACTTCAGAACATTGCTGGACCCTTGGTTTGGTTGAAAGAAAATACCAAGTCAAATAGCGTTGTCTGGATCAATAAAAAAACCAGTCATTACGTTCCCATCTATGCTCATCGCCACGTTCTTTTTTCTTCTGGTGGTGGATTGCATCTGATGCCTTCAGCTGAGCTGGAGGAGAGATATCTCGTGGCTAATTATTTTAGAAATTTAACTTTGGCCGATATTAAAAAAGATTTTCGATCCTATGCTGGAGTGGGTAATGCTATTCATCAATATCAAAGTCATAACCGTCAAGTAAAATTGTGTCGTTTTTTAAAACTGGAAAGACTTAATTATTCTTGTGGCCAAATGATGGATAGTTTGACTTGGCGAGGAGAAAAATATTTTTTTGATCTTTATCAAAAATACCTGAATGATATTAAACCGAATATTGATGAGAAATTAGCCAAGTATCATGTAAATTATATTTTAGTTGATCATCGAGAAGATCAACTAAAGTTGCCGGTGAGCAACATCGCCAACGCTAAATTAGTCTACAAAGACCAACGTTTTGAAATCTATCAGATTGGTTGTTAACGGTTTTTGACATTATTGATAAACTTCTCATCTTGTGGTAGCAATAGAAGTGGAAAATGCAATCTTGTCAATAAACAAAAGGAGGAAAGAACAATGGATGTTTTGGCGAATTTTTCCCTATGTGGAAAAGTGGCAGTCTTGACTGGAGCGGCGGGTTTTTTTGGCCGTTATTTTGCTACGGCGTTGTTGGAAGCTGGAGTAGAAATGGTCTATTTGCTGGACAAAAACCTAGATGGCTTGATTGAATTGTTCAAGGTTTTGTCTGACGAAAAGAGGCCTCGACCGCTTAATTTCCAAACAATACAGGTTGATCAATCAAACGAACAGACCACTTCTCGGGTTTTTGAACAAATCTTGGCGGCCGGTTCGGTTGACATTCTGGTCAACAACTCATTTCAGTTTGGTCCATTGACCGGTTTCAATGACCCAACTGGCCGAGTCGAGATGGCGAGCAAGGGCCAAGTGATGGCGTCTTTTGAATCGGGTGCTTGGTGGCCATTTCGGGCCACCCAGTTGGTGGCATCTGCCATGAAAAATAAAGGGTCTGGATCCGTGGTCAACATTGCTTCGATGTATGGCTTGGTGGCGCCCAATCCTGATCTGTATGAGGGTCGGGATTACTTTAACCCGATTGGTTACAGTCTGGCTAAAGCCGCTTTAATAGCGCAGACGCGTTACTTGGCGGCCTGGCTTGGTCCGGAAGTCAGAGTCAACGCTCTGGCTCCTGGGGCTATCCCCAACAATGAAAGTCGATCGGAGAACTCTGAACAAAACAAGGATGAAGAATTTGTTCAGCGATTGGTTGCTCGGACTTTGCTTAAGCGAGTTGGCCACCCGCTCGATTTGGTTGGGCCACTAATCTTTCTTTGTAGTGATGCTTCTCGTTACATGACTGGTCAAACTGTCGTTGTTGATGGCGGTTGGACTACAACTTAGAACAGAAAGGAGGTGTTTGTATGGTTACAATCAATGGTCGGCGGGTCGGACAAGGTTATCCGGTTTTCTTCATTGCCGAAATTGGAATCAATCATAACGGGAGTTTGCCAATGGCTCTCGAGATGGTTGAAAAGGCTGTTTCGATTGGCGTCGAAGCGGTTAAGTTTCAGAAACGCGATATCGCTACCGTTTTTTCTCCAGCTGAACTCGATAAGGAGCGCGATTTCGATCGCAGTATCATCGACAACGCTAGGGAGAGGACGATGGTTGAAGGAAAACCGCGTTTTGTTTTGCCGGAGAAAAATTGGCAACGGCTAGACGCGGGGGGACCAACAACCAATGGCGATCTGAAGTATGCTTTGGAGTTCACCGAGAAAGACTACGATCTTATCAATCGTCAGTGCCTGAAACTCGGTGTTTCATGGTCAGCTTCGGCCTGGGATGGTCTGTCGGCGCATTTTATCAACGGTTTTGAAGATGTAGCCTGGCTCAAAGTGGCCTCGGCTTGTTTGACTAACCGCGACTTGCTTTTGCGAGTCAAGGCCAAAGGCAAGCCGATCTTCATGTCGACCGGTGGTAGCACTTTGGAACAAGTCGGTCGAGCGGTAGAAGTTCTTGGCCCTGACAATCTGGTTCTGCTTCATTGCGTGTCGGAATATCCGCCACGTGACGAAGATAGCAACTTGATGGTGATGGAAACGCTCAAACGAATCTATCCCCAGGTGCCGATTGGTTACTCTAGCCACTCGCGAGACATCTTTCCTCCTCTGGTTGCCACGATGCTGGGAGCTTGCGCGGTAGAGGTCCATCTGACCTTGGATCGCAATTTGCCCGGCTCGGATCATCAGGCTAGTCTGGAGCCATCGGAGTTGGCTGAACTGGTTCGGCAAGTCCGACGATTCGAGACCTTGCGAGGCGATGGTGTCAAACGTGTTTTGCCTGGTGAGTGTGCAACGATGGCCAAGTTGCGTCGAGTCGACGATCTGTGATCTTTTGGTTACATGGAAAGGGCGCTTTTTTCGGAAAGCGCCCTTTTGTTTTGGACACTAAATTTTTCTTGAAAGAAAGGTTGGGGGTTGCTATAGTTTACTAATATGAAAACCAACACTTATTTGCGTTATGGCATCTTGGCTGGGTTGGCGCTGGTGCTTTTTACGCCGTTATTAGTGACCAGCTCGATGTTTTTTCCCTTTATTACCGGTAAAAACTTTACTTTTCGAATTATTGTTGAATTAGTGGCCGCTCTTTGGCTGATTTTGGCTTTACGCGATCCATCAGCTCGGCCAAAAAAATCTTTGATCTTGTGGGGGATTATTGCTTTATTTCTGGCTACCACTGTGGCGACAATTTTTAGCCTCTATCCTTATCACAGCTTTTGGTCTAATTATGAGCGAATGGATGGTTTGATTACCCAAATACATCTTCTACTTTATTTTTTGGTTGTAACCGGAGTTTTAACTACTCGAATTTATTGGCATCGTTTTTTTAATCTCTCGCTAGTGTTCGCGAGTTGCGTCTCTCTGTATGCGGTGGGCCAACTGTCTGGTCTGGCTGATATCCATCAGGGCAGTGTGCGTATTGATGCCACTCTTGGTAATGCCGCCTACATGGCAGTTTACATGTTAATTCATCTTTTTTTGGCAACTTATCTAGCTATCACTTATGCTAGAAATGTTTGGCTAAAAGCGGTTTATTGGGCGCTGGCCGGTTGGTTTACTTTATTACTTTATTTCACTCAAACTCGCGGTACGATCTTGGGGCTGATCGGCGGTCTTTTTATTTTTGGTTTGGTCTTAGCTTGGCGCGGTGAAGGTAAAATTAAAAAAATTGCTCTCGGTTTGTTGATTGGTGTCATCTTGTTCGTTGGCTCATTTATCTTTTTCAAAGATACTTCTTTGGTGCGCAATAACGCCACTCTTAATCGTTTTGCCACTATTTCTCTGACTGAAGCGACTACGGTTTCGCGTTTTACGATTTGGAGTATGAGTTTGCAAGCGGTTAAAGAGCACCCGCTTTTTGGCTGGGGACCAGAGAATTATCTTTATGTTTTTAGTAAATACTATCAGCCGAGTTTGTGGTCGCAGGAGCCGTGGTTTGATCGTTCACATAATGTTTTCTTGGATTGGTTGATTAGCGCCGGACTGATTGGTCTATCGGCCTATCTTTTTTTGTTTGGTACTGCTATTTACTATCTCTATCGATTTGGTTTAAGAAAAAAAACGGAGGTTGCCCAGCCAGTCTTTAGTAAACAAAAAGTGGTTATCGATCAGAAAGAAACAATCGGCGTTGGTATTCTCGTGGCTTTGTTAGTTGCTTATTTCATTCACAATGTTTTTGTATTTGATAATCTAATCAGTTATATTCTATTTTTCTCACTCTTGGGCTATGTTCATACGATTGTCACCGAAAACAAAAAAGGTTTTTGGAGCGAAAAAATCTTAGCTGATAGCCTCACTCTGCCGATCGGAGGAATCGCCTTGGTCTTATTGGCTGGTTCATTATATTTTATTAATATCAAACCGATCATGGCTTCTCGCGGTTTGATCAGAGCTATGTCGACCACTGATGCTGAAATTAAATATACTGAATTCAAAAAAGTTTTTGCTCTCAATACTTTTGGTTCGCGCGAAGCTTTGGAACAATACCTTTTAGTCGCTACCAATGTGTTTGGCGATCAAAATGTGCCAGTGGCGACTAAACAAAAAATTGGCGAGCTGGCTTTAGCTCAAATGGCCAAAGAAACAAAAGATGCCGGTCCGGATGCCAGACTTTATTTACTCCTCGGTTCTTTTATGTCTAACATTGGTCGTTTCGATGAATCCAATGCTTATCTAGACAAAGCTCTGTCATATTCACCTAAAAAACAGGCCATCTATTTTCAATTAATCGCTAATGCCGTTGAACAAAAAAATTCGACTAAAGCTTTAGCCTTGGCCAAACAAGTTTATGAACTCGATCCAAAATATCGTGAAGCTAGTCTCATGTATGCTCTAGTGGCAATCTATAGTGGTCAGTTGGATTTGGCTGATCAGATTTTAGCAAAAAGTGATGCTCAAATTTTATTTGAAGCGCGCTTGCTCAATGCTTACAATAGCATCGGCCGGCCGGATAAAGTTCAAGCGCTATTGAAATTAAGAATTAAAAATTTAGAACAAGCGATCAAGACCAATCCCCAAGATGAAAGTAATTATTTAAAATCAGCTGAAGCTTGGCAGACTTTAGGTGATAAGTTTAAAGCTGATGAAGTTTTGCGTCGCATTATTCCGCTTTGGGAAGCTAAAATTAAAACTGACCCGGACAATAAAGACAATTATATTTCTCTGGCCGAACTCTATTTTCGTCTTGGCGATAGTCAAAAAGTGGAAGAGACAATCAGTCGAGTCGTCAATTATTATGAAGCCAAAATAAAGCAAAACCCTCGTAGTTTCAAAGCCTATCAAGCCTTAGCAGAAGTTTTTGTCCAAGCCAATCGAGTCGATCTGGCAAAACAAGTGATGGGGCGAGCGATATCAGCTAACCCGTCGCTACGTTATCAAGCCCAGAAATTTCTAGACAGTCTCCCGCCTGCCAAATAGACCTAAATTAGTTATCCACTACTCCGATTTGCATTATTTTCTTAATTATTCTATAATAGAAGAGTGAGTGTTATTCCCTTTATTTATATCGGGGATCTCCATAAACAAAATGTCTAATTAAAGCCCCGCCTTTGGCGGGGCTTTAATCTGGTTACTTTTTATTTATAGACCAAGAATTTAGTTTTTGTTATACTTCACTTGGCTAGGTGTTGCCGGTCATCGCGGCTAGCGGCAGCACTCACATAAGACATTTTGTTTTGGAGTTTGACTCCGCTAGCCACGATGGTCGCGCAACAATCACCACCCCTTGAAATGGGTGGTGATTTAGTTATAAAAATTTTAAATGAATTTTTTAATCCAATTAATCTATTTCTTAGTTTTTTAAGAAATTTAATTTTTTTTAAATATTTTTTTGAAAAAGCATAAAAAAGGTTGTTAATTAAAACTTTTTTATAAAATAATCTTAATAAAAAAATAAATAAATTATTAAATAAAATTTATTTTATAAAAAATAAAAAGTTATCCACATTTTTTGCACTAAAAATCTTGTTATTAATTTGTTTTTGAATGATAATTAATATCAGTAGTAACAACAAAATATTTTTTTATTATCTTCTGCCATCGAGGAGATCATAAAAAGGTCGAAAGTTGTTGCAAAACTTTTTAAAAAGTAAAACAAAATTAATATGGCTGCTAAGAAAAAGGCCAAGAAGGCCAAGAAAAAGGTTGCTAAGAAAAAGAAGGGATAGTTCTTCTTGGTTACGCAAGCAAGCACCACATCTTTCAAGGTGTGGTGTTTTGTTTTCCTGCACACCGATCGCACCTTCGTTTTTTTTGCGTCTAAAATCAGTTTAACTTTGTAAATATGTTTCGGAGTTCTAATTACCAAGCTAGATTTAAATTTCTAAAAAACTTAGACGCAATGGTGCGATTGGTGTGCCGGTTTTGTTTTTCCGACGCTTTTTTGCTAGGATTGGCCTATGATTAATATTTTACAGGCTATTTTTGGCGATCCCAACGACAGTTACCTGAAAAAAATACAAACCAAGGTTGCCGAGATAAATAACTGGGAGGCTAAAATCAAGACGCTCGATGATGAGCAGTTAAAAGCCAAGACGGCCGAATTTCGCGAACGATTAGCTGTTGGCGCCAAAATCGATGATCTCCTACCAGAAGCTTTTGCGGTGGTGCGGGAAGCTTCATGGCGTCTACTTGGGCAAAGACATTTTGATGTTCAGTTGATTGGTGGTATCGCCTTACACGAAGGCAAGATTGCTGAAATGCGCACCGGTGAAGGCAAGACCCTGGTGGCGACTCTGCCGGTCTATTTAAACGCTCTGGCTGGCCATGGTGTGCACTTGGTCACCGTCAATGATTATTTGGCCCGACGTGATGCGGTCTGGATGGGACAGATTTATACTTGGCTCGGCTTATCGGTCGGGGTATTAAACAATCAGAGTTCTTATGTTTATGATCCCAGTATAAAAAATGAAGAAGCCGATCGTGAGCGTGACGAGAGAGGATCATTTCATGTCGTCTACGATTTTTTACGTGCTTGTCATCGTCGCGAAGCCTATCAGTGCGATATTGTTTATGGCACCAATAATGAATACGGTTTTGATTATTTACGTGATAATTTGGCTTACAATACCACCGATGTTGTTCAGCGTTTTGCCGATGGCCGGCCGGTTTATAATTTTGTGATTGTCGATGAAGTCGATTCGATTTTAATCGATGAAGCCAGAACGCCATTGATTATTTCAGCCCCTTCTGGCGAATCCGAGGACCTCTACCAGACTTTCGCTAAAATTGCGCGTCAATTACGACCGGAAGAAGATTATACTGTCGACGAAAAACTGAAGGCTATTTCTTTGACCGACGATGGTATTACCAAAGCCGAGAAAGTTTTGGGAATTGGTGATATTTATACCGAAAAAGGAGTAAAATACGTTCATCATTTGGAAACGGCCATTCGGGCCAAAGCTTTGTTTGAAAAAGATCGCGACTATGTGATCAAAGATGGCGAAATTGTTATCGTGGATGAATTTACCGGTCGTCTGCAACCGGGCCGACGCTGGTCTGAAGGTTTGCACCAAGCAATCGAGGCTAAAGAAGGAGTAGATATTAAAGAAGAGACCAGAACTTTTGCCACGGTAACTTTGCAGAATTATTTCCGCTTATATAACAAAATTGCTGGCATGACCGGGACGGCCAATACTTCTAAAGAAGAATTTTTGAAGACCTATAATCTAGATGTGGTGGCTGTGCCCACCAACCGTCAAACCCAAAGACAAGACTATCCTGATCTAATTTTCCAAACGGAAAATGGCAAGATGCTAGCGACGGCACGAAAAATCAAAGAACTGCACGACCAAGGTCAGCCGGTTTTGGTGGGCACGGTCTCGATCGAAAAAAACGAACTTTTGTCGGCCTATTTAAAACGCGAAGGTGTGCCTCATCAGATTTTAAATGCTAAAAATCATGAATCAGAAGGCGAAATCATTGCTGGTGCCGGTAAAAAGGGTGGGGTGGTGATTGCGACTAATATGGCTGGTCGGGGAGTGGATATCAAATTGGGTGGTTCGACGCCTAAAGTCGAGGAGGCCGAGGCGGTAAAAAATCTCGGCGGTTTGTTTGTCTTGGGGACGGAAAGACATGAGGCTAGACGAATCGACAATCAGCTTCGCGGTCGGGCTGGTCGTCAAGGCGATCCCGGCGCGACGCAATTTTATTTATCTTTAGAGGATACTTTAATGCGCGTCTTTGCTCCCGATCGGGTCAAAAACATGATGGGGCGTTTAGGGATACCAGAAGATGAACCAATTCAAAATATGATTGTAACTCGAGCCATTGAAAGTGCTCAAGCCAAGATTGAAGGTCATAATTATGATTTGCGAAAATACTTGTTGGAATACGATGATGTCACCAACCATCAGCGCCAGACAATTTACGAACGACGTCGGCAGTTATTGTTTGGTGGTGAAAAAGAAGCGCGAGAATTTATCGATAAAGCTTTGTCGGTTGTGATTTGGTCCGCCTCCACCGAAGGTTATGGCGAGACAAAGCCCGCCTCCGCCAAAGGCTATGGCGAGGCACCGCCCGAGACTAATGATGACAGTGAAAAAATTGATTGGCCGGCAAAAATTGCCGAAAGAGAGAAGACTCTTGGTGCCGAAGTTTATTGGGAAAATGTTCGCCGGACGGTTTTACAGGTCATCGACATGTTTTGGGTTGAACATCTGGAGGCGATCGAGTATATGCGCAATTCAGTGCGTCTCCGAGCCTATGGTCAACGTGATCCGTTGGTAGAATTTAAAAAAGAAGGTTTGCGGTTGTTTAAAGATATGGAGCTGGCAATTTTTGCTACGACAATAGAAATGGCTTCTAAAATTGGAGCCGAAACAGCTAAAGAGGAAACCGTAAGTTTGGAGGCTGTAAAAGAAGGAGCGGAAAATATCTTGGCCAATTCAAAAAATAACCAAGTCAATAAAACTGGTGGCGACAAGGTGGGGCGTAACGATCCTTGTCCGTGTGGAGCAAAAAAACCGGACGGAACACCACTTAAATACAAACATTGCCACGGCAAGTGAAAAAGCCTAGCCTAAAGGCCAAAAACTAAATAAAAGACACTAACTAAAGGACAGGTAAAAAGCCTGTCCTTTAGTTAGTGTCAAAAAGGACATTTTAGAGTCTTTTACTATTGCCAAATTTTTTTAGTTGTGGTAGTAATGTCAACAGTCAATTGCTCTTCACATTCTAGGCGAGGTACAAATCGCTTTTGATCAGGTCTTTCGTGGCTAATTTTGCTACGGGGTTTGTGTGCGATTATTAGGTCGAATCTATTTTCTTTTTCCAAGATTATGACTGGTACCAATGCTAAAAGAATGATGACTATCATTAAAGCCCTCCTTATGGTGGGTGTGTTTTTAGTGTTGGTGGCGCCAGTTTTTGTGATGGCGGCTGATGAGGCCGATCCCAATCCATCTATTGCTATTAGTGAAGAAATCGGCACTTCCTCTAATCAAGAGGAACAACCGACGACTCCTCCTGCGGGAGAAGTCGATGCTTCCCAGTCTGGAGATGAGAGTTCTTTTACTACTACGGCTACCGAAGGTGGTGTGAGCGAAGAAACAAATATTGCTATTTCCGATGAGTTTACCGGCAATAGCACTGGCGGAGAAACGACTGGCGCAGAAGGTGATTTTACTACTTCTTCTGCGACTCCAGTTTCTAATCCTATTGTTTCCGCAGAATATTCTTTCACGACCGAAACTACCGATGGTGGTTCTACTCCTACCGAAGTGGTCTCTGGTGAATACACTTTCACCACCACGACTGGTGACGGTGGAACAACTACCGAAGTGGTCTCCAGTGAGTATTCTTTCACCACCACGACTGGCGGCGGCGGTACTACCACTGAAGTAGTCGGTGATGAATACACTTTCACCACTACCACTGGAGGCGGTGGAACAACTACTGAAGTGGTCAGTGACGAGTATTCTTTCACCACCACTCCAAGTACGAACCCTCCTGTTACTCCTCCGACTGGTGGCGGTGGTGGTTGTGTCAGCAATTGTGGTGGCGGTGGCGGAACTATTATTCCACCTCCTATCATCACTAAATGGGTTTGCACCCCCTATCTCTTGGAATACATCAAGTTTGGCGCTCATAACAATTCGTATGAAGTGCGAAAGCTCCAAGCTTTTCTCATAGTCTTTGAAAAAGAAAATGGAATCAAAGTGACCGGTTTTTATGATCGGGCCACTTTCGAAGCGGTCGAACGCTTCCAAATGAAATACAATCGTGATGTTTTGGGTCCCTGGGGGATCAGTGACTCGACTGGATATGTTTTTATCACGACCAAATTGGCGATTAATAACGTCTATTGCGGACGCGATACCGCCAATGATCTAGACCTGCGCAATTATTATGGCCGAATCGAAACCTTGATCAAACAGTCGGAAATTTCTGAACCGATTGCGACTACCAGCTGGGAAATCGGCACTAGTTCCGTCGAAGTAGCCAAGGGCAAGAATTTCTTGCAACTGGCCTTTGTCGGTTTCTTGGATTTCTTGCGCGATATTCCCTGTTGGTTCTGGAATCTTCTGCTCCTCTTGTTGATAATCATTCTTTTGTTGATCATCTGGTATTTGAGTGAAGAGGATGATGACGGAGATGAAGATGATACAGCTGACATTTTTGGTAACAATTCCAAGACTGAAACGGCAATTTCTGAAGAGACTGTTGTTACTCCTTTACCTTTGACCATCGAAGCGGAAAAAGAATATGAAAATCTTCCGGTTGGTAGCCAAGCTTCTGATGGCGAAGTGATTGTGTTAGGCAAGGAAGAAGGGGAGAAGTAGAAATACTCTCAATTCTCTTTCGGTTTTGTCCGATAGGAAATTGAGAACAAGCTTTGGTCTTTACAAACTAAATAGTTTGTGTTAGGAGTGTGGGTGGAAAGTTGCTCTTGGTTTCTAAGTGGAGATCGAGGGTTGTGGCTTGAAAATGAACATACCCAATGGGTAGGAGGGTTCTGCTATGAAGAAGTTAGTTGTGTTGGTATTGATGGCCTTACTGGTTGGAGGCTGCTCGCTGTCTGGTTGCCCCAAGGAGACGCTGAAAGTGACAGTGACCGACGACCTCGGCCTTACGATCGAAATCAAGGACTTTGGTCAAGTGGTCGATGTGGTCGGTGATGTCCGCCTAGACATTACTGGCTTAAAGTTGGAACAACTCCACAATCTCCAACAAATTATCCAAGTTGAAATTTACGATGTCACAGATGTGTTGACTAGTAAGACTTGGGAGGAGAGGGATTTGTGGGCGATCGGAGCTGCCTTCTTTCTTGGCACTGGTGTCTGGGACATCATTTTCCGTGATGATGATGAAAGTGAGGGTGAGGAGGTAACCAGTCTGTCGCAAGTAATCGAACTTCGTCCTGGTCAGCAGGTTCAAGTAACGATCACTTGGACGGATGGAAGTCGCGACGCAATGACTTTTTACCTTCGCAATACGGAATATGTTGATGAGGGTGAAGGCGAAGGTCAAGAAGGTGAGGCGCAGGAGGGTGAGATTGTGCCACCGGCGATGTCGGTGACCATTACGTCTCCGGCCCCTGGTAGCGTTTTTTCTGTCGCCAGTCAGGCGCAGGTTCGAGTTGTGCCCGATGGTGACCCGAGCGCCGGACCCTATCGTCTGATGATCCGAAATGCCGAGCTCGTGACTCGACAGGAGGAAAACGTGCAGTTGGGGGCGACCTACGTTTTCAACTTCACTCTGAACTTGAAGGGAAGCGGTTTCTTCACTGCCTATCTGGCCAACAGTAACGGTCACTCCGTTACGGCCTACAGCGCCTACTCGGTGCGATAGGTCGCGGTCTTCGTTTCTTTTGTCCGGGTTGGTGTTTTTATACACTAACCCGGCTTTTTTGTTATTTTTTAGACTACATTTTTTAGACCTTGACAATATCTTGCTTTTTTATAACAAGTGTGGTAGTAATAGCCGAAGGTTTAAAGATAAACCAAAGTCGTTTTTATTAACAATATAGAGCTAAAAATATGAAGAATTTACTCAAATTTGTCGCTGTTTCAGCTTTGGTTGTAGTGATTGGTTCCTCTGTCGCTTATGCGGCGATGACGGCCACTATTACTTCACCAACGGCTGGTGCTGTCTACAATGTTGGTCAAACTGTTAACTTGGGTGCCAATAGCACTGATGCTACCGGTGCGGTCAACTATGTTTGGTCATTTAGCGATGGCACGGCCAGTATTACTGGTCAGAACCAATCCGTGACTTTTGCTACTGCTGGTAGTAAGACTATCACTTTATTGGCTGGCGATGCTTCTGGCGTCAATGATACCAAGACGGTGGATGTCACTGTTAACGATGTCACTACCGCTTTGGCGATTTCCAATGTTCGCGTGACCGACATCACCACCAACAGCGCGATCGTTCGTTGGACCACCAATCGGATCTCGAATAGTCGGGTCATCTTTGACACGACTTCTCATGCCAGTATCGCTGGCGCGACCGCTCCGAATTATGGTTATGCCAATTCGACCGGTACTAGCGATGTTGACACCAAAGTCGTCGAACATGCTGTCACTGTCACCGGTTTGTCAGCCAATACTCAATATTACTTCCGAGTAATCTCGGCCGAGTAATAATAAAAGATAAAAACGACTGGGTTTAACTGAAAAAATACCCCTGCCCTCTTGAAAGAGGTCAGGGGTATTTTGCTTGAAAATATTTTCTCGGTTATGCTTAACTGTATGAGTAATACCCTGATTCTAATTTTAGCTTTTTTATTTCTGGCTTTTATTATCCTGACCCAATTTGTATTTGTCTATCAATACTAAGATGAGCCAGATGACTCTTGATAAAATTTTACCCCAAATAAAAAAGAGGGTTTGTTTAGCGGAAAAAACCTATTTTCAATTGGGTGGTCCAGCTCGCTATTTTTTGGAAACGAACAATGTTAAAGAATTAATTGAAGCTGTCAAAACCGCTAAACATCTAAAAATTCCAGCATTAGTCCTAGGTGGGGGCAGTAATGTCGCGGTAGCTGATCGAGGTTGGTCCGGCTTGGTCGTCAAATTTCATCGTCAAAAACCACGAGCTAAAACTTGCCAGCTAGTTGGTCGCGAATTCATTTGTGAAGCTAGCGCTCCCTTGGCCTATTTAGTCAGGCAATCGATTCGTCGCCATTTGGCTGGCTTGGAAAAATTAGCTGGTATTCCCGGTTGTGTCAGTGGAGCGCTGGTGGGGAATGCTGGCGCTTATGGCGTAGCGATCAGCGATCATTTGGCTTGGGTGGAAATCTTTGACGGTCAAAAAATCCGCCGAGTCGATCGAACCGCTTGTCATTTTGGTTATCGCGATAGCATTTTTAAACATCGACCGTGGGTGGTGCTTCGAGCTGGTTTTATTTTGCCAAAAGGTGACCAGAAAATTTTATTAGCCGAGGCCAGAAAAATTATTAAAATTAGAGCCGGTAAATATCCGGTCGACTTGAAATGCCCGGGCAGTTTTTTTAAAAATATCCCTGTCCAAAAATTAACAAAAAAAGTTTTAGCCCAAATTGATCAAGCCAAAATTATCGAAGGCAAATTGCCGGTCGCTTTTTTACTTGAATCAGTCGGGGCCAAAGGTGAGCGAGTGGGTGATATGGCGGTGTCGGATTTCCATGCCAATTTTATTCTCAACCTTGGTCGGGGTAAATTTTCTGATCTAAAAAAACTTGTCGCTAAACTAAAAGTAAAAGTCAAAAAAAAATTTGGCATTGTCTTGGCAGAAGAGGTGAGGTATATTGGTTGAAAGATGGAAAACTTGGAACAAAAATCTTGGGAAGATCCCGACAAGGATACAATAGAAAAGTTGATGGCTAAAGATCAACAAAATACCAAAGATAGTTTGGCGCAGATTGAAAGTGCGGTCGTAGCTGGCAAAGCAGTGGAGATCCCCAGTGACGAGGCGGAGGAATTAATCAATACTTATCGCCGTCATGTTATGTCGGGTCAGACCGTTAAAAAATATCAAGTCATGGCCGATTTTTTAAATAAACTCAAAGAGCAAGCGCCTCTTATCGTTTACTCCCTTCTTTATCATCGTCTGATTTACAGCACACCACCGGCCGAAGTGACAAAGTTTATTGATGTAGTGGCGGATGGCCAAGTAATCAAGGAGTCAATGGTGGATTTTATGAAAAAACAAATTACCGAAATCGATGAAGAGACCGAAACCGTTCAAAAAACTTCACCACAAATTTAGTTTTATTCAATCTTTACTAAGCATCATTTTTGTTTTTAGCTTAGAGTAGAAAGGAGGTGGTCGTGATGTCAAAAGACTTGCGGGAACTGTGTTTGATTGGTAGCCGTTGGCCGGTGGTCTGGCCTCCATTTGCTAGCCGTCTCGTCAAAGTCCATCGATCAATCGAAATGTGTTGCTGGGGTGGCGCTTGTTCGGTGCCATTTTGGTACGATCTGCCGGCTGGTATCCACGAGTTGGAATTGGTCCATAGCCAAATTCATCCGGAAGAGTCTTGGTATGTCGTTGAATTGTTTCCGGACTTTCGGTTGGGTTGCACTGTGGATGCTTGGGAGATCATCTTTTTGGCTTCGGGCTGGGTAACGCCCTTAGCAACCTCAAATTGAAGGCCGGAACGTTTTTTACCACGTGCCGGCCTTTTCCTTTGCGATTTTAATGTTAGAATAGCTCTACACTAAGTTTCTTTGAATTACCAAACTCTTTATCGCCAGCAAACTTTTTAGGGTACGGATTTTTCGAAGCTTGAAAAATCCTGAAGTTTTCGCGCCGTCGCGCTCAAAACCCCCAAAAAAGTTTCTGCCTCAACGAGTTTAGTAATTCAAAATAGATTTATTTTAAATGATGTAAATTATTTATGAATACAAATGGCTATCAATTGACTGTTGGTTTGGAAATTCACGTCGAGCTTAAAACCAAGACTAAAATGTTTTGTCGGTGTTTAAACGACTCAACAGAAAAAAGACCAAATGTGAACATCTGTCCGGTGTGTACCGCTCAACCGGGGGCGCTACCGGTTATCAACAAAGAGGCGGTTCGTCAAGTTTTGCGGGTCGGGGTGGCGGTCGGTGGCGATTTGGCCGATTTTACCGAATTTGATCGCAAAAATTATTTTTATCCCGATATTCCCAAAGGTTATCAGATTAGTCAGTATCAATATCCGTTGGTGACTGGTGGTAATTTAAGTGGAGTAAAAATTACTCGCGTTCATTTGGAAGAAGACACTGCCAAGTCTTTTCATGAAGCTGGGCGAAAAGAAAGTCTAGTCGATTTCAATCGTTCTTCTTTGCCATTAATGGAGCTAGTGACCGAGCCGGTGATTCATGATGCCAAGACGGCTGGTAATTTTGCCAAAGAATTGCAATTGTTGTTGCGCTATTTAGGCGCGTCCGAAGCCAATATGGAACAGGGTCAAATGCGAGTCGAGGCCAATATCTCGGTCTCGAAGGATCCAGCTAAATTAGGAACCAAAGTCGAAGTCAAAAATCTCAATTCTTTTCGCTCGGTGGAGAAGGCGATTGAATTTGAGATGAAGCGTCAGATCGAGGCTTTGGAAAAGGGTGAGGAGATTGTCCAAGAAACATGTGGTTGGGATGAAAACAAGCAAGTGACATTTAGTCAACGCAAGAAAGAGTCATCACACGATTATCGTTATTTTCCCGATCCGGATTTGCCAAAATTATTCATTGGTCAATTACCGGAATTGACCAAGGCTGAATTGGAAAAAACTTTGCCGGAACTGCCTTGGCAGAGGCGCGAACGCTTGATCAGTGTTTTTGGTCTCAAAAGCGAAGATGTCGAAATGTACGTGGCCGACGATGAACTCGGCGCCTTTATCGAGGAAGTCGCTAAAAATTTGAGTGATGACAAGGTTTTGGTTCAACTCGCTTCCAATTACCTAACTTCTGATGTGGCTGGTAAACGTAAGACTGGCGAGCTGAAGCTATTGCCACCGGCAACTGATTTTGCCGATTTGATTAAAATGGTCAGTGCACAAGAAGTATCTTCGCGTGGCGCCAAAGATATTTTGTTGGTGATGGTAACCGAGGGTGGCGCACCAAAAACGATTGCTGAAATCAAAGGCCTGTTTCAAATTCATGATGAAGGAGCCGTGGCCAAGGTGGTGGATGAAGTCATCGCTGAATTTGGTACCGTTTTTGCCGAATATCAAAATGGCAAAGAAGCCTCGCTCCAATTCTTGATTGGCCAAGGGATGAAAAAAGGTCAGGGGGCGACCAATCCGGAAACTCTTAAAAAATTGTTTATAGAAAGAGCAAAAAAGTAGGCGTTTTGAAACACCCCCAATGCCAGTTTGGCATTGGGGGTGTTTCTTGTTAAAATCAAGATAGTTAAAATTTTAATTTAGAAATAATTTTTATGGTCAAAGTAGCAATTAATGGTTTGGGACGAATCGGCCGGGCGTTTTTAAAAGTGGCGACAGACAATCCGCAGATTGAAATCGTCGCGGTCAATGATTTGGGTGATTTGGACAATTTAGCCTATCTTCTAAAATACGACAGCGCTTATGGTAAATGGTCGCATGAGGTCAAGGCGGAAAATGGCCAGATGGTGATCGATGGCAAAGCCATTCGTTTTTGTCAGGAAAAAGATCCAGCCAATTTGCCATGGAAAGAATTGTCAGTGGATGTGGTGGTGGAGTCGACTGGTGTTTTTGAAACTTTTGCTAAAGCCAAAGCACATATTGATGCCGGCGCCCGCAAGGCTGTCATCTCCGCACCGGTCAAAGATGCACCGATTGCCGACACACCCAGTGGCACTTTTTTACTGGGGATCAATGACGAGACTTTATCAAACCAGATTCTAACTTCCAATGGTTCTTGCACGACCAACTGTGCTGCGCCGGTGATTAAAATTTTAGACGAAGCCATTGGGATCGAAAAAGCGCTCCTCAATACCACTCATGGCTATACTGCAACGCAAAAGCTGGTGGATGTCGCTGACGCTAAAGATTGGCGGCGGGGTCGAGCGGGAGCAGTCAACTTGATTCCTTCGACTACGGGAGCGGCCATCGCCGTTGGTCAAGTGATTCCAGCGATGCAGGGTAAATTTGATGGCATCGCCGTGCGCGTACCGGTCATTACCGGCTCGATGATTGATGTCACTTTTATTGCCAAACGGGATACAACGGTGGAGGAGGTTAATGAAGCGCTGGCCAAAGCGGCGCAGGATCCGCGTTGGCAAAAAACTTTTACGGTTACCAAAGAAGCTCTCGTCTCGTCCGATATTTTGGGCGACTCGCATGCTTCGATTGCCGATTTGAGCTACACCAAAGTCGTCGGTGGCAATTTAGTCAAAGTCATGGCGTGGTACGACAACGAAATGGGATACACCCACTCGTTGGTCGAACATGTGATTAAATTAGCATCATAAATTTTAAACGGGATGAGAATTTTTTTAGGCACAGATCATGCCGGGTTTGAATTAAAAAATAAACTGAAAATTTATTTACGTGAACTTGGCTATGAAGTCAACGACGAGGGGGCTTTTAATTTGGACCCGGAGGATGATTATCCCGATTTTGTCGATATTGTCGCCAAGCAGGTCCAAAGCGATCCAGCCAATCATCGGGGTATAGTTTTGGGCGCTTCTGGTCAAGGTGAAGCCATGATGGCCAATCGCCACGCTAAAGTCCGAGCCACGGTTTATTGCATGTCCAATCTCGATATTATTAAAATGTCTCGCTTACACAACGACGCCAATGTTTTGTCGCTCGGGGCGCGTTATTTGACCGAGGCCGATGCCAAGGAAGCGGTGCGAGTCTGGTTGTCGACCGAATTTTCCGGTGAAGCTCGACATATCCGTCGTTTGCGTAAATTGGATGGCGAGATAAGTAGTGAGTTAAGTTTCTAACCTGTCCTGTTAAAAATCACAAAAAAATGAGTATAGAAATTATCCCTTCAATCGTCAGCCCTAATTTTTCTGATTTGCAGAAGAAAATTAAATTATTGGCTGGACAGGTGGAGTGGGTGGAAATCGATGTGGCCGATGGCGTTTTTGCTACCAATCAAACTTTTCAAGAACCGGCCTTGTTAAACGAACTAGACGATCAGACTAAAATCTCGGTGCATTTGATGGTGGAAATACCAGAGACGGTCATCGAAGAATGGCTACCAGTAGCTGATCGCTTGGTGGTGCATTTGGAATCAACAGAAAATTTGGCTGATATTTTAGCTAAATACCAGAAAAACCATCAAGAAATCGTCGTGGCGCTAAATTTAGAAACGCCGGTGGAAAAAATCGCGCCCTTTGTCAAAGAAATAAAAACTGTGCAATTGATGAGTATTAAGCGTCTTGGTTTTCAGGGTGAAGATTTTTGTCCGGAAGTGTTAGAAAAAATAAAAGCGGTAAAAACTAACTGGCCGAATTTGAAAGTGGTAGTCGATGGGGGAGTAAATTTAACTAACGCCAAAGAATTAACTCAAGCCGGCGCCGATGCTTTAGTGATAGGCTCTGCGATCTGGGTAAACAAAGAACCGTTAGTAGTCTTAAAAGAATTACAGAAAATTGCTTAGCTCAGTTTTGCGCGTTGATATTTTATTGCACGGATAGTCGAATAAATTTGTCAAAAAAACTTTCTTAATTTCAAAATGGGTGGGCTTGGACCTGGGTTTTGAAATTAAGAAAGTTTTTTTGACAAATTTTGTTTGTGAGTTTTTCATATTCTCATTAGTATTTTTGAGGTATAATTAAGTGGATGTTAAATGATGGTAAAATAAAATTGTTAGAAGAAAAAGCGCGGGCGATTCGCCGTCTGGTGATTAATATGCTCGTCGAAGCGCGTTCGGGTCACACCGCTAGTCCTTTAGGCACAGCGGATATTTTGGCTCTACTTTATTTTCATACCTTAAAACATGATCCGAAACGACCAGACTGGAATGAGCGTGATATTTTTGTTTTATCCAGTGGTCACATTTGTCCAGTCCTTTATGCTGCCATGTCGCTGGCTGGCTATTTGCCGGAAAAAGAACTTTCCACTTTACGTCGCTTCGGTTCGCGTCTGCAAGGACATCCGCATCGGGAGTGGTTGCCGGGGCTCGAGACCTCTTCTGGTCCGCTCGGTTCCGGTTTAGCCCAGGCGGTGGGCATGGCTTTGGGTCTGCGTTTGGATAATCTACACACCAGTCGCCATGTTTTTTGTTTACTGTCTGATGCCGAAATGGAGTGTGGGGCGACTTGGGAAGCAGCGATGTTGGCGGGCAAAGAAAAACTGCACAATCTGATCGCCATTGTCGATCGCAATATGATCCAGATTGGTGGCTTGACCGAGGAAGTCATGCCACTGGAGCCAGTGATCGACAAATGGAAAGCTTTTGGCTGGCAGGTAATCGAAGTCGATGGTCACAATTTTTCTGATCTAGATGACGCGATTGGTCTAGCCAAAGCCGCTTGGTACAAGCCAGCGGTCATTATTGCTCACACTATTCCCGGCAAAGGCGTGACCGCTTTTGAAGGTCGCTACGAGTGGCACGGCAAAGTGCCGAGCAAAGAGGAGGGAAGGGTGGCTCTTGACAATTTGGCTAAATAGGTATATAATATACAACAGTTCTTTAATATAAAACTTGTGTGCTCGTCCGAAGCCTTGCGCGAAGGAGGGCGATTGGCCACAGCAGAAAGGGTCTCATTTTGGGATTTTTTCTGCTGTGGCAAAGATATAATGTTTAGCCCAACAGCATCGCTAAAGCTATTTCACAAGAAGGCGAATATAGCTAGGCAAAACAGGAAAGGAAGGTTAGCTCTATGAGTAAGGCCGGAGAAGTTAGCGAAAGGCGTTTGCGCAAAGTACATGGAGTGCTTCTCACCAACGCCGATCCCGAGGGGATTCCCGACGAGGTAGCGGAGTGGGTCATTCAGCATCCAGTCGAAGCGGGGCAGCAGTTTGCTCTGTGGCTCAAGAATCGTTGTCGCCTAATCGTCGGTGAACCGAAGATTCTTCGGTTTCAACCGTCTGTCACCTTCAGCCCCAGCGGATTTCTCAGCGAAGGCTGGACGATCTGGAAAGGTCCAAAAGATGGCAACGGCCTCGAAGGAGGCGAAGACTGCGACCGACGCGAAGACAATCTCTCGGAGATTGATTTCAGTCAAGCTCTATTCGAAACCTGTCTGGAAGAAGGCGAGACCACCATCACGGGCGAAGAAAAGCTGATGCGGATGAAGGCTTCAGGCCACCTCCGCCTCGGTGGACGCACCTTTCTCTCCTTGTGGCAAGACTATCAAGCCAACAAGGGGAACTCCATTCTGGAGTGGCTCTACCAGAACGGTCAGATCACCTACATGGATTTCTTTGGGCTGGTTCTGCGGAGCCCGCTCGGCAACCGGTATGTGCTCTACCTCTGTCGCAGCGATGGTAGTCGGTGGTACTGGGACCGGCGCTGGCTCGGCCATGGCTGGGATGCCAACTATCGGTCGGTTTCGCTCGCAAGTGATTAGTTCTCAGGACTTTGGTTTTGGTTCTCAAGACCTTTGACCTTAGTCCTTAGCCCTGCTTCGATTTATCGAAGCAGGGCTAAAATTTTGGATAAAAAATAAAAATAAAGTACACTTGGATTGGTAGTAGGTGAATATTAGTAAAAGGCTACGGCTTTTTGCCACCGAATCCAGTATCCATACATCGAGAATATCCGCGACTACGGTTTCGGTATAGAGTGATGTATGCAGACACTTCACTCAAACAAAAAATGAAGATACTTGGTGTCAGATGCTAAGGCATTGTAGATGTCAGATAATATTCAATTCTAAATTTTGCCAACTGGCAGATTGAGGGATGGTGATAAAGACGGCATTTGATACATTTCTGCGGAACCCGAACGGCAACCGGTATGTGCTCTACCTCTATCGCAACGATGATAGTCAGTGGAACTGGAACCAGAACTGGCTCGACAATGACTGGAATGCCAACAATCGGTCGGTTTCGCTCGCTAATCTCTTCATTTCTCTTCGGCTTTGACCGGAGAGTTTTGTTTTGTCTGAACTTGTTGCGAGGCTCTTACTAATTGTCCATTCCAACCACCAAGCATTTTCCCAATCTCCTCCAATTTTAAAGATAGAGCAATATATTTTTTAGTATCTAAAGACTTAGTTTCCCACAAAACCAGCAAAAGAACCTTGAGCGTATCCATTTTTCTAATGGCCAACCGAACATATGGCGCTTTATCTGTCGGCGATAAAAACGAGGCGCTGGCAACAGCTTCGATGGTCTCAACAAATAAAGTATCAATTTTTAAACCCAGAGAAAATTTATCAACTTTAGGTAAGGTTTGATGATCTTCATGCCACAAAAGGTAAGCTGATTTTAAATATTGTAAAAGTGGTAGTAATTTTGGTAGGGGGGGGGGTATTATTAGTCGAATGGGGAAAATTCATTTTGTTCACAATTATGAGAATATCATTTCCCTTGATAATTTACTAGGAGCTTGGAAAGAATTTATCAGAAACAAAAAATCCAAAAAAGATGTTCAAGAATTTGAGTTAAATTTGATGAGTAATGTTATTGCCTTACATTTCGATCTAAAATCTCAAACCTACACCCATGGCCATTACCAAGCCTTCAACATTTCCGACCCCAAACCCAGAAATATCCACAAAGCCAGTGTCCGTGACCGACTATTGCACCACGCCATCTATCGCATCCTCTATTACCACTTCAATCAGAAATTTATTTATGATTCATACTCTTGTCGTCTAGGTAAAGGAACGCATAAAGCCATCAAAAGATTTGCTGTTTTTGCCCGCAAAGTCTCGCAAAATAATACTAAAAATTGTTGGATTCTAAAATGTGATGTCCGAAAATTCTTTGCTTCCATTGATCATCAAATTCTAATTGCCATTTTAAAGAAACACGAATCGGATCAAGACATTATTTGGTTGTTAGAACGAGTAATTAAAAGTTTTCACAGTACTGAACAAGGCAAGGGCTTACCCTTGGGTAATCTAACCTCCCAACTCTTGGTCAATATCTACATGAATGAGTTTGATCAATTTGTTAAACACCGATTAAAAGTCAAATACTATCTTCGCTACGCCGATGACTTTGTTATGATGTCGACCGACAAGCCATACTTAGAAAATCTATTAAAAGAGATCAACACTTTTCTCCAAACCAATCTCAAGTTAAATCTTCATCCTGACAAAGTCTACATAAAAACTCTGGCTTCGGGTGTGGATTTTCTCGGCTGGGTGAATTTTCCACATCATCGAGTTTTACGAACGGCGACCAAACGGCGAATGTTTAGACGGCTTAAGGAAATGGAGGGTAAGCCAGAGACGGTTCAGTCTTATTTGGGGTTGTTAAAGCATGGTAATGGATATAAGATTAAACAATGCATCTCAACCCCAAACTTTACGATTTGAATATTGAACAAAAATCTTTACGAGAAGGTTTTGGTGAGGCCTTGGCGGAAATGGCGGAGACAAACAAAAAAATCGTTGCCATCTCGGCTGATCTGCGCGATTCCACCCGCTTGGATATTTTTGCCAAAAAATTTCACGAGCGATTTTTTGAAGTGGGTGTCGCGGAGCAAAATTTGGCGGGTGTCGCGTCCGGCTTGGCCTCGACTGGCCAGATTCCTTTCATCTCTTCTTATGCTGTTTTTTCACCCGGGAGAAATTGGGAACAAATTCGAACGACTATTTGTTACAATAATGTGCCAGTGAAAATTATTGGTTCGCACGGTGGTCTAAGTACTGGTCCGGACGGTGGGTCACATCAAGCTCTGGAAGACATTGCTTTAATGCGCGTTTTGCCCCGAATGGTAGTAGTGGTGCCGGCCGATTATTGGGAAGCGAAAAAAGCCACCAAGGCTATTGCCAACAATGGCGCGCCGAGCTATCTGCGTTTGGTCCGCGAAAAATATCCGGTTATTACTACTGCCGAATCATCATTCGAGATTGGGAAAGCCAATATTTTAATAGACAGTGATCAAGCTCAAGTCGCGATTATTGCCTGCGGAGTGTCGGTTTATCAAGCGCTCTTGGCTGGCAAGAAATTAGCTAAAGAGGGGATTGAAGCGGTAGTGGTCAATAATCACACGATTAAACCACTTGATCGCGAGACAATTTTACGAGTCGCAAAAAAAACCGGTGCCGTCGTGACCGTGGAAGACCATCAACAAGCGGGTGGTATGGGTAGCGCTATCGCCGAATTATTATCACAAGAATATCCAACGCCAATGAAAATTATTGGCGTCGATGATATTTTTGGCCAATCTGGTTCGGCAGAGGAGTTGACCGAACATTATGGTTTAGGGGCGGACAGTATTGTTCAAGCTACTAAAGATTTGTTGGCTAAATAAAATGGGGTTTACCCCGTGTCGAGCAAAGCGAGTTTTACGGGGAAAAGGAAAGGCCCGAAGCACAAGTGGGCTAGCTTGTCTTGCTTCGGGCCTATTGGGTAGAGCGTCATAGATCGCTAATATGTTCTCTTTCTCGCAGCTGGGACGCTTGACGCTCTGGGTGGGCTTGAATGGTTCTTTCTAGAAGTTAGTTTAGACTGTCTAAGATTTTTTGCAACAGAGATATTAAAATAGAAGTCAATGAAGTCTGAATTGAAAAATTTAGAGCGATTTGATTTGGTAGCTGGTCGGTGCTTTAGCTAAAAGTTGGGTGAGCGCTTTTTGATCGAGCAGGCCGGCTTGGGCGCCGATTTGACGAATGACGCCAGATGAATTGATCGGTCCCCATAAGAGAGCTTTATCTAAAGGTTCACCACTGATCAAAGCGGTGATAATCGCACCGGCAAAAGCGTCACCGGCGCCGGTTCGCTCCAATGGTTTGTCAATATCGGGAAAAATAGGAATAAAAAAGTTTTGGCCGAGTTTGTTTTGAACATAAGCGCCTTTTTTGCCATCGGTGATGATGGCGATTTTTGGTCCCAACTCGCGCAGAGTGGTCAATAACTTTTTGATATTATCGTTTTTGGTTTTTAAAATCCTCTTGGCTTCATCGCGGTTGCAAAACAAAATTTCTGTTCGACGATAAATGGGGGCTAATTTTTTAACCCCT
The DNA here is from genome assembly GCA_001823055.1 of Candidatus Vogelbacteria bacterium RIFOXYB1_FULL_42_16. Taxonomy (GTDB): domain Bacteria; phylum Patescibacteriota; class Minisyncoccia; order Phycocordibacterales; family XYD1-FULL-46-19; genus XYB1-FULL-42-16. The sequence continues at coordinate 103,540 of MHTH01000005.1, forward strand.
AATTTGATTTGATAAGTGCCGGGTTGAAAGGCCAATTTGACGGTGGAATGATTTTTTAGATAATCGACAATTTGTGAATGAAAAGTCAGTGAATCTGGGCCAAGCGAGCTCAAATAAAGCCAGCGGGGTGCTGGGGTAGTCGGTAATTGATAAGGAAATTTTTCGTGTCTGACTAAAATCGTTCGGTCGTCATTGCGCCATAAAACAAAATGAAAATTAGTGCTTAGGTTTTTATGAATTTTAATAAACTTTGTCACTACTCGATTTTGTTTTAAGGTCAACATCGCCCTCTGGCCATAACCGTCAGCGCCGATATCGGTGATCAAAGCTGTCCTGAGGCCGAGACGAGCGGTAGCGACAGCGACATTGGCGCTATTGCCGACGGCTGGTATGATGGTAACAGATTCATAAGGAATCTTGTCGCCAAAGCGCAGACACAATTCTGGTCCGGTAGAATTTTTGCGAATTTTTCCCTCATGTAAATGAATAAAAGCGTCGGTGGTCAGATCGCCGATAGTGATTAGATCAAAAGGCTGGGAAAAAATTTTAGAAAAAAAGTTAGACATGGTCGAAAAATCAAAAGATTTTATTTTGCAATACTAATATTATTATAATATAAAAACAATGAAAACCCTAAAAGAAATAATCATCGAAGCTAGGCAGAAAAAATCGGCCATTGGTCAATTTAATATCTCGACCCTCGAAGCTTTTTGGGCGGTCGTGAGAGCGACAGAAAAAACGAAACAGCCGGTGATCATCGGCTTGTCGGAAGGGGAAATGGATTTTTTTGGCGTCAAACAAGCGCGAGTTTTGGTAGACAGTGTGCGAGCGGAAAAAGGTTTAGAGATTTTTTTGAATGCCGATCATGTCCATAGTTTGGCCGGAGCTCGGCTAGCGATGGAAAATAAATTTGATGCCATTACTTTTGATGGTAGTAGTTTAAGCTTGGCTGAAAATATCAAATTGACGCGCGAGTGTGTGGCTCTAGCCAAAGAATTGAATTCACCGATTTTAATTGAAGGCGAGATTGGTTTTATCGGCAGTTCGTCAGCTTTGCTTACGGAAATGCCGACGGGGATTGCTATTGCCGACAAGATGACCACCGCCGATGAAGCGGGACAATTTGTTCGCGAGACCGGTGTGGAACTTTTTGCGCCGGCCATTGGCAACATTCATGGTTTGGTGGCTTCGGGTGAACCGAAAATTGATGCCGAACGAGCACGGGAGATTTATTCTGCTACTGGAGTGCCTCTGGTCTTGCATGGCGGTTCTGGTCTATCTCCGACTGAATTAAAAGCGGTGATTGAAGCAGGAGTGGCGATTGTTCATATCAATAGTGATTTGCGTCTGGCTTGGCGCCAAGGTTTGGAAAAAAGTCTGGCGGACAAACCGCAGGAAATCGCGCCTTATAAACTCCTGACTGAATCAGTAGAAGCGATGCAAAAGATTGTCGAGGAAAAAATTAAAATTTTGACAAATTAACTTTTCCTGTTAGAATGCCGTCTATGATTACCTTGATGGCTCAAACCAGAGAAACCTTTGGCAAGAAGCTGGCCGACGCGCGCGTGGCCGGTCGTTTGCCGGTGGTTATTTATGGTAGTAAAGAATCTACCCAACCTCTCTTTGTTGATTTAAAAGAGTTCAAAAAAGTCCTCTCGATTGCCGGTGAATCAACTTTGGTCACTCTCGAAATCGGGGGTCAGAAAAAAGATGTCTTAATTCACGAGGTGGCTCATCATCCAGTTTCGGGCGAACCGATCCATGCTGATCTCTTGGCGGTAGATACCAACAAACCGATTACCGTTCATGTGCCGTTGGTTTTTGATGGTGTGGCGCCCGCAATCAAAGAATTGGGTGGAGCTCTAGTCAAAGTTTTACATGAGTTGGAGATTGAGGCTCTGCCAAAAGATTTGCCCCACGATATTAAAGTTGATATTTCAGTTCTAGTGGCTTTAGACAGTCAGATTCATGTTAAAGATTTAGTTTTGCCAAAGGGGGTGACGACCGAAGTGGATGGTGAAGAGGTGGTGGCTTCGATTACCGAAGCTGGCGAAGAAGTCGTCGAAGAAGAGGGTCCCGTCGACTTGTCAGCCATCGAAGTCGAGACCAAGGGTAAGAAAGAAGAAGAAGGAGAAGCGGAAGTGACAGAGTAACGATTAACTAAATATCACCCCGCCCCGAACCAGAATGGTTCGGGGCGGGGTTTGGTTTAGCCGGGTTTTTAAGTTATAATTGATTTTATGCCACTAACCAACGCCGATCGGCGCTTTTTCTGGTCTGTCTGTTTAGTCATCTCTGTCTGTTTTATCTCGTCGCCAACTCATATTTTTGCTCAAACTGAAGACCAAGCTGCTCGCGAAGCTCGTCTTCGGGCCGAGTTGAGTGTGGTAGAAAAAGAAATCGCCGACCAGACCGGTTTGTTGCGAACCAAACAAAAAGAAACCGCTTCTGTTCAGCGTGACATTGATATTCTCAACATTAAAATTAAAACCGCTCAACTCAATATCAAAGCCAGACAAGTGGAGATTTCTCGATTAGGAACCGATATCGGTAAAAAAGAAAAGACCATCGGCGCTTTAGTTAGCAAGATTGATCGGGAAAAAATGTCGTTGGCGGAATTGTTACGTCACGCTCGCAATCTGGATGATAGCTCGGCGATCGAAGTAGCTTTGAGCGACAAACAGGTGACGGATTTTTTTGTTGATTTGACCGCCTTTCATTTTGTCCAAGAGGCCGTCGCTGACTCTTTTCAGGTTATCCGCGGAACTAAAAAAGAGACCGAAAAACAAAAAGTGGTTTTGGAAGACAAGCGTGATGTGGAAATAAACGCCAAAAAGGCTATTGAGATGGAAAAAGCCAAAATCGAAGAATTGAACAAACAAAAAAATGTTCTTTTGCGGTTGAATAAAGCTCAAGAAGGAGCCTACAAGTCGGTTATTGCTGAAAAACAAAAAGAAAAAACCAGAATTTTAAATGCCTTGTTTAAATTGCGCGACTCTAAAGGAATTTCTTTCGGTCAAGCTTTAGAGTATGCCAATCAAGTGTCCAAAAAAATCGGTATTCGCCCAGCCTTTCTTTTGGCGATTATTACTCAAGAGTCTGATATCAACAGTGGCACTTTAGGCGTTAATGTTGGGACTTGTAATCGTCCGCAAGATAGCCAAAAATGGCGCGATGTAATGAAGCCGACTCGCGACTACGAACCATTTCTCCGCATCACCCAATCTTTAGGGATTGATCCGGACACAATACCAGTCTCTTGTCCTTATGGCAGTGGTTATGGTGGAGCGATGGGGCCGGCACAATTTATTCCTTCCACTTGGGAGTTGTATATTGGTCGGATTAGCGCTATTACCGGTAATAAACCACCTAATCCTTGGAATGCCGAAGATGCCTTTGCGGCTTCCGGTCTCTTGTTGGTGGATAACGGCGCGATTGGTGGCAATTATGCGGCCGAGCGCAAAGCGGCTCTTAAATACTATGCCGGTGGCAATTGGAGCCTAGCTAAAAATGCTTTTTATGGAGATCAAGTGATGGCCAAAGCCAGTAAATACCAAGCGATGATTGAGACCTTGCAGGGAGGCTAGTTTCCTGCTATAGTCTTGGGGCAATGAAAAAAGATATTCATCCAACTTTTTACGATAAAGCGACTGTCACCTGTGTTTGTGGCAATTCTTTCACGGTGGGCGCGACCAAAGAGAAAATCAATGTGGAAATTTGTAGTGCTTGCCATCCTTTTTATACTGGCAACGAAAAAGTGCTTGATACGGCTGGTCGGGTAGAAAAATTCAAAACTCGCGCTTCCAAGGCTGGCACTACTACCAAGAAAAAAGCGGTTAAAAAAGTCGCTAAGAAAACTGCTAAATAAATTTTTCAAAAGCGCCGTCAAATCCTGTCGGCGCTTTTGTGTTGCTTCACCCCGTTAAGTAAAAATTGCTTGCAATTTTAATTTTAAATTCAGAATTAACAATCCTATCCTAATGGTCTATGATTTCTTCATGGCAAACTAAACTAACTAATTGTGATCTCTGAATTTAAAATTTACTAAACAGGGTAAAAAGAGATAAACTATTCAATATGGAAAACATTGATATCGAAAAATTTAAAACCAATCCCAAGACCGTTTATTTGGCGGATTATTATTTAGGTTTGGCTAAACGCTTGGAAGAAGCACGATCTTTGGTGGTAGATGGCGAAATGGCCGAATTGGCTCAAGCCGAGATTTCCGATTTGGAGAAACAATTGAGCGAAGTCGCCAGCCAAATGGAAGAAATTTTAGCCAAAGATAAGATCGAAGCCGAAACACCCAAGGGTTTGATTATGGAAATTAGGGCGGGCGCCGGTGGTGATGAGGCCTCGCTTTTTGCGGTAGAAATGGCGGAAATGTATCGGATTTATGCCGTTAATCATGGTTGGACTTTTGATCTGATCGACGAATCTAAAAATGAAATTGGTGGTTATAAAGATGTGTCTTTTGAAGTTGTTGGCAAAGGGGCTTATGAAGATTTCCGTTATGAGACCGGTGTTCATCGCGTGCAAAGGGTGCCGGCGACGGAAAAACAGGGGCGGATTCACACCTCGACCATTTCTGTGGCGATTATGCCGATTCGAACCTTTGAATCAATTACCATCAATCCGTCTGATCTCGAGATTACTTTCACTCGGGCTGGTGGAGCGGGTGGTCAGAATGTCAACAAGGTGGAATCAGCTGTCCGAATCTTGCATAAACCTTCCGGCATTGTTGTTCGTTGCCAACAAGAAAGAACTCAATTACGCAATAAAGACAAAGCCATGAGCATTTTGATAGCTAAGTTGGAGGCGGAAAAAGAAGAGGCAGAAATGAGGGCGATGTCGACCGAGCGCAAAAGCCAGATTGGCACCGGCGATCGGTCCGAGAAAATCCGGACCTACAATTTCCCGCAGGATCGAGTGACCGACCATCGGATCAAGAAATCTTGGCATAGTTTGGACCGGATTATGGCTGGTGAAATCGGCCAGATTATTGTCGATCTCAAGTCTGGTCAAGTGGGAGAGGAAGGGGAGGAGGATTGAAAATTTTAATCGAGTTATTTTGGATTACCACTCTTTCTCGGCGCACCTTTTTTAGGGCACGGATTTTTCGAAGCTTGAAAAATCCTGAAACGCTCGGCTCGACAGCCTCGCGACTCCCTAAAGAAGGTGCGCCCTCAACGAGTTTTGTAATCCAAAATAACTCGATTAAAATTTTCAAACATATTAGGTAATATAATATTAAAAACATTGGTAAATAAGGTGTTTTTTAGATATTGACAAAATAGATAGAAGGGTGTATAATTAAAAGAGAAAGACTTAAACCCAATGAAAGGAGATGGCTATGTCTAATGACCTTTTTTATCGGGATTGTGAGATATACAACCCCAGAGGTAACCCGAAGCTGTTTGTGCCTTGGAAATTAATACGTGGTTTGTCTGGAGATTCTAACTATCTCACGGTCGATGATTTATTTGAGCTTGCCTTTGGTGAGTCTTGTAAAGGGATACAAACTGAGTATCGTGATGGGGGTAACTGGAAGCTCTCTCTTCCGCAAGACGGGACCAGAAAACAGCTTGAAGATTTCGTGGATAGTTTATACAAGTACCAGAAGTAGGGTTACACACCCGACGACAAAAACACTCGATGATTCGAGGTTTGGTCGTCGGGTGTTTTTGTTTGGTTGAATTTTACTAAAACCTATAACCAAAAAGCTAAAAGCTATTGGTTGGTGTTTGCCTTTTCTCTCCTTTTCTGCTAAGCTATTCCCCGTATGTCAACTGAAGTAAAAGTAAAAAACAAGGAAGAAAAAGAGGCCCTGGTCAAAGAAATGTTCCGGGCCGGTGTTCACTATGGCTATTCTCGTCGCCAGCGACATCCGTCGGTTAGCGATTTCATTTTTGGCTATAAAAATCGGGGTGCGATCATTGATATTGAAAAGACCGTGGATGATCTTGACCGAGTGTTGGATTTTGTTCGTAGTCTAGCTCGTGAGCGCAAACAGATTTTGTTTATTGGCACCAAGCCGGAAGCCCGCCTAGTGGTGGAAAAAATGGCCAAGCAAATTGATATGCCGTATGTTAGCTTGCGTTGGATCGGTGGTACCCTGACTAATTTTAAAGAAATTCGCAAACGTTTAGCCAAATTAGCTGATTGGAAAGAAAAGGGCGAGAAAGGCGAGTTGGCTGTCTATACCAAAAAAGAGCGCTTGATGATTTCGCGCGAAGTGGAAGATCTAGAACGATTGTTTGGTGGTATCACTGGGATGCCAAAGATCCCGAGTGCGATTTTTGTAGTTGATGCCAAGAAAGAAGAGATTGCTGTAGCCGAAGCTAAGGTCGCCAAAGTGCCGGTGATTGCTATCGCCAATTCTGACTGCAATATCACCAATCTGGAATATCCCTTGGTGGGTAACGATGCTTCCGGTACCAGTATTGCCTTTTTCTTGCAACAAATTGTTTTGGCTTATAAAGAAGGTTTGGCGACTCCAGCCCCAGCTCCAGCCGAAAAAAAGGCCGAAGAGACAAACTAAAAATCTTATTTTTTCCACTGTCTTTTTAGTGTTTCTAATGCTATAATCAGTGAGCTTCATTAGCAGTTTTTTTAATTTATTTTTTATGGTTACGACTGAACAAATCAAAGAATTACGAGAGCGAACTGGCATTTCTATTGCTCAATGTAAAATCGCTTTAGAAGAAGCGGGTGGTGATATGACTAAAGCGATGGAAGCCCTCAAGGCTAAAGGCGCGGCTATTGCCGAAAAAAAATCCGGTCGGGAGATCAAGGCCGGCACGATGGGATCCTATGTTCACAATACTGGCGCTATTGGTGTGGTGGTAGAAGTCAGTGCCGAAACCGATTTCGTGTCTAAAAATCAAGAATTTAAAACTTTAGCTGATGATATTGCGATGCACATTGCCGCCTGTGCTCCGGCCAATGTTGAAGAGTTGCTGGCTCAAGAATTTATCAAAGACCCAAGTCAAACGATCGATGCTCTTGTAAAAAGTTTTATCCAGAAATTTGGCGAAAGAATTATTATCTCTCGCTTTGCTCGTCTCGACACTAGCGATCCGCGTTAGTTTCTGATTAGTGAGTGGGTTAATTTTTACCCTATGTTTAATCTAATCTTAATTTGGATTTCCGGAGTTAGTTTCTTAATCCTTTTTATCACGCTGGCTCTGCGCGTGGTGGCTCTGCGGTCCGGCCAAGAATTTGAAGTGGCCAGTTCCAATTTCTATCATTCGGCCCAATTGTTTTTTGATCATCTGGCCTTTAATTTAGTCCATGCTATCAAACAATTGATCGGCCGGCTCTTATATCTGGCGATCACTTGGTCGCAAATAGCGTTGACGTGGATCCGTCGGCACATTGTTCATGTTGAAAGAAAAGTGACCAGAGTAGTGGACGTGGTCAATGGCAAGGGCGAAGTGGGTGACGCCAACACCGTCTCGCTTTTTTTGAAGGAAATT
>MHTH01000006.1:0-42263 GCA_001823055.1 Candidatus Vogelbacteria bacterium RIFOXYB1_FULL_42_16
TTTGAAATTGAGTCCGGCCAGCTGATCATTGTCATAATAGAGCTGTTCATTGGAAATTAAAATTTTGGCTTCACTGGTGTGACCATAGCTGATTACTCGGGCTTTCAATTTATCGGTCAAGTCTTTGATCACCGGATCATCAAAATTTAAAATCGCCCAGCCCGCTTCGGTCAATGATTTGACTAAAGAAGTTTTTTCTTCCAAATATTGATGTTTGTTTTTAAAAAATTCAATATGAACCGGCACCGCCGGCAAACGGGTCAAAACACCGATATCAATCGGCAACCATTTCACCACATTTTTGATATCGCCCGGCCGATCGGCACCCACTTCCAACACCAACCACTCCGGATATTTTTGACCAGAGATCGCCACCCATAAACCGCGCGCAATAATTTCTAGCCAGCCAAGCGAACTATTCCAAGCACTTTTAGCCCCGATAATAGTCAGAGGTAGACCAAACTCGCTGTTATAACTTTTTTCGCTCTTTCTAACTTGATATTTAACCGCTAAAACTTTGGCAATGGCGTCTTTGGTCGAAGTCTTGCCGACACTGCCGGTCACTCCGACCACTTTTGGTTGATAACGTTTGATAATTAGTCGCGCTTCCAAACACAAGATTTTAGCGACAATTTTTTTAGCTAGATTTTTGATTAAAAACATATTTTAGCGATCGGGCAAAACTTGATAATAATTGATCAGAAAACGGTTCAGATTGATAAAAGGATCAGTCAAGGTTTGGGAAGAGTAGGTTGCTCCCTTGGGATAGACTGACATAAAAAAGATCAAAAAACGAGGGTTGGTAGCCGGAAAATAGCCAAAAAAGGAATGCAGGTATCTGTCGTCATAATAACCGCCACTGGTCGTTTTGGCAATTTGAGCCGTACCGGTTTTAGCCGCGATACTATAATGAGACATTTTGACTCGGCCATCGGCCAACTTGGTGTCAACCACTGTCGTCAACATTCGACTGATTTCTCGGCTAGTTTCCGGCTTGAGGACATGTCGTTCTACGATGGTACCGATCTCGTCGACTAAAAGATTTTTATAATTTATCTGCTTGACTAAATGCGGACGCACCAATTTTCCACCATTAGCCAAAACCGACAAGGCGCGAACGGTTTGAATCGGAGTGACAGCAATCCCCTGACCGAAAGACATATTGGCGACTTCCACCTCCCGCGGTTTTTTATCTAAATTAGTCGTCAAACCGAGCACTTCGTCCGGCAAATCAATACTAGTTTTTTCGCCAAAACCGTAACCATGAAAATAATCGCGTAAATTTTTGGCGCCCAATTTCAAACCAACAAAAGCCGAGCCGGTATTGAGCGATTGGCTAAGCACTTCTTGCATCGGTATCACTCCGCGCGCCTTGCCGTCAAAATTGCACACTTTTTTGGTATTAAGAGTAATACAACCGGTATCTTTGTAAGTAGTGCTAGCCGTGACTAAATTTAAATCTAAAGCGGCCGCCATGGTCAATGGTTTGAAAATCGAACCCATCTCATAAAATTTTTCCACCAACTGATTATTCAAAACGGCAATATCGGTTTGTTTCTCACCCGGATCAAAATTTGGTCGACTGGCCACAGCGTAGATCTCGCCGGTTTGTGGATTGATAATAATGCCAGTCACCGAATCTGGTTGCCATTTACTGGTATAAGCATCCAATTCCTTTTCTAACATATTTTGTACCAAAGGTTCGATGGTCAAAACAATATCACCGGCCTGACCAACAGTTTTGCTTTTAACCGCCCGATTAAAATCGGAAAATAACTCGGCAAAGAAATTGACAAACAGGCCGTCACGATTGCGCGACAAAACCGATTCATATTGTTTTTCCAAACCGTAACGGCCATTATAGACATCACCTTTGTAACCTAAAAAGCCAATCGCATGAGAAGCGTTTCGGCCAGCCGGATAAAAACGCCATTTTTGTTTAAAAACACTGACGCCGGTAATTTTGGCTTGCTTGATTTTATCGGCCACTGTTTTGTCGACATGAGTAGCAACTTCTTCGTAGGGATCGGTCTGATCCGCCACTTGGGCTAAAAATTTAACCTGATCCAAAGTCGGCAAAAAAACCGTTAATTTTTGCCAAGCGATTTCGGGATTGGTTATTTGTTGCGGATTGACAGCAACAATAAAACCGGTTTTCAAAGTCGCCGCCGACACTTGGACACCATCTTTGGTGGTGAAAAAAATCGAACCGCGATCAAATAGATTATTGGCTGGACGCAAATATTGATTGTCGGCCCTTTCGGTATAATCACTGCCATGAACAATCTGCAGATAAAACAAACGTGAAGCAAACAACAAAGCCACAACAATAAAAAACAGAGCGACAATTTTTATGCGAATAGAAAAATCTTTCATTACAACCTTTTAGCGCAAAGACAGGGCCGGTTCTTGATTTTGCAATTTCGGACGATAAGCAAAGGTGCTGTCTTTGGGCGCCTCAATAAAACCATGAGCTAAAACAAAAGGCAGATCAATCGCCGATTGGGCCGAGAGATATTCTGTTTCCAGCAAAGCTAGTTCTGATTCGATTTGCGAGCCACCGTCTTCGGCGTCGGATCGAGCATTGACCAAAAAAACCGTCGTATTGACCAAATAAATATAAGCCACACCTAAAACCAAAAACAAAACTACCATGGCGGTAATAAAATTACTGCCATTCATATCATGATAATTAATGTTTAAAGTTTTGGTGTTCATTTTTTATTTTATCGATGATAAAAAAATTAAAGTTTTTTGATGACCCGCAATTGAGCGCTTCGCGACCGAGGATTGGCCAACTCTTCAGTCCGATCCGGTTTGATCGCTTTTTTCGTCAGTAATTTTCCTTCGCCGGCAACAACTTTGGTTTTTAACCAATCTTTAACCAATCGGGCTTCCAGACTATGAAAACTGATAACCGCCAATCGTCCACCGGAGTTTAAATGGCCCCAAATCTGTGGTAAAACCGCCTGTAAAGCGCCTAGCTCGTCGTTGACAGCGATCCGCAAGGCCTGAAAAGTCTTGGTGGCTGGATGGATTTTCCGTCGGCGATACCAGATAGGCACCGCGCCCTCAATGATCGTTACTAATTGGCCAGTAGTAATAATTTCCTTAGCGGTGCGATAGTCGACGATGGCCTTGGCAATCCGGCGAGAAAAATGTTCTTCGCCAAAACCGTAGATAATATCGGCCAAACTGGTCTCACTCCAGCTATTAACCGCGTCTTTAGCGGTCACGAGTTGACCAAGAGTGTCATCGTTGGCTAAAGTCATCGAGAGAGGCTCGTCACGTAAAAAAGAAAACCCTCGACCGGATGATTCTAATTGATCAGAACTAAAACCCAAATCCAGCAAGACCGCGTCAATTTTTTTTACTTTCAGTTGATCTAAAATTTGATCAAAATAACGAAAATTATTTTTGACCACTTTGACCGGACAAGGACAAGTTTGCAGGTTGTGTTCCGCTTTTTTTACCGCTTCGCTGTCAGCATCAATTCCCACCACCAGACCGGTTGAGCCCAGCAGTGGACAAAGAGCAATCGTGTGACCACCAGCATTGATAGTGCCATCAACAAAGACTTCGCCAGCTTGGAGATTTAAATACTCAATTGTTGGTTTTAAAAGAACAGGGATATGGGCCATTTTTAAAACATTCCTAGGTCGCCCATTTTCTCGGCCAAAACATCAGCTTGACCTTCTATTCGCTTCGTATTGTCAGACCATTTGGCTTCATCCCAGATTTCCAGACGACGACTGACGCCGATGACCACCACCTTGGCGCCCAATTCAGCGAAATTTTTTAAAAAGTCCGGAATCAAGATTCGACCCAAACTGTCGATTTCGGTCTCGACCGCACCGGCAAAAACAAAACGATTCAAGTCGCGTGAGTCTATTCGTCCAACCGGCATTTTTTCCAATTCTTCTGTAAACCGTTGCCACTCTTTGAGTGGGTGGACGAAGAGACATTTGTCAAAACCGCGACTAACAATCACTTTTTTACCCAACTCCTTGCGAAAACCGGCGGGCACAGAAACCCTCTTTTTTTCATCTAGATTGTGTCTGTATTCGCCGATTAACATAAGTTGTTGGCAGAGGGAAAAAGACTGCCCAAAATCTTTCTCCCACTTTTTACCACTGCATATACATTTTACTCCACTTTCCCCCACCAAAGCAAACTCAAACTGTGGACAACTAGGTAGTAGATTTTAGACTCTTAAATTATAAAACTCGTTGAGGCAGAAACTTTTTAGGGGGTCGTGAGGCTGACGAGCTGAACGCTTCAGGATTTTCTAAGCTTCAGAAAATCCGTACCCTAAAAAGTTTGCTGGTGAGAAAGAGTTTTATAATTTAAAAAGCAACGAAAAACCCGCTGGAACGCAAAAGCGTTCCAGCGGGAATCAAAGAGAAGATCTAGGCGACCTGCTCTTTCACAAACAACATCGGCCGTCGGTCTTTGACATGATACTCCTCGTGGACAGAATGGACATCCAGATAATGCCGGCCCTTGCACGGTTCGATCGCCAGATGTTGGCCATGAGTCGGATCTTCGAGGACGACCACGGTATAATCATCCAAAACGATGCGTTCATTACTGTCGGAAAGCAGGAGGCCGGCCTTTTCTAGAAAAAGTCGGATGCCAACCTCAAATGGGCAGGGAACCAGTCCGTAGAGACGATGGACGAATTTCAAGAAATTCTGGAAGAGAATGTTTTCGGCATACTCTAACGTTGTCTTCAGTTCTGGCACCAAACAGACTACTTTCAAACCTCGTTGCGAGTTTGGCGTCGCATCGTCAAGACCGCGCCGTTCGATCAACTCCCAAACCCGTGGAGTGATCTGACTACCAGTCCGTTCCAACAAACTGATAACCACACTTTTCTCCTGATCGCCGACATTCAAGACCTGCTGACCAACCACTTTTATGTTCATGATCCAAAACCTCCTTTGTTTGTAATCAAGATCGATTCTATCTTTATTTATACTCCCCAAAATTAGCCTTGTATAGTGGACAATTGGCGCGTGATTTTTAGCTCAAATTTTCATTACCCTTCGGCCTCATCAGTGGAAAAATCTGAGTTTCGCGAGCCGGTTTATCACATAAAAAAGAAAAGAGACGTTCACTGACACCAAAACCAAAAGTTGGTGGCATCCCATACTCCAACGCCTCAACAAATTCATAATCATACCTCTGGGCTTCCTCATCGCCCGCTTCCCGCAACTTGGCTTGGTCAGCAAAGCGACCGGCTTGGTCGAGCGGATCATTCAACTCACTAAAACCTTTACCATTTTCCGAACCGGCGATAATCACTTGAAAACGTTCTACTAGCGCCGGATTTTCAGCCTGACGCTTGGCCAGCGGTTCCATGGTGACCGGCACATTAATCAAAAAACCCGGTCCGGCGATCTGTTTGCGACAATATTTCCAGAGATTATCGATCGCTCGAGTGAGATTAAAACCTTTTTGATCATAAACAATTCCTAATTCGCGCAATTTATTTTCCATTACCCCTAAATCGGCCGATAAGATATCAATGTCAGTTTGCTCTTTGATGATGGCAACAAAATCGTAAGTCTCCCAATCCTTACTCAAATCAACTTCAAAACCGCGGATGGTAAATTTTTGGGTGCCAAAAGTCTTTTCAGCCACAAAACGATAAAGTTCTCGGACCAATTCCATCCCCTCCCGATAGTCAGAATAAGCGGAGTAAAATTCCAAAGCGGTATAATCCTGCAAATGTTCGGCGTCCATCCCCTCATTGCGAAATACTCGGCCAATCTCAAAAGTCTTGGGCAAACCGGCCACCATTAATTTTTTCTGCCATAATTCACCGGTCGAAATGCGCAGGTAAACATCTAGATCCAGAGCATTGTGATGAGTAATAAAGGGTCGAGCTTCGGCGCCACCGGGGGTGTTTTCCAAAATCGGCGTATCCACTTCTAAAAAACCTTTGATCAACAAAAATTCGCGCATCGCTTGCCAAAATTGACTACGTTTGACTATCAGCTGACGAGTCTCGTCATTGAGTAAAATATCCAAATAACGTTTGCGTAATCTTTCCTCGACATCTTGCAAACCAGCCCATTTGTCCGGTAGAGGATGTAAACTCTTGGCCAGAATCCGCCAACTGTCACCCTCGATTGTCTTTTCTCCTCGTTTGGTAATAAAAAAGGTGCCAGTCACTTCCACAAAATCACCGATATCGATAGTATCGACAAATAAATCAAAAGTTTCGCCCAAGCTTTCTTTTTTCAATAAGGCCTGTAAACGAGCTGAGCCATCAAACAAATCAAAAAAAGCCAATGCGCCCTGAATCCGAAGCGACATCACTCTCCCCCCAACAGTTTTTTTATCACCCGCCGTCGCCAATTTTTCAAAATCAGCCACAACGGTTTGTAAATCTAAATCAAGATGGCTTTGAGCCGGCCACGGTTCCTGACCAGCCTGCTTGAGCAAAGCCAGTTTTTTTAGCCTTTCGGCCCTAAGTTCTGGGAGAGAAGCCATGTTTATTAAATTTAAATCTTATTTAACTTCTAGAACCGAGTAATTGACTAGTCCGCGCGGAGTGGACACGGTGACCTTGTCGCCCTTGCTCGAACCGAGAAGAGCCTCGCCAATCGGTGACTGATGAGAAATTTTACCACTCGCCATATCGGCGTCTTCGGAACCGACAATCATATATTCGGAAGATTCTCCTCCTTCTTTTTTAACGACCACTTTTGAGCCAACTTGGACCTTGCTACCATGATGTTCAGAAACAATTTCAGCACTTTTGAGCATCTCTTCAATTGTCGCAATACGATCTTCAATATCGGCTTGTTTATCACGCGCTTCGTGATATTCGGCATTTTCCGACAAATCGCCCAAGGATTTGGCAAACTCGAGAGTCTCGGCCACCTCCTTTCTTTCTATCATTTTTAAATGTTCCAACTCGGTCTTTAACTCGTCGTATTTTTCACGACTAAGATATTGTTTATTATCCATATGGGCCTTATTTTACACGATTTAAGATAACAGGCAAGATACCTCAATATATTTCTTTCAGGTATTCCGGTTCATAAACCGCCAACCAATCAAACATCTGTCTCATGACAAAAGTCGCGCCAATCGTATTGTGACGAGAACCCTTTTCCATCACCACGACAAAAGCGTAATGGGGCTTGGCATAAGGGAAAAAACCGGTCACCCAAGAATTGACCCGCTCTCGCGTTTCGCCCAATTCCGCCGTGCCGGTTTTGGCACCGACTTCCACTGCCGGCGTATTGAGACCCTTGGCCGTTCCTTCACGAACCGACAAACGCATGCCTTCGCGAACGACTCGCAAATGTTCGGGATCAAGCGGTAAGATTTGACCGGGAGTAAATAAACCATCGGGACTTTTTAAAATCGTCGGGGTAATCATCCGACCGCCATTGGCAATAGCCGTAATTCCACGCAAAATTTGGAGAGGGGTTACCAAGACACCATATTGACCGATGGCCGTGTGATAAGTATTACCAACTCGCCACGGTTCACCGTCAAAATTTTTTGCTTTCCACTCCGGATTAGGAATAACTCCGGTTTCTTCCCCCGGTAAATTGATGCCAGTCTTTAAACTCAAGCCAAACAGTTTGGCATATTTTTCGATATTCATGATCCCGATCCCCTTTTGACTGCCAAAACCGCCACCAATTTGATAAAAATAGACATCGGAAGAAACGGCAATCGCCCAACGCATGTCGACCGGCCCGTGAGCTTTCCAATCTTTGAAAATCGTCGGTTTAGACGGATCATAAGGATTAGGCACCACCAACTGACCGGTACTGACAATCTGTTTTTTAGTATCGATAACATTTTGTTCCAAAGCGCCGACCGCCACAAACGGTTTAAAAACCGAACCGGGGGTATAGAGACCAGAGATAGTGCGATTAAGTAGGGGGAAATTTTTATTATTAAAATAATTGGAAATTTTTTCTTTATCTTTACCTTGAGACAAAATGTTTGGATTGTATTCCGGATAACTGACCATCGCGATAATTTCACCGGTGTTGATATTCATGATCACTCCACTACCACCGCGAAAATCATATTGGGTGGCCACACTGCGCACGGTTTGATAAAATTTTTCCTGCACTTTGGCGTCAATCGCTAAGATCAATTCTTGACCGCTTTTAGGCTGACGAATAATATGATCGGAAATAATTCCGCCAATCGCGTTGGTTTCTTCGATCTTTAAACCTTTTTCACCGCCCAAAACCTGATTATAAAAAGCTTCCACCCCATCTCGCCCGATCAATTGTTTCGGATCCAAAAGTTGATTAGTGGATAATTCTTCTTCGCTCGGATAACCGACATAACCTAAAACATGAGCGAGACCTTCCTGATCGGCATAAAGACGATTGGGATTATTCCAAGCCAACATTTTTTTGTGACGATCATAGATGATGCCTCGTTCAGCATAAATCGGTGTATGTCTCAAAGTATTGTTGACCGATCGATCGGCATAAACCGTCCCCTGCGCCACTTGCAGATTGAAAACTTGACCGATAAAAATCAGACCAATCAAACCAAAAAATAAACCGGAAAAAAACAAGATCTTTTTACTGATCGGCTTTTCTATTTGACCTTCAAACTGTTGTTTATCAAAAGAAGGCAGATTGCTGTCGTCCAAAAAAATCTCGTCCGGATCGAGATCGCGGGACAGATTGCGACGACTTAAAAAATGATGGCGTTTGAACATCAATGATAAAAAATTAAAGCTTTTTTGATCTGTTCCACCGACCAAACAATCAACAAAACCCCGATCGTCATGATAAATTGCTGGCCAAACCGACCGGCAACCGGCAAGCCGAAAAGAATATCATACCACAAAGCCGGCACTATCGGTTCCCAAAAATAAGAAAACTTAAGCGCTAAAATCAAGACTAAAACCAGCCACCACCACCACGGCAAATAGAAAATCACTAACCATAATAAAATAAATAGCCCCCATCTAGTTTTCATAAATTTCCACCCATTTTAGTTCATAGAGATTAATCGGTAGACGAAACAGAACACGAATGTAGGGATCGGAAGATTTAGCCTCGATGGCGCCGACACTACCGAGAAGCAAATTACGATAAGAATTGGCAAAAACCGAATCGCCGACAGCGATCTCGGTGCCTCGAGGCAGAGATAAAGAAAAATTACCACTACCCAGACCCTTGGCAATGGCTGGGATTGATTTGGGACCAATCGCCACAATCACCTGATCGCCAAAAGAAGTGAACAATTTGATCTTAGCGCTAGAGCGATAAATTTCCGCTACTCGTCCCAACAAAACTTGCCCACCACCGGTCGTAACCAAATCGCCAACTTTGATCAAACGACTCTGATCATCACCCAAAGACACGATCAAAATATCGTGAGGGGTGATAATCGGTCGAGCAGTGACCGCCAACAAAAGCG
This sequence comes from Candidatus Vogelbacteria bacterium RIFOXYB1_FULL_42_16, assembly GCA_001823055.1. GTDB lineage: Bacteria > Patescibacteriota > Minisyncoccia > Phycocordibacterales > XYD1-FULL-46-19 > XYB1-FULL-42-16. The sequence goes on from MHTH01000006.1 coordinate 9,424, forward strand.
GTTTTTCGGACCGACTGTTCAAACCGACGATTTTCTTTAACTCCAAATTTTCCTGACTAATAGTTTGATTGGATTGCCAGATATTTTTTAATCGAAGATTTTCCAGTTTTAATTTTTGATTTTCGGCCACTAAACTTTTTTTGAAACGAACAAATTGTTTTAAATCGGTCGCCAAATCAACCGTCACTTTACCCACCGCTAAAAAAGGCCGGCTGACTAAAGCAACCGGTCCATAAAACCAAGTCGATAATTTGGCTCCCCAGAAAACAATTCCTGACAAAAACAAAATCAGAATAACCAAACTCCAACCAAAACGCCGAGGCGATCGACGTTCATCAGCGCGGCGGTAATTCATCTTCATTATCAATTAAAATATCCCGATAACGTTCGACATCTTCTAAAATCACGCCGGCCCCCCGCACCACCGCCGTAATTGGATCATCTACAATATGAATAGGAATTTCTAGTTCTTTTTCCAACAATTCTTTTAAGCCTCGCATCCGCGCACCACCGCCCACCACCACAATACCCCGCAACATAATATCGGAAATCACTTCCGGCGGAGTCGATTCCAATACTTCTTTGACGGCATCGACAAAAATCGCGATCGAAGAAGCAATAGCTTCGCGAATATCACTATCGGTAATCACCACTTCGCGTGGCAGACCGGTCACCAGATCTCGCCCCCGAATAGTCGCCTCGAGCGAATCGGAAAATTTATAGACCGAACCGATAGTGACTTTGACATCTTCGGCAGTTTTTTCACCCAATAAAATTTTAAACTCATCGCGAACATAAGCGATAATATCTTGATTCAATTTTTCACCGGCCACATGCAAATTTTTTGATTTGACGATTCCACCCAGAGAAATCACAGCAATATCAGTCGTGCCCCCGCCAATATCAATGATCATACTGCCGACCGGATCATAAATCGGCAAACGAATACCGAGTGAGGCCGCCATTGGCTCTTCGATAATATGTACTTCGCGAGCGCCAGCATTTTTGGCGGCATCGCGCACCGCTCGGCGTTCGACATTGGTAATATCCGATGGCACACCGATCACCAACCGCGGTCGAAAAAATTTTCTAGTCGATCTTTCCAACGCTCGACGAATAAAATAAGCCAGCATTTCTTCGGCCACTTCAAAATTGGAGACGACGCCGTTGACCAAAGGTTTGATAGCGCTGATGTGAGCTGGGGTCCGGCCGATCATTTGGCTAGCGTCGTTACCCACCGCTACCACCCGACCGGTTTTTTGGTTGATCGCGACAATCGACGGTTCGACCGCTACAATACCCTGACCGCGAACATAAACAAGGGTCGTGGCGGTACCGAGATCAATCCCGATATCGCTGGAAAACATTTTGTACAGCTTCTCCATCATAGTCTTATCGTCTTTTCTACCCAAGCCGGAAATTCTTCCACGGGCACAAAATCGGTTTCGCCGGTCTGGCGATTTTTGATTTCATATTGACCGGCCGACAGACCCTTGGCACTGACAACGACTCGGTATGGAACACCGAGCAAATCAGCATCGGCAAATTTAGCGCCGGCGGACAGATCACGATCATCGATCAAGACTTCAATCCCCTTTTTAGTTAATTCATCATAAAGTTTAAGGGCTTCGTCATTTTTTTCTAACGAAATCAGATGCAATTGAAACGGCGCGACCGACAGGGGCCAAATCAAACCTTGCTCATCGGCAAAAACTTCAGTCAAAAGACCCAACAAGCGACTAGGGCCAATCCCGTAACAGCCCATAATCACCGGTCGGCGCTCGCCTTTTTCATCACTAAAGAGTAAGCCGAGCGGTTCGGAGAAACGCGTGCCGAGTTTAAAGATATTACCAACTTCCACCGCTTTGACTTCCTCCATTTTAGTTTTATCCAAACCTAATTTGGTCAAGACTTCTTCATTATAGACTTCCTTATTGACCGCAATTTTTTTAGCTCGATCCAGATAAATCGTATCCTCGCCAGTCTCGCAAATAGTTTGGTATTCATGACTAAATTCGGAAAAACTACCACCGCCAGCAAAAGTGACAAAAGTCTTGTCACCGATTCCCAAACGAGCGAAAACATTTTTATAAGCCTCTTGGGCCTTTAAATAAAATTCATCGAGACTGTTCGCGTCAGCATGAAAAGAATACAAGTCCTTCATTAAAAATTCTCGACCCCGCATAATCCCACTTTTGGCACGCGCTTCATTTCTGAATTTGGTTTGAATCTGATAAATCGACAGCGGTAAATCTTTGTAGGAATTGATACTTTCGCTGGCAATAACCGTAATCGGCTCTTCGTGCGTAAAACCTAAACCGAGATCACCACCGGCTTTCAAAGACGTCTTAAACCAATTATCCACTTTGTCATCAGACCAGCGGTCAGTTTTTTGCCACAGGTCAGCGCTCTGGAGAGCGGTCATTTGGATTTCATTCGCGCCTAGCTTGTTCATCTCATCGCGAATGATCGCGTTGATTTTATTTAAAGTTTTGAGACCAAGCGGTAAGAGCGAGTAGGCACCCGCTAATTCCTTGTGAATATAACCCGCCCGGATTAAAAGCTTGGCATTTTTGGCGACCTCATCTTTGGGGTCTTCCCGTCGCGTTTTAACAAAAAGTTGAGATTGAAGCATATGGGCTTATCTTAAACTAAAAAGCCCAAGGGGTCAAAGAGGAAAAAACCCTGATTTTAGGGGATGATATGAGATAGATTCTAAAACAACTTCAAAACGTCAAAAAAGGATACGATCAGCATCAGGCCGATCAGAAAAAAGAAGCCGAGCACATTGGCAATAGCGGTCATTTTTGGGGGTAGAGGCGAACCTTTGACCGCTTCGATCGCCAGAAAGAACAAGCGTCCACCATCGAGCGCGGGAAATGGCAACAAGTTGATGATAGCTAAATTGATCGACAAGATGGCAATAAAAGATAAGAGATAAACCAAGCCCATCTTGGAAGCGTCACCCACCAAACCAAAGAGGCCGACCGGACCGGCCACCGTATTGAAAGCTTCGCGACCGCTGGAAAATATCTGACCAAAAAATTGCTTCAAGCCTTTGCTGGTTTCAATCGTCAAGTAAACAGTTAATTTCAGACCATCATACGGAGCGCGATACCAAGCCGAACGAACTAAACCAATCCCCTCGATCCCCACTCCCACCAACGCCTTACCATTTTCGATTTTTGGCATGACCGAAACTTGCCGATCTTCCATTATTTCTGACTTCGCTGACTGTCGTTTTAAATTAAAAGTAATTTCCCGACCGATTTGAGTGCGGATGAAAGCGGTAGCTTCGGCCGAAGTTTGGGGAACAATTTCTTGACCACCGGCTTTGATGCCAACAATTTGGTCACCGGGCAAAAGACCAGCATCACCGGCTGGATAATTTTTAAGAACCGAAGTTACAATCAACTGCCTATCTTTGACCTCACCAAAAAACTTTTCAGCCGAAGAACTTTCCACCGGTAAGCCAAACAAGAGACTGGTCGAAAGTAGAAACCAAGCCAATAAAAAATTAAAAAAGACACCAGCAAACAAAACCCAAGCTTGAACCAATTTTGGTTTAGCGGTCAGAGCTCGAACCTGATCAACCGGCGACAAAAGTTCATCAGCATTTTCACCGAGAATTTTGACAAAACCGCCAAAAGGAATGGCATTGATGGAATAGGTCGTCTCGCCATATTTTTTGGACCAGAGTTTGGGTGGAAAACCAAAGCCAAATTCATCTACCCGAATCCCCGCTCGTTTAGCGGTTAAAAAATGCCCCAGCTCGTGCACCATAATGAGGAGCCCGAGAACTAATAAGAAAATAATTAGAGTTAACAAAGTATTTTAAATTAAAATTAAAAAGTTTTCCCTATTTTGACATAGTTTCCGGTTTTTACCAAACCTATTGTCAAGGTGTCACCTTGACAATAAAATCGCTGGCAGTAAAACACCACCAGCGATTTAGGATTATTGATTTATCCTACAGTCCGCGAGAAAGACAAAGAGACTCTAGCCATGGAATAAGCTGGCTCGGTCGACGATGTTGCTGACTATTCCATTCATTCGTCTCGGCACCATAGAAGACGTTGACCATGAAGCCTTCAACAACTTCAGCCAAATTGCCGACCGGCCGAAGATGCTCGTTGATGAAACCTTCGCCCGAAAGATAGAGAGCTTCATGCATATCGCAAGCGTCATCGTACGAATAGATCTTCAGCCTTTCTTTTGACTGGCCGAGCTTTCCGAGCAGTCCCCACCAGCGAACTGTTTTTGTAAAGTTTGCAAGGTCGTTGATGGCTTTGTTGATTTCGTCTGTCGTTGCTTGCCCCGAATCAATATCTTTTGGCAAAAAGTCATCGATTGTCAACTTCATCCCGTCATCCTTTTGCTCAAAGACGGTAATCGACGCGTTGCGAAATTTCTTTTCCTGATACCGTTTCTCGGCTTCGGCGATTGAGCGCCGACACATGATTCGCCAGAAAAAAATCATCCACGTACCATGGCCAACGATAAGCACCCGCTTACCACTCCAGAACTCTCGCAGATCAGCAAGGAAAGAGTAGATCATCAAATCAACGTCCTGCCCGTTTTGTCCGCCGAACGCCCGATAATGATACCAACCTTCTCGCTCTTTGATTTTTGCTTCAGCCGGGTAAAGCTTCTCAACCTCTTCTTTTGACATGGTGTGCCAGATTCCTCTCCAGAATTCATCCAGCCGAGCATCAATTCTCGGTACGATCTTAGGGCACATCAAGTGCAAAGTTTGTTGCGCTCGCCAGAAGGTAGAGATAAAAGCGACATCAAATCCGAAAAACTCGCTATTCTTTCTCAAATATTCGCCTGTAACCAAAGCCTGGGCTTCGCCATTTTTGGTTAACGAGAACTGATGGTTGGGAACTTGAGCCGAAGAATTATCGTCCATTTGGCGAATATTCCCCTCAGACTCGGCATGACGAACTACAATAATTTGTTTGGGCCACATAACTCTTTCTCCTTGTTTGTTAATGTCCGGTTTCTAGTATTAAAATAATCTTTCTAAAAAAATCGCGCTTGGGTTATAAGTCTTTATGGATGATGTTTTTAATTTTATCTAAACAATCCCATATTTTTAAAGCTTGATTTTATACAACATATGTACTAAATTAAGTACATATTATGACAAATTACAAAAATCTCCTTAGACAGCTTGGCTTTAGTGCCTTGGCTGAAAATATCTATTTTACCTTAATCAGAAAAGGGTCTTGTTCGATTGCCGAGCTAGCTCAATTTAATGGCAAATTCCGGCCAGCAATCTATAGAGCGTTACCTGAACTTTTATCAGCCAATCTGATTAGCAAGATAATGAAAGGTAAAAGAATAATTTATAAAGCCGAATCACCCGTGGCTATTTCGACCTTAATTAAAAAACAAACTAAAGATATCGAGGAAGTATTGCCAGAGCTCGTTAAATCTTTTCAGCAAAAAGATCGGAAACCAAAAATTTCTTTTTATGAAGGCAAGGAAGGTATTGCGACCGTTTATGAACAATTGATCTCCTCAACCAAAAAGGGTGGGGCGATCTGGCGCTATGAATCAGCCGAGGATTACAAAAAGAATAAACGATATTATCCATCTCTTTATTGGAAGCGGGCCGGAGCTACTGGCGACATTGATAAATATGTCATCACCAATCTAAAAACTCATCAAAAAAGGCATAAAAATCTTAATCGTTTATCAAAAGCAGTAAATTTACCCTTTGAAGACAATATTACAGAGCTAATTGGTGATGGGAAGGTAATTTTTATTGATTATGACACTGAAACCGCGATTGTGATTGAAAATGAACGCTTTGCCAATTTTCAGAAAACTATTTTTAAAATGTTTTTTGAAAAAATTTAGCCTTCGATCTCTTCCCTCTTTTTTGAAGCTAAACTGTCAAATTTAGTATTGCCATCGTCAACGATTTTTTGCAATTCATCTTTCAGACGAAATTTGACGTCCTCACCAATGCCGCCATTTTTCTCCATCACTTGAATTTCATTCCAAACTTTTTCTCGTTCTTTGCGGAGAGAGACGCGCGCTTCTTCTAATTTTTCATTAGTCAACTTGGTCAGCATTTTGCGTCGTTCTTCGGTCAAAGTCGGAAAAATGACTCGAATCCCGTCGGAATCCGGCGCGGTCGACACGCCGATATTGGCGGCGGCAATCGCTGACTCAATCCCCTTGACTTGTGATTTGTCCCACGGCGTAATACGGAGAGTCAAGGCATCTTCAATACCGATCGCGGCCACATGCTTGATTGGCAATTTACTGCCATAGGAATCTACCAGCACTGAATCAAGCAAGGCCGGCGAAGCTTTGCCAGTCCGCACCCCACTGTATTCTCCGGCCAGCCAGACTTCGATGTCAGCGAGATGAGTTTTAAGTTCAGAAAAATTGTATGCCATGTTTCAAATTTAAAATTAAAAAATCAAAATTTAAAATTAATAAAGTAGTAAGCTTACCACGTGGCGAAGCTTTACGTGGTTACTTCGTTTTTCTTAAATTTGGCACGATCAGCGCTAAATACTCCAAAATCATTTTAGCGGAAGAACGTTGGTTGTTCAGAAGCTTTTTGGCGTTAACAATTTCTTTGAACACCAATACCAGATTATCAGAAATTCTGGTTAAATCAATTCGTTCGTGGATAAAAACTTCCAGCCGGTCGAGCCAATCGAGTAATTCGGCCCGATCTTTGATCTGACCATCATCTAAAAAACGCTTGAGCAGATGTTCACCCCGTTCCGCCACATCGAGACCGAGAAATTTTTCCAAATCATCAACCTCGCCATCGTTTGACCGATCAAATTTTAATTGATAAACCCGTGATAAAATTGTGGGCCGAAAAAATTCGGCCGTCGGTGCGACCAGAAAAAAATAGGTATTAGTGGCCGGCTCTTCCAAAGTCTTGAGTAAAACTTCTTGGGCTTCGCTGGCCATGGCCGAAAAAATCACCACTAGATATCGGCCTTGACCGGCAAAATCTTTGCCAGTTTGAAATTGGCGCAAAAAACGGGCGTCGTCTTTATCCAGTCGATCTTTGGTCAACCACAAAACATCGGGATGAAATTTGGGATCGACCGTGGCCGGAAAAATCGATTGCAACAAACCAAGAAGTTCAGCTGTTATGATTTTAGATTCACCGATTAGAAGATAGGCGTGATGAAGATGGTTAGATTTGAAATGATTTTGCAGTTCGGACATAAACCACTATCTCTTCGCGATAATACTCTTTTTATACGTCTCGAGATGATTCAAAGCTACGCCAGTCCCCTTGGCCACACAATAAAGAGCATCTTCGGCTAAATAAGCGCGGACACCGGTCCGACGATAGATTAACTCCGGCAGATTGCGTAAAATCGACGAGCCACCAGTCATAATAATTCCTCGTTCAATAATATCAGCCGACAGCTCTGGTGGTGTATCTTGAAAAACCGTTTTAATGGCTTTGACCATTTCTCGCAATTCACCATCGATAGCCTGGGCAATCTCATTGGTTTTGACTTCGACCGAGCGTGGTAAACCGGTTAAAAAATCTCGGCCTTTAATAATAAAAGATAGCTCATCTTCTACTGGCACCGCCGAACCGATGCTCATTTTGACATCTTCGGCGGTCTTATCTCCAATCGCCAAATTAAAAGATCGTTTGATGTAGTCAGCAATAGCTTGATCGATTTTATTACCAGCATGTTTAACTGAAGTCGAAGCCACAATCCCTCCCAGTGAGATCACGGCTACATCGGTCGTGCCACCGCCGATATCCACCACCATATGCCCCTTGGCTTCATAAATCGGAATACCCGCCCCAATCGCCGCCAAGATCGGCTCTTTGACCACATAAGCATTTCTGGCCCCCGCTTTCATTGTCGCTTCGATCACCGCCCGCCGTTCGGTCGAAGTAATACCAGCCGGGACCGAGACCATGACATCTGGTTTAAAGATATTAAATTTACCCAACGCTTTACCAATGTAGTAGCGCAACATGGCTTCGGTTATCCGATAGTCCGCAATCACGCCGTCTTTCATCGGCTTGTAGGCAGTAATCGTGTCTGGCGTTTTTCCCACCATATCTTTTGCCTCGGTTCCCACCGCCACCACTCTGTTGTCAGCCAAATTAACCGCCACCACGGACGGCTCATTGAGCACAATACCCTTGCCCGGCACATAAACCAAAGTATTGGCCGTGCCCAAATCTACCCCTAATTTTCTGATGAAAAATGACATATTGTTTCGTTTTCGAGATGAATTCTTTTGATTTTAGCGCCTAAAGCGGTTAATTTTCCTTCGATATTTTCATAGCCCCGATCAATATACCCGACATTATGGACTGTCGTCCGCCCTTTAGCAACCAAGCCAGCAATAATATAGGCCAAACCGGCACGCAGATCCGGACTGAACAATTCCCGACTATGCAGTTCATTGGGTCCATTGATAATCGCTCGATGAGCATCCAACAACTTAACTTTAGCGCCCATTTGTTCCAATGATTCCAAATGTCCCAAGCGTCCCTCGAAAATCGTTTCAAAAATAAAACTTTGACCGACGGCTTGAGTCAAAAAAACTGACATGGGCGCTTGCAGGTCGGTCGGGAAACCGGGATATTCGTGAGTTTTCAAATCACTAGCGATCAATTTGGGTTTTTTACGATTAATCACACGTAAAAAATTTTGGCCAACAATAATTTCGGCGCCGGCTTCGCGTAAAAAATCAATAACGGCGGTCAAATGTTTGGGTTCACAATCAGCGATAGTCACATCTTTGCCTGCCAAGGTCGCCAAAATCAAAAAACTGCCGGCCTCAATCCGATCTGGAATAGTGTGATAAATTTTTCCTTTAGCGTGTAATCTGGCACCACCTTCGATTTCAATCGTAGTAGTGCCCAAACCAGAAATTTTGGCTCCACATTTTTTCAAATATTCTCCCAAACTGATAATCTCTGGTTCCAAAGCGCAATTTTTCAACACGGTTTTTCCTTTGGCTAAAACTCCCGCCAATAAAAAAGTTTCGGTAGCGGTCACGCTCTGATTTTTGAAGAAAATTTCGGCGCCGATCAATTGACCATTTTTGGCTTTGATTTCATACAGATCATTTTTCAAAGTGACATTGGCCCCCAGAGCTTCAAATCCCGCCAAGAACAAATCAATTGGCCGGCGACCAATCACGCAACCGCCCGGATGCGGAAAACTAACCCGACCAAAGCGTGCCAACAACGGCCCAGTCAAAACAATCGAGGCGCGTAATTTTTTGGAAATTTCCGGCGTAATGACTGTCTTGGTCAGATTGGTGGTATCGATATCGCAAGTATGATCACCAGAAAAAGAAACTTCGGCGCCCAAATCGACTAAAAGTTCAGCGGTTCGACGGACATCCTCGATCTCGGGCACATTGGTCATCTTGACCCGATCGGCAAATAAAATTGTCGCCGACATCATCTTTAACACCGCATTTTTTGCTCCACCGACCTTAACCGTGCCAGCCAAAAATCGCCGACCCCGCAGACCCTCTATCTCTAGCCTTTCTTCAGTCTTCATCGACGGCTATTTTCTCATATGATGATGTCCTGATCAAGGACGCCCTTGGGCATAGCAAATGGTGCTGATTGATGAATTTTATGATAGGAACCATCGGGCATCTTTTCTTCGACGGTCAAATAATAAGTGCCGGGACGAACCAAGACATACAGTCGGCCCAACTGATCGGTACTGGCCGACTTGATCGGCTGATCTATACCCGGCAAATATAGACGTACCAGAGAAAAAGCTAACGGCTCGCCGTTAGCGCGACGAATCGAAATAATTTTATGCTTGATAATTCGAACTTTCTGATAAACCAAAATACCGACATAGGCAATAAGCAAAGAAAAATCGAGCACCGAAGGCGCTACCACCACCTTAAACAGCGATAGGGCAAAACCGGTATAAAAAACGCCGGCCAAAACTCGACGACGAGTCGCTTCTTTTCTGGTGTAAATTTGGAAAAAATTAATTTTGGTTTTGGCAAATTCGTTCCAATCAAAACCTATCGGATCCAGAGGTACATTCAATCTGATGATTTGATTTCCATCGTGCGCTAAAGGTGTGCCAAAATAAAGATTGTCATAAAGCTCGTCCTGCGTCTTGCCTTTTAAAGTGGTTGACGGAAAACGATAATTAGTTTTACCAACTTTGATATAGTAGACATCCTTGGGCAACAAAAAACCAAAACGACCATCAATATCAGTAATAGCGCTGGTGACTTCTTTACCCGTCCCATTTTCCACTGTCACATAAGCCGGATCGATCGGTTGTTTTGTCACCGCATCAAAAACCGTGCCCCATTCTGGCCGTTTACGTCTGATACCAAGCCATGATAAAAATGAATAGATTAGACGCATTAAGAGTAAGTAAAGATCATAAACGGAATGGACATTGGTCGTCATTAAAATAATTTGCGATAAACCGGCGCCCAGGCCCATCATGGTCACAAGCGGATCAATATATTTTTCCAAAGCGTCGATCAGGCCGGAAGTTCGTAAAAAAGAGACGCCGGCCACTTGCAAACTGCCAGTGATTTTTTTAACGGTTTGATCTTGATAATTGATGACATAGATCGTGACCGGAAAAACTCCGTTACGCCAAAAAGGTGATAGGTTGGCCAAATATCTACCCTCGCCATCATCACGCATAATAAAAGAAAAAGAGCGAGTAACATTTTTTGGATCGGAAATAACTACTCCGATCGTTTTTAGCACTGTCGGTAAAGAATTTTTATCAATCTCAATCATTAAATTTTTAGTTCCCTGAATTTTGACTTTGGCCCCAGCGCTAAAATATTTAGTCAATTCACCAATCTGGCGCAGAATAAAATCACTAATCGTGACAGTCGATTTAGCGCCAGGTAAAAAAGCAAATGGGTCACTGCCACAATTACCATCAGGACAGATTTCTCCTTCCTTTAAACCGATAGCGCTAGCCACCGCCCCAGAAGAATATTCCCCGGCCTGATTTTTAACGAAAGCGGTGTAATAATAACGCACCCTAAATTCAACCGCCGGATCAACCACGTTTTCAGCCGAACCTTCATAAACGACCGCACCATCTTCCGGATTGGCGGGAATACCAAAAGTCGAACGGACAATCCGAACCGCTTCAAAACCCTCAAAATTGGGGTTGGACCAAGTTAAATAGATTTTTTGTTGATTAATATTAAATTCGGCTTGAAAATTGGAAACATTTGGCACGGTCTCACGATAAAGACAAGGCAAATCTTCACCATAATTGAAAGCTTGCCGATCTTCACATTTGGTCGAATAGACACAAGCCTCTTCCGCACCGTAATTGGTCGCTTTAGGATCATCACAAGTCAAACCACCACCCCCCCCTCCATAGGTACAAGGCAAAGCCCCACCATAATTGTTGGCCAACGGATCGGTACAAGTCGTTGCTGTCGTCGCTGTAACACTCAAGCTGACATTGACCGCATCGGTAGCCGACCAAACAAAACCACCAATCAGCAATAAAGCAAGAACAACTGGTAAGATAAAAAAATAATTTGATTTTTTAAACATCTTTTTTAAAGACATAGTTTTTATAGAGCGATAGCAATAATACTAACGACCGCTTGATAAGTGCCTCCGCTCAAACCACTACTGGCACCGGCTTGGGCACGCAATTTGATTGTCGTTGCGGTGCCACTGGGATTGTTATTGGAATTTCGCAAACTAATAGTTTTGGCCGAAGTCGAAAAATTCAACCAACATCTGTCGGTAGTCTCCAAAGCGCCAGTACCACAAGTCGTGCCGTTATCCAAAAAAGAAGTCGCCACATCCGAACCTTCAGCTGTATAGCCGAAATAAGCTTGGTTGGTCGGCACACTCCAAGAAAAATCCGGCGTCCCCGCGACCGTCACTGGCAAATCGGTAAAACTTCCACCGGCTGAACGCAAAGCCGGACTGGCATCAGCCGAAAGTGTTAAAGAATAACCAGCCGGACTATTGGTAGTTATCGTCCAAACCGCAGTCCCATCAGAAGTCCCGCCACCACTAGCATCAATCGCTGGACTAAGCGTCACGTCACTAGGAGAAGAGACGGTAAGATAAACATCTTCGCTCATCGCTTGATAACCGGCATGGAGATTGTAAGCGTCAGACGAGGTACCGGTGCCGATTTCACCCAAAGTATCTTCCATTTTATAATTGGTCGAAGAAGACATTGAGCCACCAAAATTAACACTATCGGCTTGGAGACGATAATTGGGACTGCTGGCCACATAAGCCCCGACCGGTCCAGCCATCAAGAGACAGAAAACAATTAAAGAAAAATTTCGAGTAATAAAATTAAACATTTTTTCTTAATTTAAAAACCGCGCGTAAAACCAATAAAAAGCTGGTCAACAAAATAAGTGTTTGCCACCAATTAGGCAAGACCGCAAAATAAAAAGATCGATCGATTAATTGATTTTGATAACCAAGATTTAAAAATAAATCCGCTCGATAAATACCCGGTAACCATAAAGGCGACAATTCCACTTCTCGCAGACGAATCGATCGTGGCAACACAAACCAAGGTTCAAGATATTTTGAAGCCAATTTCCGACCATAAAAACTTTTGAGATAAACGGCACCATAAGGATTGAGGTGGACATTGCCACTGTTTTTATAGGCAACTTGCAGACGCGTTTTCTCGCCCCAAGTCTGATACCAGGAATCGAGCAGACTAAATTTTTCTATCTGCCCCTCTTCTCGCGTTTGGCCGTTGACTCTAATCAAAAACAAAGCGCCCGCAGAAGTATTTAACCGAGCATTGTGAAGATTATCGGTCTCGCTGTCGGTGCCGACAGTGACCAGACCGATAACCGAAGTCGCCGGCCAATCAAAGGGAATAGTGATCTTGACCGGCATAATGACCTCTTGACCATTGGCCACTTTTTTTGATCCAGCACTAAAACTGACGAGATTAGAAAAAGAAAAAGGGCCAGTGGAAGTCGTGGTAATAAAACCTTCTTGACCATAAGCTTGAGGCAAAAGATTACTAACTCCGAGAGAAAAAGTTTTTTCTTGACCCAAAAAATTGGCCAAGCGAAGGTTAACGGTCTGTGATTGGCCGGGCGCCAACCTGATTTCTTTGCGCGCCGGTGCAATAGAAAAAGTTCCAGCCGTCTGCGGAAGCGCGACCGCCAGCGCTTGAGTAAAAGCCATCGGACAGAGACAAAACAAACTGATAATAACGATTTTTTTGAAACAAGAAGAAAACATTTTATTTTTTAATCGGCGTCAAAAGAAAAATATAATTTTCATTCGGGTTGAAGACCGGAGAAATTACTCCGGCTTTGCGACTGGCATCAAAGTCAACATTGATTCGATCAGAAAACATCTCTTGGATTTTGGTCTTTAATTTTTGATCATCTTCAGCCTTGCCGGACGAAGGCGCGACAATCAAACCCTCGACTCCGCCTTGGGATAAATTATTGGCGGAAGTTTTTTGAACCACTTCGGAGAATTCCTGACGCAAATCGTTACGTAATCGGTTGGTAATTTTTTCTTCTAATAATTTAACTTGGTCGGCGTTAATCGCTGTCGCCTGCGTCGCTTTCTTCAGATCTCTTTCGTCGTCATTATTAAGACCTAAAAATTGACCCCAATTTTTAACAACCGCTTGCCAAAGGCCTTGGACAAAACCAATACTCCAATGCCCAAAAGCTTTGAGACGATCGACAATAACTTGAAAAATTTCTACTGAAGTATCATAAACACCTAGAAACTTAATCGTTGCTAAAACATAAGATTGATCAGATTGAAGTTGGACGGTGTTTTGAATTTTTTTGATTGGTTGGCCAATCAAATGGCCAACTTTTTGCCAAAAATCTATCACAGCCGTTTTGACTTTAATCAAGAAATCGACGGCCAGCGATGAAATTGAAGTCAAAGAAAAACTCGAGGAAATTTGTTTTTCGCTCGAAACGACGACGGGCTCAACATTTTCTGTCGCCACTTGACCAACCAAAGCGACTTCACCGGCGGTAAAGCGCGTTGTCAAATCGACTAAAGGTTGAAAAAATAGAATCGGAGCTAGGTGAATAATTTGTTGCGGTAAATCATAAACCACCGACCAAGCTTTTTCCGAAGCCAGATAAATCTTTCGATTAAATTTACTCGCCCCCTCCCCCAGGCCAGTAAAGACTTGTGCTAAAAAAAGAGTCGATCGCTGATCAAATTTATCCAAAGAAGAAATGGTGGCCACCATTTTTTCTTTCGGGACGACAGCAGAAGGAAGAGAAAAATCTGGCATTGATAATTTGGCCAAAAAACTAAAATCAAACAAAGAAAAAGTTTGAGAAAAAACTTTTTTACCTAAATTGAAAGTAAGCAATGATTTTATCTGGAGTAAAGAAGAGGTCAGACGTTGCCAAACGATATCCCGACCTTGATCAACAGAATAAACCAACCAAGTTTTAGATTGATCGACAAAATAGACTAATCCTTTTTGACTTTGGCCGGCACTCTCGGCCAACCAATCGATCGAAGAGGCTAATTGATCCGCAGTAAATTCCCAAAGTTGATGACCAAATTTACCCAATTGAGACAAACTGATAAAAACCGAGGCTTCGAGCTCGTTCCAACTTTGGTTTAGACTCGGCAACGGTGAACTAATTTTTAAATCAAGATCTAAATTTACTCTTTCCAACGATCTTGGTAAAGATTGAGAAACCGTCGCTAAACCAACCGTGCTGATCGTTGACAATCTGGCGCTTAAATCAGGAAATTGAGGCCATAAAAAACCGCCGGCTTTTTGGCCAACCAAAAAAGAAAAAACCAAAACCGCAGAAACAACAACCAAAGGCAAAAAGTCGGGTTGTTGTTTTTTTTCCGCGAGCACAGGCAAGGATATTTTTGTCGTCAGTTGAGGGCTCAATGGCAAGGCACAAAAACCATTTCTATTGACGCCACGACAAACTGCCGATGTTTTCGATTGCTTACCGGAAACAGCCATAATTAGATTAATAATACATCAAAAAAGGGTTGAATTAAACCTTTTTTACAATGTGGATAAGTTTTGCTAAATGAGCTAGGATAAACCTGTATGAAGATCATCACTGTCGCCCCTTTATCAAAAGCGATTTTTAAAGAAAACCTAACTTATTTTAGCGCTCAAGATTTGGAGATCGGCTCGATCGTTCTGATTCCCCTACGTAATAAGATTATCGAAGCCCTAGTCACTGAGACGCACGAGACGGAAAACCTGAAAAGCGAGTTGCGATCTTCTGATTATCCGCTAAAAAAAATTAAGGCGGTTAAATATAAAAATTTTTTTGCCCCCGGCTTTATCGAGACTGCTCAAAAAACCGCTGATTTCTTTGTCGTCCCCTTAGGCCAAGTAATTAAAAGTTTTACCCCCCTCGCCCTTCTTTCATCGTCCACCAGTAAAACCAAAGAACAAAAAAATGATCGTACCGAAAAAAACGAGAAAAATTCTGCCTCAAAAACCAAAATTGAAAAATTCGTCCTGCAAGAACCGGATGAAGATCGCTTAGCTTTGTATAAAAAATTGATTCGTGAAGCCTTTGCCCAAAAACAATCGGTCTTTCTTTGTGCTCCTACTAATCACGACATCGGTCGCTTGGCTCAAACCTTGAGTCGAGGAATCGAGGATTATGTTTTTGTTTTACGGAGTGACGATCCACCTAAAAAACAACTGACTAATTGGAAAAAAACTGCCAGCGCCGATCATCCGATCTTGATTATTGCCACCCCACTCTTTCTCTCTCTGTCTCGACCAGACATAAAGACTTTTATTGTTGAAAGAGAAAACGCCACCGCTTATAAACAATTAACCAGACCATTCATTGATGCTCGTTTTTTTATTGAAAAATTGGCCGAAAGCCAAAGAGTAAAAATTGTTTTGGGTGATATTCTTTTGCGCAGTGAGACGATCGAACGCAGCCGCAATGGTGAATTAGCGCCCCTGTCGCCGATCACCTACCGATCTTTTACCAGCGCTCAAAAACAAATTTTAATAAATTTAAAGGAAAAGAAAGCCCAAGCGATAGATTTTGGTCTGGCAGTCAGCGAAGAATTGGCCACCTTGATCAGCCAAACCGACCCCAACGAACGCTGGTTTATTTTTTCCGGCCGACGCGGTTTAAATCCTCTAACGGTCTGCGGTGATTGCGGTTATACTTTTTCTTGTCCTCATTGTCATATTCCCCTCACCCTCCATCAACCCAAATCAAATATCAAGAAATCAACGGAAAATTATTTTCTCTGTCATAAATGCGGTCATGTTTCGTCACCAGAGGATAAATGTCGACATTGTGGTGGTTGGAAATTGGCCTTGCTCGGATCGGGCACGGAAAAAATCGAGGCGGAACTGAAAAAATTACTGCCTCAAGCTAAAATTTGGCGTTTGGACAGCGATCAAGTCAAGACTGGTCAAAAAACAGTTGAGATTATCCGTGATTTTTATTCTTCTCCCGGTGCTATTTTAATCGGCACCGAGATGGCTCTTTTCCATCTGACAGAAAAAATCGAAAATATCGCTATCACTAGTATCGACGCCTATTTTTCCATTCCCGAATTTCGTATTAATGAAAAGGTCTTTAACATCCTCTTGCGCTTGCGCCATCTGGCTGTGAAAAATTTTGTCATCCAAACTCGCAATTCGGAAGAAGAAGTTTTAAGCTTGGCTTTAAATGGCAACTCGACCGAATTTCATCGGCGCGAATTATTGGAAAGAAAAAAACTAAAATATCCGCCTTTTTCTCTACTGATTAAAATTTCGGTCAAAAGTAGTCACCTAGCGCTAGTAGAAGCGCTGGAAACTCTAAAAGAAGAGCATCTCACTCCGTGGCAGACCGTCATTTATGACAGTTTCGGACCGGCCTCTTTAAACCATGAAGCCACCACCAATCTGCTTTTACGCTTGCCAACCACTGATTGGCCTAAAAAAGAAATTTTAGATCTCTTGCGCCAATTGCCACCGACTTTTGTGATCAACGTCGATCCGGAAAATATCTTTTAAGTAAGTTTGAGATTCAAAATATAAAGTTCAAAACGGTAAATTTTTTAATTTTCAATTATTAAAGTTTCGTGTTATAATCTACCTATCTAAGTAAAAAGGTAAATTTGATGGCAAAAATCCTCCAAAAAGACAATAAAATTTTGCGCGCTAAATCGGTCGAGATCGATCCGAAGTCAATTGGTGGCACCAAAATTAAAAAATTGCTGGCTGAAATGATTACGATCCTCGATGCTTGCCCAGACGGCGCCGCTCTCGCCGCCCCGCAAATCGGGGTCAATTGGCGAATTTTTGTAGTTTCCAAAAAAATCTTTACTGATCAAAATGACCAGCCAGATCCCAAAGCCAAAGATATCATTTTTATTAATCCTCGCTTGGTCAAAATTTCCAAGAAAAAGAAAAAGTTGGAAGAAGGTTGTTTGTCGGTGCGAGGCGTTTTTGGTGAAATCGATCGAGCCGAAAAAGCCACCGTTGAAGCCTATAATGAATTTGGTCAGAAATTTTCCTACACCGGCGCCGGCCTGATGGCGCAAATTTTTCAACACGAGTTGGATCACTTAGATGGTGTGTTGTTTATCGATAAAGCTAAAAATCTGGCTCAAGTCGATCTCTTAAACTAGATTTTATGTCTGACAATAAACCAACTTTTGTTTTTTTTGGCACCGATGAATTCAGTGTCCAAGTTCTAGAAACATTAAGAGAGGACAACCTAATCCCGTCTTTGATTATTACCGTACCCGACAAACCTAAAGGCCGAAAAATGGTTTTGACTCCACCGCCAGTTAAAACTTGGGCGGAAGCGAACGAAATTGAAGTAATCCAACCAGCCTCGCTAACTCACTTGGAGGTGAAACCTCCAAGTGAGTTAATCGAAAAGCTAAAAGTTTACCCCGTAGCGAAAAATTTAAATTTTTCTGGTACTGGGGCTATAACATATAACCTTTTCCTCGTAGCCTCTTACGGTCAGATTATTCCTCGAGCGATTTTGGATCTACCTAAAAACGACACCCTAAATATCCATCCCTCGCTCCTGCCAAAATATCGCGGTCCATCACCACTCGAAACAGTGATCCTAAATGGTGACCGAGGAACCGGCGTCACGATTATCAAACTTGATGCGGAAATGGATCACGGACCGATTATTGCTCAAGAAAAATTTTCTTTAGACGATAAGAATGATTTTATTAGCCTGCGCGATAAAAGCGCCAGACTGGGCGCGGAAATGTTAATAAAAATTTTACCGGCTTATCTAGCTGGAGAAATCGTCCCGCAAGAACAAGATCATTCCCAAGCCACGCTGACCAAGAAATTCACTAAAGAAGATGGCTACTTAAATCCGAATGATACCGATTTGGTTAATTGGCGTAAAATTCTCGCTCTCAATCCTTGGCCCGGCGCTTATATTTTAATTGAAAAAGATGACCTTAAAATCCGTTTGGCGGTCAAATCAGCTCATCTTGATGACCAAGGTCAATTAATCTACGATCGGGTAGTGCCAGCCGGAAAAAAAGAGATGTCTTGGTCTGATTTTCAGCACGGGTTAAAATAAGACCAAAACTTGTCGAAGGCACACCTTTTTAGGGGGTCGTCCTCCTTCGCTTCCGCTACGGCGGGACAAGTGAGGTTGTTGAACTGATGTGCGAGATTGGATGTCGCACAAAATTTGTTAAAAAAACTTACTTAATTTCAAAATGGTTGGGCTTGGGTCTGGGTTTTGAAATTAAGTAAGTTTTTAAACAAATTTATTTCGTAGTGTAAGAAAAATCCGTACCCTAAAAAGGTGGTGCCGAGTAAAAAGTTTTGGTCTTATTTTAGTCCGCTCTTCCTCTCGCCTACCCCCGCCAACCGCGAAAAAGATTTTTAATCGCTCGGCCACCACGCCGAAAAATAGATTTTTGTCTTTTATCATACTTGTTGACTTCCCGCATCATCAGGTCTTTGGCACCATCAACCGCCAAATACATATCTTCATTTTCCGCTACCGTCCGCAACTGTTTACCGCGATAAACCAGATTCATTTCCGCTCGAAAAATTTGACCAGTTTTATGATGATGAGTAATCAAGCCAACTTCCACATTGATTTGCGAATTATCTGCTTGGTCGCCGAGTCTTTTTTCCAGATTGGATATTTTTTCCCGAATATAACTATTCAGCGCCGGCGTCAATTCCAAACTCAAGGCCTTGATATTAGTAATCATAGAGTTATTTTTTAAAAAAATTGTTAATTCCGACTCAAAAACTACCTCTTTTGATTATAACACCAGATTGTCTGGTAAGGAAAAAATCTTGCTCGGACTATGATGCCCGCTAACAATTCTGATTTGGCCATCTTTCAGTCCCAATTCATGAGCCACGAGTTTTATAATACCCTGATTGGCCAAATTTCTCTCGGCTGGCGCCTGCACCCACACTCGCCAAGTGTCAGTCGAGATTTTTTCTATTTTATCTTCTTTGGCTTCGGGCACCGCCCGAATTTTTAAATACACGATATCAAAAAATTAATAATTAAAAAATTAGAGGCTTTTGATTACAACGGGCTCTTGATATTTTTCAGCGCCGGATTGGTCACATGAGTGTAAATCTGCGTCGTACGGATATTGGCGTGACCCAAGAGTTCCTGAACGAAACGAATATCAGTGCCATTTTCCAATAAATGCGTAGCGAATGAATGCCGTAAACTATGAAAAGTGGCTTCTTTATTGACGCTAGACAGTTTCAAAGCTCTTTCAAAAACCATTTGCGCTGTCCGTTCGGTTAGCTTGCCACCTCGTTCGCTCTCAAAAACGAAATCATCACCCGATTTGCCGGCAATTAAATTTCTCAAATTATTGACTAGCTTGTCCGGCACCAAAGTTATTCGGTCTTTCTTGCCCTTAGCTTCTTTAAGATGGATAGTAAGTTCTTCTAAATTCAAGTCCCTGACTTTCAAATTGATGGCTTCGCTTACTCGCAAACCGGCGCCGTAAGACAATGTTAATAGTAAAAGGTGTTTGGCATTTTTAACTGTTGCAAGTAAATCCTGTATTTCCTGACGACTCAAGACAACTGGTAACGATTTATTGCGTTTGGCAAATCTGATATTAAATGTCTCCGATGATCTGATTACATCATGATAAAAATATTTGATAGCATTGAGATAGAGGTTAATGGTTTGCGATGAGTAATCCTTGTCTTGTTTTGATAATAAATATTCTCTAATATTGCCTTGATCCAATTTGTCTAAATTTGATTGTTTATAATTAAAATAATCCTCCAAGCATGATAAATAAGCATCGATTGTCTTAGGGCTGTAATTGCGTATTTTTAGCTCCGTTTTTACTCGTTCTAATAATTGTTGCATGTATTTAGGGTTTATTGCTATAATTAGGTCATGGACAATTTGTCTGCCATTCGTCTTTCATACGTCTATTAGTATTATATCACAAAACTATTCGCATAGAAACTAGTTGGACGAAATAGCAAAAACCTCTTTACTTTTTATTAAAATTTTGACAGTTTATTATTAATCATACAAAATATGAAGACACCAGACCAAATGGTACCTTATCTAAAGGAGAAAAAAATGGACATCGAGAAAAAAGAGTTGCACCAGCCAGTCCTTCATATTTTAAAGGAAACGGCAGAAAAGTTTCGCTCTTTAGACCAGGAAGCAGATGTAGCCCTTCAAAGCAAGCGTGACACTGCAACCTATAAGCAAAAACTTGAAGAACGAGCGAAACTTTTAATCAATCTTCCAAATCTTTTGTCGGGTAAATTGGAAGACCTTGATTCAGAAGTTAAGCAAAGAATTGTGCGTGATATTGAATGGTTTGCAACAAGTGCAAATGAAGCGTTGGAGAATAATAATGGTTTTGCGCTTGGAGTACTGCTCACGCACCAAGGTAGTAAAAATACCGACAAAAACGATTTGGAAGAATTGATTGCCTTGCTTGAAAAATAAACTGTCAAAATTTCTTTTTTAATCGGAGTCGGCTTTTGCTACATCGTCCAACACGGGATAAGCGGTTCAGGATTGGCACTCATTTTATAAAATAATGTGTGTGCCAATCCTTCTCCCAAATTCGTTTCCCTTTTATTTCAAATACATCAATGATTAGTGTGTTTAAAATAATTGAGAAGTGTATATCAAGTTTAACAAATTAAATCGGGAAACGAACTTCGCTTATCCCGATACGTTATATGAAATAATGAAAAATTCTTTTTGCCCTACTGGGCAAAATTAATCGGGACAAATTTATTTTTAAAATTAAAATATTATGAAAAAAATCGCAACTATCGTTTTAGTTATTGTGCTTTTAATCGTAGCTGGCACATTATCATTTTTAATATTTAACAAGCAAAAACCAAATAACCAAATTTCTTTAACTGGTATTGATTCATCACAAATCAGGCCGGAAATAAAAATTTATCTTGATGAATTATACGACAGCGAAATTACATCAATAGAACACACAACCGATAGTATAGAGGAAAGCACAAGAAGGTTTCCTGATAATCCTAAAATTTTTGAAGCTGGCAGATTTAAAGTTGTTCTTAATAATGACGGCGATAAAAAAGTAATGATTTTTCAAACCGAAGAAAAAGTAGGCCATATCGCGCCAGTTATTCCCGGTAAAACTGATGTTGGCGGCTATGTTGAAATTCAAAGAAATCCAGAAAGTGACAATTCCGAGGATATAGCGCATACGACCCAAAGTATTGAAAATCAAGATAAATTAAACAATATTGCTGATTTAAAACTAAATGAATTTGAACTGGATTATTTAATTAGAATATTGTACAAAAAGTTTGAAAAACCATTGACTGATGAGCAGGCGCAAAATTTAAATGAAATTAAAGATTATGCCCTGGCGATTAAATTTAGTGGCAGGGATGGCATAACCCAATATCATAATAGTTTGGTTAATGAATTAAAAAAATAAATTTGTCCCGATGAATAATTCGCTAATCGCGAATTAAGAATTTTTCATTACATCATATAACAGCGTGTATGCGGTTCGTGCTTGGCTCCGCCAAATACTCGCCCATATCCGCCTAAATCGGCGGACATCGCATACACGCGAACGTTAGGCGAAATTTAAATCCTCACTTAACCCATTCAATTTATGAAAAAATATTTACTAATAGCATTTATCTTTTCCGCATTAGTATTGTTGATAGTTTTCGTATTTTTTAAGAAGGACTCTTTATCAAAAAAATCTGCCACGCCACTAAATAAAGAAATTCTTATTGAGTCATGTCACCAAACGGGTGGTACTTGGAAAGAAGAATCTAATCCTTGCGAACCTACTTGCGACTATCAACGTAAAAAATTAAAAGGTGAGAAGCTCACTTGTATTGCTCTGGTAGTGCCTAATTGCGAATGCGAAAAAGATAAATGCTGGAATGGATCAAGTTGTGAGCCACTTTAACCGGATTTAAACATCGCCTAACACGGCATATACGGTTTCATTACATTACACCCATATTGCTATTGCAACATCGTATATGCCGAAACGTTAACTCAAACAACAAGCTTGGGAGAAAGATATTCTCCCAAGCTTGTTGAGACAATTTGAGAGGTTTCTACTTTAGAGCGTAGCGCACATTGACCGTCACCTCGATTTCTTGCGAACCAGCCTCGATAGCTGGCGCTGATTCAGCCACCATAGCATCACCGCCCATGCCTAGACCAAGGCTCTTGGCATACATCGGAATCGGTGAACCATATTCGTCAATAGCCAGAATTCTTCCTAATGATATGCCACTTTCTTTAGCCAGACGTTTGGCCTCAATTTTAGCTTTGGCAATCGCTTCAGCTTTGGCCAAGAGACGCGCGCCGGCCGGATCGTCCAATTCAAAACGCAATTGCGAAACATTATTCGCACCGTTAGTCACCACGCCGGACAACAAAGTGCCGAGATTTTTTTGTTCAAAATCACGCACAGTTACCTCGACAGTATTGTTAAAACTATAACCGACAATATCAGCCGGTGGACAAGGTTGCGGTTCGGCCAACCCAAAAGTCGGGGCACCAGCAGAACCACCGCTTGTGGCCAGACCAATACTAACGACCCCGCGGTTACCACAAGCATAACTTTGATAGCGAGGTTCCATCGAATAACCAGTGGTTTTAATGTCTTCTTTTGGTACACCCTGCTTTTTTAGAAAAGCTACGATCTTATTTGATCGATCGTCGTTATCTTTTTTCGCTTTGGCAATATCTTTTCCACCCTCGGTTTTAATCGAATAAGAAAAGCGAGCGACATCCGGCTTGGCAATGACTTTACCAATACCAGTAATAGTGATCGCCGGACTATTCAAGGCCGTGGACTTGGCGTAGGCATCGGCATAAATAAAAACTCCCACCGCTCCAACGATCAAGGCCAGAGCCTTGATGCCAGTGACAATCATTTTAATTTTTTCTTCTTTGTTCATTTTTTTATTTTTTATCCGCTGAAATAAATTTATTTATAAATTTAGCTTGATTATTTCACCGAAGTTGTTATTTTAATACCTTTCGACTTTTGAACGCAAAGTGATCTTAACCACCTGCGGATCTATTTTAATTAATTTGACATAGGCCGGATAAGAGATATTGTCATTTTTAATTTGAACATCTTGCCAGCCCGCCTCGGCTTTAGGTAAGTCAATTATAGCCTTGACTTGACCGGAATCAAGACCGCGCAAGTCTTTTTCATTACCCGTCACTGTCACCTTGATACTTTGAGGACTAACTTGCTCCACCACCAGATTTTCTCTGATGAATCGAGCTTCAATCGGCACCGACAGGGTCTTGGTCACTGTCCCGCCGGAAAAAACATAACTAAACCAAAAAATAAAAGCCAACGAAACCGAAACAACTTTCATCCAAGTATTGCGAGCTAAAAAATAATGCCAAAAACCAGTAGTCAAATGGGTGTTAACCTTGATATGATCGCTAATTTTAACTCTCAATTCATCGACAGAAGTTATCAATTGTAACTTACCATCTCGAGCAATCGAGATATCACCTCTTTCTTC
Organism: Candidatus Vogelbacteria bacterium RIFOXYB1_FULL_42_16; assembly: GCA_001823055.1. Taxonomy (GTDB): domain Bacteria; phylum Patescibacteriota; class Minisyncoccia; order Phycocordibacterales; family XYD1-FULL-46-19; genus XYB1-FULL-42-16. The sequence continues at coordinate 33,426 of MHTH01000006.1, forward strand.
GGAGACAATCACCGCCAGAGCGTCAGATCTTTCGGTGATACCGGCCCCAGCCCGATGACGAGTCCCCGCCTTATCAAAACTCTGATAATTTTCGGCCAGAGGCAAGTGAACTCCAAAACGATAGAGACGATTGTTGTCGATAATGACTGCGCCATCGTGACCCGGACTGGAAGTGTCAAAAATACTCAAAAGAAGCGGTGAACTGACTTTGCCGTCTAAAAGCCAACCTCCTTCGACTAAAGTATCAAGCGGATAGTCACCCGGAAAAACCAACAAAGCGCCAATCTTTTTCTTGGACATAATATCGACCGCTCGCATCACCGCTAACGAAACTTCGTCGGAAATAGTTTTTTTCTTTTCCCAAACTATTTTTTGACCGGAAATAAAAAACCAATCAAAAAAACGTCGCAGATCTCGTTGAAAAATAATCGCCAGAAAAAAGATGGCGAAGGTCAAAAAAGGTTGAAAAATCTGTCGAGTCAAGCCTAAATCAAACTTGGTCGATAAAAAATAGATGCCCGAAATCAAGACAATCGCGTAAAAAATAAAATAGGACCGAGTCTGCCGAATAAAGATCAAGGCAACATAAAAAAGTGAAGCAACAATTAAAACGTCTAGAAAATCCTTGAGTTCAATCAAAGATAGGAAGTGAGATAAGTAATTCTGGTAGTAAGCCATAAATGAAAAACTGGGCTATTGGCCCTTTAAAATAGTAATACGTGCTCAAAAGAGCTTTTCTTTCAGGGCTATTTTAGCACAAAGGATATTTTCTGACCACTATTTCTCCCCCAGACCGCAAGATGATATACTAGAGAATAAGCCGATTAAAAAATTATGTCTCAAATAAAATCTATTATCGCTCGGGAAATTCTTGATTCTCGTGGCTACCCCACCGTCGAAGTTGACCTAACTTTGGCTGATGGTTCTTTTGGTCGCGCCTCGGTCCCCTCCGGCGCTTCTACCGGCTCGCACGAGGCGATCGAATTGCGCGATGGCGACCAAAAACGTTATCACGGCAAAGGTGTCCTCCAAGCCGTCGAAAATATCAACCAAGAATTGACCGGCGCCTTGACCAGTCAAGACTTTGATCAAAACTCCCTCGATACTAAAATGATCGACCTTGACGGCACCGCCAACAAAAGTCGCTTGGGCGCCAACGCCATTTTAGGGATATCGTTAGCTTTTGCCAAAGCAGTCGCCCAATCACAAAAAATTCCTCTCTATCAATACTTCGCCGATTTAGGCGGGACATCATTACCTTTTAAATTACCTAGACCACTGATGAATATTTTAAACGGTGGACAACACGCCACCCACTCGACCGACCTGCAAGAATTTATGATTATACCGATCAGCGCTCCTAATTTTCATGAAGCTTTACGTTATGGCGCCGAAACTTTTCAAGCTTTGAAAAAAATCCTTGAAGCCAGAGATTTGCGAACAACAGTCGGCGATGAGGGCGGTTTTGCCCCAACTCTAACTTCTAATGCCGAAGCGATCGAGATTATTTTAGAGGCGATTAATTCTGCCGGTTTTAAACCGGGTCAAGATATCGCGCTGGCCATCGACGTCGCCGCTTCCGAACTTTACCTTGACAACAAATATCATTTAAAAACCGAGAATCGCCAGTTGACGAGTGAAGAAATGGTCGCTCTATTTGAAGATTGGATTGATAAATATCCGATTATTTTGATCGAAGACGGTCTAGCCGAAGATGATTGGGCTGATTACAAATTGATGACCGCCAAGCTGGGAGGAAAAATACAAATTGTCGGTGACGATCTCTTTGTCACCGATCCTGTTCGCCTGCAAATGGGCATCGATCAACAAGTCGCGACGAGTATTCTAATTAAACCAAACCAAATTGGCACCGTCACCGAAACGATCAAAACAATCCAACTGGCTAAGAAAAATAATTATCAGACCATCATTTCTCACCGCTCGGGCGAAACCGAAGACACCACCATTGCCGACTTGGCTGTCGGTCTCAACGCTGATTATATAAAAACCGGCTCGCTTTGCCGGTCAGAAAGAATCTGTAAATACAATCAATTGCTTCGCATCGAAGAAGAATTGGAGAAAAAATAGACCCGACGTCGCTTGTTGCGCGTGACGCCGGGTCTTGGGGAGTGAAAGCCTGATCTGGTCTCACTGCCCTTTTTCAACTTTCGTTTTTGGTGGCGTGAAAATCATCGCCACCAAACTTCATTCGAGAGCAGTCGGATGCTCGAGATATGATTTGGCTTTGTCCGCCAAACAATACCGACCACCCGACAGATCGTCGATAAAACCATTGGAGACCAACCATTGCCAGTTGATCTCGATGATCTCGACAAATTGACCGATATCGAGATTGCGCACTCGTCTCAGTTCGTCAAGCAAAAACGATTGCCAAGAAAAAAAGGCGTGAATCGCGCACAACAGATCAAAGCGATGGTCGCACAGATCTTCGGCAATCTTTTTTTCTCGCCAACCAGCCAACGAGACGACATTGGCTGGCAAGATCTTTTCAGCCAAATCAGCCTTGGGCTTAGCCTGTCCACTTTTCGACTTAGACGGCGGAAACATCCGTCTCGACCCCTTGGCGCTACCGGGCCAACGTCCTCTAAAGAACTTCATAGGTTGTCCTCCTTTCTGCCAGTATTATAACATTTTAAACAAATTTAGGCAAGAAAAAAGTCCAGTAAAAACTACCTCGTTTCTTTGTTTTTTATCTGGAGTGATTCGTCCAATTCATAAATTACCACTCCACCATTAGGGATTTCAAAATCAATGATCGCTTCGTCGGCGATATTTTCCAAGTATTTAGCTAGAGCCCGTAAACTATTATGACTGGCCACAACCAAACAATTTTTGCCAGCTCGCAATTCCGGTTCGATAGCATTTTTATAATAAGGCACCACTCGCTCGTAGACATCTTGCAAACTTTCTCCTCCTTCCGGCTTGCCGGTCCAACTGCGACGTAAACGCCGATATTCTTCCTCGCCATATTTTTGTTTGACAGCACCCTTGTCTAAACCTTGCCAAACGCCGTAATTTCTTTCATCAAAAGCTTTGTCAATTTTAATATCGGCAATGTCTGGCCGATTTAAATATTTCAAGACCAATTCGGCCGTATTTTTGTTTCTGACTAGAGGTGAAGTAAAAACCAAATCAATTGGCTCGGCCATTAATTTATCGGCAATAATCGAAGCTTTTTCGATTCCTTCTTCACTCAAAAGCACATCGGTCCAACCGGTAAATTTATTTTCCTTGTTCCATTGCGACTGCAGATGTCGCAATAAGATAAGCTTTGCCATAATGGACTAGATTGTAACAATTTTAATCAGTTGAAACAACCACCAAACGCCAGCGACCAAATTGATCACGAGCGAAGCGCCACTGCGAATAATTTTCAGCCTTTAAAATTCTAGCGATTTTAGTTTTTTGTCCGACTCCAAATTCCAACCAGATTTGCCCCTTGGGTGCCAAATATTTTTTAGCCGAGGCCAAAAAAGACCGAATAATATCCAGACCATCGGCACCAGCCCACAGAGCAGAAGCTGGTTCCCACCGGAGCGTAGTCCTTTGAACTTTACTACCTCGTCCTTGTTTGGCAACATAGGGCGGATTGGCCAGAATCAGATCAAATCGGCCAGACAAACCAGAAAAGATATCGGCTTTTTTGACTGAAAACCTGGTCGGATCAAATCGATTCAAGCGTAAATTTTTTTTGATTTGACGGAGGCAATGATCTTCTACATCAGCCAAAGTCACTTTGGCCTTCGGACAATTTTTTAAGACCGCCAAACCGATGCAACCAGAACCGGAAAAAATATCCAGAATCTTGACTTGTCGCTGACCAATCTCTCCCACCACTTGTCTGACCCAAAATTCAGTTTCCTCTCGCGGAATCAATGGTCGTTCTGATAGATCGATTTTTACGCCTAAAAATTCTCGCCAACCAATAACATAATCCAGTGGTTCACCTTTGACCAACCTCTCTAGATCGGCAAAAAAGGCCGGTGTTTCGATACCATGGTATTTATCCCGCAATAACCAATTTTTGTCTCTCTGATTCATTTTTAACATCAAAAAATTAGGTATCTTTTTCCTAACTAAATTTTTTAACCTTGCGCAGCGCGACTGGCGCGAGCAGAGCAAAAATTCAGCAGAATTTTATGTGTGTTAAAAAATTTAGTTAGGAAAAAGATCATGAAAACCGCATCGAATCACGCCATTTTTCATAAAGCGCCTTGGTCGCCTCCAGATCACCGACATTATAACGAGCAATATCCAAGTACTGTTTATTGGCAAAAAGTTCGGCCACATTATCACCGGAGACACCATCAGCCTTAGGACTTTTAATCCCGAGCGCTCGACACCATAAGTGCAAACTCCCCTTGGACCGTGAAGCGCCATAAAAACTAAGCTGATCAAACAAATCGATATGAACCGCGCCAAAACGCTGACTACTCAAATAACGATTAGACATCAAATCTTTGGAAATTTTTACACCATTGACCATTGAACGCACCATCAAAAAAGGTACATCAAAAGCCCGACCATTAAAACTGATGAATTCACTATAACGCTTGGCTCCTTCCCAAAAATGCTCCAGCATTTCCTTTTCGGACATCGGTTTAAATTTAATTTTACCAGCCTCCGAGTCTTCGGCCGGCTGATTAGGCGCTTGATAATACACCACGCCCTGATCTCGATCATAGTCCAGAACACCAATCGCCACGACTTGACCAGTCAAAGGCGAAAAGCCCAAACCATTTTTTATTTTTGTCAATTCTCGGTCGTAATCTTCTTCCGATTCGAAACCTTCTTTAATCCATTTGGTTAAAATTTCTTGCGTCGTCTCGTCTAGCTCATCAAAATTTTCCCCGACGGTTTCAATATCAAAAACTAATTTACCGGTGCTCATATTTTTTTATTATTAATTAGTAAAAAAGAACCGATGATCCCTGCCGTTTCGGCTCGAAGAGTAAAATCGGAAACTTTAGCAATAATCAAACCTCGATTTTTAGCCCACTTTATTTCTTCATCAGTCCAACCACCTTCCGGTCCGATAAAAATCGCTCGCGCCACTGCTTGATCAAAAAAATCTGGCCGGAAGTCCATTCCCGATTGATCTAAAAAAATAGCAGTAGTTTCCGTCGACAAATCAGCTAGAGCCGTTTCCAATTTTACGACGGGATCGATGGCTGGCCTGATCACTTGTCCGGATTGTTCGCAGGCTTCTTTAACAATTTTTTCCAACCGATCTTGACGCAAGCCTAATTTGACAGTCCGCTCGGTCACTATCGGCACAATTCTCCCCACACCTAATTCTGTCGCTTTTTGAGCCACCAATTCAAAATTTTCTTTTTTTAAAATGGCACAAAATAAACTGGTCTCAAATTTTTTTTCGGTCTTAGCCGATTTGGATTCAACAATTTTTACTTTTAAAGAGTCTCGGCCCAATTTAGTGATCGTTACCACTGCTTCCTGACCAGTCGAATCAACCAAAGTGACCCGATCACCCACCCTAAGACGCAAAACGTTTCTAATTTGAGAAATCATTTCCTGATCGTCAATCTGAATCGGTTGTGAGGCTAAATCAAAATCACCTAAAAAACGATGTATTTTCATGATGATCATATCATACCTGAAAATTCCTAATTTAAAAAATAACCTAAAAAACGGACAGGGAGTCCGTTTTTTAGGTTATTTTTTCTTGGCTTCAGGAGCGGTTTTGGTCACAGGCTCAGCTGTCGGAACACTGTCATCATTCATTACCGGGCCAACATTGATCAATTTACCCGTCTTTTCGCTATAAAGAAAAGCTTTGCGGGCCTCGGTATAAATCAAGAGCTTATCGCCATTTTCAGCACCGGCAAAAAAAGGTTGCTGGGCTTTCAAAGAAGCGGCGTCTTTCACTGTCGCTAAAACTGGTTGTTCACCGGTCGGCAAAACAATCAAGCGACCGATTTTTTTAACCAGACTGGCAATTTCTTTAGTATCATCTTGTTTTCCAGGAGCAGAGGTATTCCCCTTTTGATAATAAGTATAGCCGGCAAAACCAGCCAGAGCGAGCAGGGCTAAAACCACAATCGCGATAATTAATTTACTGCCACGAGATTTATTATTTGAACAAAAACTGCAACCACAATCCTTTTTCCCAGAACAAATTTCCGCTGAATTTTTCATATTTTTCAATTATTAATTTAATAAAATGATTTTAAATTAAAACTATTTTTTTGACAAATTTGACAAATTAGAAAGAAGTACAGAGGGATTATCTCAGAAAATTAGATCAAAATCAATATCAGTAACAGAATGATAAAACCGATAGTGGAAAAAATCAGTTTCGGATATTGTCGACGAATCTCAATAAAAGTGTTCAGGCCCAAAGCCATTAAAGCCAGTAAAAGCAGAAACTTATAATAAAGCGAGCTAACCAGCAAGACATTATGCAAATCGAAAGACTTAGATTGCTTCATCAGAGAATACTGTTGAAATAAAGTTGGCTTAATCACTGGTAAATTTGCCCCATCGATATCGGTCGAGACGATATTTCTATTAATTTCTAAACTTTCCCCTTGACTTTGATTATTAGCAACACTGGGAACCAAAGAGACTGATAATGGAAACATGAAGATAACTCCAATAACAAAGATTTTTATTACTATCGATGTAATAATATAAAAAAGAATTCGAAAAGGGTTGAGGGCGTGTGGTTGGAAATTATTTCCACGATGAGGAATGAACAAATTTTTAATATTTACTTTCTTTCTAGGCATAAAAACAATAATTAAAAAATAAAGTGATTAATATAGACCAATACTTAAAATGATACCATGATCAAACATCAAGTCCAAGATCAGAAATCAACAAGCTCTGTTAATCACTTTTAAATTTTCTAGGGTCGCCACAATTGGATAACTTCCGCAATAAACACTCTTCCCTCTTTGTCGTCGGTCCGTCCGATGATTTTAATTTTTGAGCCGTTTTTCGGTCTGGCTCCACCTAGCCAATCAATATCTTCTCCTATCACCAACCAATCTTGACCGTTAAAATCACGGACCAATAGATTCTTTTGATCGGCGACCGCGATAATTTCTCCACCCAACAGACCCTTGTCTGGATTTGACCACAATTTCAAATTAGCCGAATTAAAGTTCTGATAATGAGGAATCAAGCGGGCGGAAAAATTTTCCAATTCATCACCCCAACCGATAAAATAAGAAAAAGAACCGATGAAAAAACTTAGAGTCAAAATCACCCCGATTAATTTAGGCGTTTTTAACTGATAACCCCGTCGAGTCAACTCTAGATTATGAGAGGCCAGCCAGACCGTAACCAAAATTACCACCAACCAAAACAGGGGCAGACTGGATAAAATATCGCTGACGCTCAAACCCATGACCGAACTATAAAGTCGCCAATCATTTTGGGCTAAATAAGAAATCGCTACCGACAAAACCAAACTGCCGACAAAAACCGCTCCGCCAAAAATCACCCACCAGACCCAATCCACCAGCAAGATCTGCCAACGAGGCTTGGGATGTAGAGACTCGGTTTTTATCTTGGTGATAATTTCATTTTTTAGATCATTGGTCATGATTTTATTTTATTGATTACTAAGACCTTTTTGTTCAGCTAATGTTTTTAATTTCTTTTTAGCACGATTGATCAGTGTCGCCACCGTACCCAGCGGTTTTTTCATAATATCGGAAATTTCTTGATAATCTTTTTCTTCCAAAAAACGGAGAATGATCACCGCTCGATAATCCCCAGACAACTCGTCGATCAAAAGACGAACTTGAGAACCAAATTCCTGACGCCCAATTTCTTTTTCCAAATCCAATTCATCGGCCAGCGACGACCAAAAACCATCATCGGGATCGACAGCGGTCATCGGTCGAGAACGACTTCGACGCCAGTAATCGATCACTTGATTATGGGCAATTCGATAAATCCAAGAAGAAAATTTCAAACTGTGGTCAAAATCGTTAAGATTGCGATAAATTTTAATGAAGATTTCTTGCAAAATATCTTTAATTTCATCTTCATCCACTCTGGTTAGCCGACGAATATAGCGAGCGAGAGCTTCGTTGTAACGATCAATAATCACGCCGAAAACTTCTGAGTTGGCCAGAACCAACGGGATTAAATCTTCATCTTTTTTCTTTGCCACTTCTGTTGTTAGAAGGCTACTCATATCAAAAAAATCCTACCGCAAAACTGACCAGAGATCCGGACTGCTTTCACCATCGACTTTAAACAAAGCTACCCCTTTCAAGCCGTATTTTTTGGCCATAGTTACTTTTTGAGCAATCGCTACCGGATCAGAAAAAGACACCACCCGCCATTTACCATCTTTCAAGTAAGTAAAACCTAATTCACCGGCTTTATTGCGAGTGGGAGTAGCTTGATAATCACGAGCCAAATCCAACATCGTCTGATAAGTCAAAGCTTTTAATTTTTTGTAAGTATAAGAACCGTTTTTTTCCGTCACTTCATAAACATAACCATAATTAGCCACTCCCAACACAATTTTATTGGCCGGAATTTTATTAAGAGCGATATTGATAATTTTAGCTACCCATTCAGCATCAGCCACCGGTGCATAATAACCATCTCGACTCTTTCTCTCGTTTAAACGCAAATCAATCGTCGTCTGATCATAAGCCATCAAACGCACTTCATCGCAAACTTTGGCTAAAACCACATAATCATTGGCAAAACGAATATCATCGGGAATCTTGTCAAAGCGCGAGGCATCGGGGGTTCGAGGCTCAATCGTGCAGATTAAAATTTTCTTCTCGGCGTGAAGTTTAGCCGACAATTCCGTCAAAAATTTAGAAA
>MHTH01000006.1:42288-52889 GCA_001823055.1 Candidatus Vogelbacteria bacterium RIFOXYB1_FULL_42_16
GCCTTCATAGTCAATATCAATACCGTCAAAATTATTACTCTTAACCAAAGCCATAATCGAAGCAATATGGGCTTGACGTTTTTTAACATTATACAGACCTTGGTGGATCGCCCTTTTGGTCGCTTGATTGTTGCCATACCACAAAATCGACGGCACAACTTTAACCCCCTGTGTTCGAGCTTGCTTGAGTAAATTTACCCAAGACTCTTGTTTTAATTTTAGCGGATCATAAATCGTCCCATTCAATCTGACTTCATAAGAAAACGGGCTGATTGTCTTTATTTGTTTCAAATGATCAGAAGTTTCTTGGATGGCCACTGTTTTTTTCCAATACGGCACCCAGACCGCCAACGAAAAATCGCTGGTCGCTAAAACCGACATTGGCCAAAACACGACCAGCGCCAATAGAATCAGGCTTGTTTTTGAGTAAAACTTCATAACCTTAATTTAATCGATTATACCATAAAAAATTATATTCTGATAGCGCAAATACCAATAGATGTATAGCTATATAATTTCAACTCTAATTTTCCTCTCTTTCTCAAATTGTTTTCAATTTTGAAAACAATTTATAACATCCGTTTACGACCGTGAACAGATGTTATAAATAGATACTCGCTAAAATGATTGAATTTTAAAGTCTTTTAATCTAAGCTAAAGTTATGAATAAAAAAATCACCAAAATAATCAGCTTGGCAGAAAATCTGATTGGCACGCCCTATCACTATGGTGCCAGCACGAGCGACCAAACCATTTTTGATTGCTCCAGTTTTATTCAATATATTTTTAAAACTGGGGCAGAAATTGAATTACCAAGAAGCGCGATCCTCCAAGCCGGCTACGAACAAGGTCAAGAAATCGATCCAAGCCAGCCGGAAAATTTTCAACCCGGCGATCTGTTGTTCATGCGTGGCTCTCAAGGTCATTATCGAGATGAATTTTTTAATGATCGACCAATCGACATCGGCCATGTGGCTCTGTTTATTGGCAACGATGAGATTATCCATTCAGCCGGTGGTGAAAAAAATAAGGTAATAAAAGAATCGGCCAAACAGTTTTATAAAAAAATAAATTTTGTTAAAAGATTTATCATTTAAATCTACAAACCCAGAGCTTTAAGAAAATCGGCTTTTTCTTTACTCAACAAAAACCGCGATTGACCCGGCTTCAATCGGCCCAAAGTAATATCCATGATTCGTATTCTTTTTAAACTTTCAACTGTCAAGTGAGCGCCGGCTAACATCCGACGGATTTGATGTTTCTGACCACTGGTCAAAATAATGTCTAAGGTATGTTTATCGATAATTTCTACTGTCTTAGCTGTTAATTTCTGACCTTGACTTTTGACTCCGGTTTCCAAAGTTTTTTTCATGGCCGGCACAATGTTTTCTCGCACGGTCACTAGATACTCTTTTTCATGTTGAAAACGCGGGTGAAGCAGACGTTCGGTTACTCGTCCATCATTGGTCATCAAAATCAGGCCTTCCGAATCCTTATCAAGCCGACCAAGAGGAAAAATGCCGGGGTATTTTTTCGCTAAATCAATCCCCCTCTCCCCGGCGCGCGGTGAATGAGTAACCAGTCCGCGCGGTTTATAAAAAGCCAAATAGACCAGTTCGGCCGATGGCAATTTTCTCTTGGCCGACAAAACTTCTACTTGATCATCTTGATTGATTTTTTGTCCTAGAATTGCCCGACGTTTATTGATTAAAACCAGACCAGCTTCGATCAAGTGATCAGCTCCCTTTCTGGTCGCCACTCCCAACAATTCCAAATAACGATTAATCCTGATTGGAAATTCCATGTTTTCAGTCATATTAAAATCATCTTAGCAGTCTGACACAATTACAACAACTTTCCCCTAGGAGTCTCCTAGGGGAAAGTTGTTTAACTAAAAAATCCCGCCGAGGCGGGGTTCTTTAGTAGGCTTTAGACAATGATAGCAAGTCTTGCGACAAACCAGCAAAACCTAAAACCTTTGTTCACTATACTCTTCAGATCTAGATTGTCAATAAAGTTATCCACAACCTAAAATTAGCAGACAGAAAAAATTGACTGTCAAATAATTGCGCAGTAACAAAATGCCCCACCTCGCGAGGTGGGGCATTTTGTTACTTTCTCAACAATATCTTACTGCGAGAAGTTTTAGCCTTGAAATATTTCTTGGCAAATTTTTCGGCTGATTCTGGATTAAAGAAACAGCAACTGAACACGTCAATGAAAGCTCGATCCCCTTGCTTATCATCAAAATGCAAAGTAATCGAAGAAGTCTCGATAAACTGAAAAGCCGAGTAGCCTTCCAATGAACCCTCGGCGAATTTTTCTACCCGCGTCGGTCCATGAGCCTTCATTTTTAAAAGATCCACCAATTCTTTGACGAATTGTTTAATCGCTTGTGGCGACTGGATAAGCTGATGATCGCAGCCCGCTAAATCAATTGAAGCGAGCAAACCCCATGCCCGAGCCTTTTTATACTCCTGGCGCAAAGTTTTTGTATCCATTCTATTTTACTGTTAATTATCAACTCCCCAGCCTTACCCATCTGCCTGGCCGACCAGCCCCGGTTTTTGGTAGGTATCTGGAAATCGAATATATTATAAATCAAAAGGCGGTCAAATGTAAAGAGTGGACAAAGAAAAAACCAACTAGGGATTCATTTTTATCACCACACTCTTTTGAAATCTATTTAATAAAAACCTTTCTCCACAACCAGACAATGAGCAAAATACCGACAATTGTCCAGACCACACAAGCCAAGGACATAAGCGGGCTAAACCCAAAAGCTGATCCATATGGATAACCAAGACCATACATCATAATGAGTCTATTATACTCCCCAATTCAAATAAGTCACTGTCAGTTGTAAGATAGTTGCAAAAGATACCCATAGCAAGTAAGGAATTTGAGCATAGGCAACCCAACGAACATGAGGATAGATTGCCACCATCGCCCAGATCAAAGTGCCTAAAACTAGCAAGATGTCTATTCCGGCTAATAAATTGCTCTTTAAACCAAATTGGATGGGAGTAAAAATTAGGTTAAAAACCAGATTGAGAATGAAAGGTAAGACAACAATCAGGGCAATTTTTCTTTGCAGTGCTAAATAAAAAACCCAACCGAAAGACATGGCGATGATGGCATAGAGAACAGTCCAAACTGGTCCGAAAAGCCAAGCCGGTGGCGCCCAAGAAGGTTTGATCAAAGTTTGATACCAATTATAAGTCGTCATCTTGCTTAAATTATAAACTTTTTTTAATCTTCCAACAATAAGCGCGCAATGCGTAGATCATCATAAGAATAAGCACCACCCATTTTTTCGAAAACTGGCAGTAAATTCCGAGTTTTTAATTCTTTAAAAACTGTTTGAATTTTTGGTAAAGCTTTGGTCAAAACTGGCGATGGTAAACGTTTTAATTCGGCTGGTTTGAGTTGATTTTGCAGAACCAATCTTTCTAAATGACTAAAGATCGTGCTTTCAGCTAATTTCCTTTTTTGAGCAATTTGTTTCAGAGTTTGATCTTGGCGCCACAAAGCCAGAGTCTCATCGAGAGTATCGATTTTATTTTTTTTAATTCGCTGGTGATTTATTACCGGCCTTGATTTCTCATCCGCCTCATTTTTTACCGGCCACTGACCACCACTAGCCAAAATAAAGTTTCGCTGCATTTTTTGCAAATCAACCATCGGCATTTTAGTAAAGGTTTCTTCGCCCACGACCGACTGCTGACAAAAATTACGATCGATCGATAGGACTTGGGGATGCACCGCAAAAGCTTTTTGATTCCAACCAAGAAGATGTAAACCAGCCAAAGATCGCACTCGCGACAATGCCACATAACCTTGACCAAACTCAAACACTTGCGACAAATCCATCACCGCCTCATCCAGACTCATACCCTGACTTTTGTGAATAGTAATCGCCCAAGCTAGACGCAGAGGTAATTGGGAGATTTGAGCCAAAGCTCGACCATTTTCCTCTACCGGCCAAGCCATTGACTCCACTTCAATCCGCCGACCATCTTTAGTTTTGACAATTGGACGACCGCTAAGTTTGGCAAAACCAATCACTTCGCCCAAAGTGCCATTAACAAAACCGAGTCGTTGATTATTTTTAGTAAACATTACTCGTGCCCCAATTTTTAACTCTAGGCGTTCTGGCGATAAACAACTTTTTTTAAGCGTAATGACTAAAGCTTCCCGACCTTCGCTCTTCATCGTAAAAATCCGGACCGAGCCAGAAATTTTATTTAATTTATCGAGATTAATTTGATCGACATTCAAGTTATGAGAAAAAAGTTTTGTCGCTTCGGTCGGCACAGTATTTGGAGTTACCAAGCGTGAAGCCACAATTTCTTGTTCCAACACTCCTACCGTCTCGGAACGAATAGCCGACAAAACCGCTGAAAACTGTCGATCGGCCTGACGATGTTGCTCGGTCAAATAACAAACAATCAGACCGGCTCGTGACCAAACTGGTGAAGAAAAAGAAAAGTGGCTAGTGGGTTGTTCAATCGTTTCTAATTCCAGAAATAAATCAGTCGGCGCCGGTTCCTGACGATCAACAATTGGTGGTAATTGAAAAAAGTCACCGACTAACACCACCTGCAAACCGCCAAACGGCGCTGACACCCCTTTAACTTCGCGACAAACCGCTTCGACCATCGTCAAAGTATCAGCTGAGATCATCGACACTTCGTCAATAATCAAGACTTTAGTTCGTCGAATTCTTTTAACCAGATATTCGCTCGTCGCAATTTTTTCAAGATCATATTTAGTTAATTTTTTTTTGATGCCGATCCCGCTCCAAGAATGAATCGTCATCCCACCGATATGAGTAGCGGCAATACCGGTCGAAGCAGTAATGGCCGTCTCAATTCCCGCTCGACGTAAATAATCAACATAATCATTAACCACATAAGTTTTACCCGAACCCGGCTCACCAGTCAGAAAAACATTGGCTCCAGTTTTCAGAATATTTAAAGCGGTTTTTTGAGTCATTGAGGTATTATAGCAAGACCTAAGTCTTCGGGTTTGTTTTCGACCATTCGATCAATTGGCCAGCCCGACGTTCCATTTTATCAGCCGATCTGATTAGACGAAGATTTTTTTTAGGGACCAAGGAAAAATGTTTCCGTTCATCTAGTGTTTGAGCGATAAAAAACAATTCTTTTTCCGCCGTAATCCAATCCTCACCCAATTTTTTGAGATTAAAAGGTGCGGAATAAGCACGCAAGGTTTTCCGACCAGTCTGATCATCGGAGTATTCATGAAAATAAGACAGAACTAATTCCCGAACAGTTTTATAAATCGGATCCCGCCAGCGCAAAACCGAATGATTGGTTTTACTGATCGCCCCCCAATAACCGTTTCGTTGATAGAGAGCAATCACATGGTCTAAGTCGCCCGGCGCTTTTAAGTCGACCAGCCACGGTTCTTCGCCTCGGAGCCAGAGCGCTACGCCGGCCACCAACGCCCCCTCCAAGCAATGCATTTTTTTAGCTTTCAACACTCGTCGAGGCGACATATAAGTTTCGCCCGTTTTTTCATGGTTGAAAGGAAAAGAATCGAGAAAAGCTTGGATTTTCATCGGGGTGGTTAGTCTTTTCAAAACCGCTAACTCCTTTTTATTCAGACCCAACATAGCTTTATTTTACTTGGTTCAACGAGACTTGTCGAAGACGTATTTTACCACTATCCCCGAAAATACTAGCCTAAAACAAAAATTTAAGTTAGAATGCCAACGCTTACTAAATTAAAAACAAGAAAAATGGCTAGAAAAAAATACGAACCTTGGGGTTTCAAATTAAAAGTCAAAAGATCGAGCGCCGGACTCGGTCTCTTTGCTGATGAACCGATTCCTAAAGGTGCCTGCATCATTGAATATATCGGCCGAGTTATTTCCGAAGCCGAGCAATACACCAGCAATAGCAAGTATCTGTTTGAAATCAATACCAAAATTACTATCGATGGCGCTACCCGCGCCAATACCGCTCGCTATATCAATCATTCTTGTCGACCCAATGCCGAAGTGGAACTTTACCGTCAACGCGTTTTCATTTTGGCTCGTCGCCAAATTAAACCTGATGAAGAAATCACCTATGATTATGGTAAAGAATATTGGGATGAGCATATCGGCCCCAAAGGCTGTCGATGCCTAAAGTGTCAAGAAAAGAAAAAATAACTCAACTAAAATCCCTCCGCTAGGCAAAGCCTAGCGGAGGGATTTTGATAATTTATGACAAATGCTTGGAAACCAATTTGGTCATTTCAAACATGTTGACCATACCCTTGCCATCAAAAACTTTCTTCAAGTTTTCATCGGCATTGATATTGCGCTTGTTTTTGGGATCTTGCAGATCGTGCTTCTTGATGTATTCCCAAAGTTTTTTGACCACTTCGGACCGAGGCATCGGTCCCTTGCCGACAACAACAGCTAGATCATCGCTGATCGTCATTGGCTTCATAAATGCAGAATTGGTTGGTGACATATTAAAATTATTAACTGTTAAATGCTAATGGTTCCATTATATCATAGTTTTTAAAAATCGCCTACACTTATCCCCTTAGGCCCGTTTAACGCCAGAAGCGTTCGGCATCGCCAGGAAAAAATTTGGTCGCCAAAACATAAATCGTATAAGTGATAAAAAAGGCGGCCAAGACATCGATGGTGTAATGCACATGAGCGAGCAAGACGACCACACCAAAAAAAATCGCCACGGCCGTAAAACTAATTCGCCAAAACAAATTGTTTCGACCAAAAATCAGAGCCATTAAAAATGGCGCACCGGTATGGCCAGAGAAAAATAGATCACCGCCGGCAGTAAAGAACCGCACCGAGCGGAGAGTATAATCAATATCCGCTTGGTCAGGAAAAGGCCCGAGTTGGGTTAAATTGATAAAAACCGATCGAATCAAAACAAATAAAGCAACACTTTTTAAAACAAAAGGGATCCGTTTGGGATCCGTTAGACAAAATAAACCAATAAAAGCCCAGAAAATAAATGGGCAATAGACTACTAGAAAATTCAAGTTAAAAACCGGTACATTGCTCAAGATAATATCGCTCACCGGATTACTGGCGCTTTTGGTGGCATGAGACACGGCATAAAAATTGATCAAAAAAACGGCCGACAATAAAACGACGCCGATCGAGAGAGACAAAAGGTAGACTCGATCCGTCAAGACGGCTTGGTAACGTTTTTTGACGACCTCAAAACTAACTTTCATTGAAGTAATGATTTTGGTTTTTTCTAACATATTATCCCATCCAAGATCTGATTTTCTTTTCTATTTTTCGCGCACTAGACGGACCAGAAAATAAATAGTCGTGGCGACAAACAATAACCACCACAACCAAGCCAAGCCAGCAAGATAATTAAAAAAATACAAGCCCAATAATATACCTAATGACAAAAGACAGATTTTGATCAAACCCATCTCCCACCATTTGAATGTCCAATCTCTTAAAATTCTCATGGTTTTTTTATTAAAACTATTAATATCTAACCACGGTTATATTATACCACGGTTATATTTTAAGAGTAGCTCGCTTCTAACTGATGAAGGTCAGGGCTTTACCGGTTTTATCGCCTCGGCCGGTTCGGCCAATCCGATGCACATAGTCATCATAAGTCGCCGGCAGGTCATAGTTGATCACATGGCTAACATCGGGGATATCTAGACCCCGGGCCGCCACATCGGTCGCCACCAAAATCTGACTGCGATTGTCTTTAAATTGATTGAGAGCTCGTTGGCGTTTACTTTGATTTTTATTACCATGAATGGCTTCGGCTTTGAAACCGCGCGCCATCAGCGTTTCCGACAATCTTTCTACACCAAATTTTGTCCGACCAAAAATTAGCACCTTGTTAAATTCCGGCTTTTTTAGCATTTGATGTAAAACTTCAATTTTATCTTCCCCTTTTTTCAAACGGACGACATCCTGATCAACGTTACAAGCCGTCTCCCCTTTTTTAACCGAAATCGTCACTGGCTCACGCAAAAATTCTTTGACCAATCCACCAATTTCCGAATTTAGGGTCGCCGAAAACAATAAGGTCTGACGATTAGGCGCCATGCCTGCCATAATAAAACGCATATCTTTAACGAAACCCATATCGAGCATCCGATCCGCTTCATCTAAAACAATCGTGCCAAAAGTGTCCAACCGTAAAGCTCGGCGTTCGATCAAATCTTTCAAACGACCGGGTGTGCCGATGACAAAATGAGCTCCCCGTCGCAAACTAGAAATTTGTTGACCAATCGAAGAACCGCCGAAACAGCAAGCCGAATAGAGGTGTAGGCTACCACGAAAATTTAAAAATTCCTCATTGATTTGCAGAGCTAATTCTCGCGTTGGCACGACGATCAAGACCTTTTCTTGCGAGCCAGTCATGACTTTGTTTAAAAGCGGAATAAGAAAAGCCGCCGTCTTGCCAGTACCGGTATTGGCAATACCAACGACA
Source organism: Candidatus Vogelbacteria bacterium RIFOXYB1_FULL_42_16 (assembly GCA_001823055.1). GTDB lineage: Bacteria > Patescibacteriota > Minisyncoccia > Phycocordibacterales > XYD1-FULL-46-19 > XYB1-FULL-42-16. The sequence continues at coordinate 50,754 of MHTH01000006.1, forward strand.
TCAGTTTTTTCCAATACCGGCATAATCGTCTGATCTTGAATTGGAGTTGGAGTAATAAAACCTTTAGCGCTGATATTTTTCTTTAATTGTTCATGAATGGGAAAATCCGCAAACTGATAGGTTGGCGAATAAGCTTCAGTTGGAGTAATCGGCTGAGCTGATTTTGTAAAACGTGCCACATCGATCGACTGACCAAAGCCAGTTTTTCTCGAACGAACATTAGTGTTTCCGCCTCGTCGGGGGCGATTAAAACCACCGCGAGCAAAACGCCCTGAACCGGAGCCACCGCTCTGGCCGTAACTTTTTCTAAACATATTTTTCCTTCTAGTCTTTAGTTTTAAGAGATAAGCTGACTAGCATCTCTTAAGTTCCCAGAAGAATAAACAAATAAACACGAGGACAAGAGATATAACTTATGATTTAAGTATATTATACTTTCCAATTTTTGTCAACCTGCACACCAATTAAGCCATCACGTCTTTGTTTTTTATAGAAAAAATTAATAAAACTGATATTGGCTACACTAAACTATTTTAGTTAGACTAGTTTGTTTTGGACGCAAAAAACAATGGCTTAATTGGTGTGCAGGGTCAACCTAAAACGTCTTTTAAATGTTCGGCTGCCACAAAACCGGTCGTCCAACAGAGTTGGAGCGAATAGCCACCAGATTGACGATTGATATCGAGTAAATCACCAAGAATAAAAAGATTGGGATAAAGTTTCGATTGCATCGTGCGCGTGTCGATTTCCGTCAGAGCGACTCCTCCGTCCGATACCACCGCTCGATCAAAACCCATCAAGCCGGTAATCGTGACCGGTAAAGCTTTGAGTAGCTGGACGATTTTCTTGCGCTCTTCTTTGGTAAGACTGTGAACTTTTTTTTGCGGATCAAGCGTCAGGAGAGGTAAAAGCGCTTCGGCCGTGCCATGAGGCGCAATATCCTTAAAAACCGTTTTCAAAACTTTATTTTTATTGGCATCAAAAATTTTGATAATTTGTTTTTCTAATGAGCCGAGATCAGTATCCGGAAAAGCATCGATCGTCGCCGTGACTTGGCTATGTTCCAACATCTTTTTTACTTCCCGCGCACTGTTTAAAATTAACGGTCCCGACAAACCAAAATGCGTAAATAAAATCTTACCTTTCTTGGCGAAAGTTTTTAGTCCATCGGCAAAAAAAGTAATTTTCATAAACGACAGCGACACGCCGGATAATTCCTTGACCCACTCATCACTCACTTCCAACGGCACCACATCGGGCGAAGGTGTGCGCACCGTATGACCCAGCTCCGCCAACCACTTGAAACCATCACCGGTTGAGCCAGTTTCAGGGTGCGACACGCCACCGGTCGCTAAAACCAGCGCTCGACCACGACAGACAGATTTGTCGGCCAATTCTACCCCAATAATTTTCTGGCCTTCTTTTAAAATTTTTTTAACTTTAACCTCGGTCCGCACCACGACCCCACCATTTTTAAGATATTTAGCCAAGGTTTTAGTGACATCCTCCGCTTTTTGCGTATGAGGAAAAACTCGCGTGCGCGCCTCCACCACCAAAGGTAGCCCCAATCGCTCAAAAAAACTAAAAGTATCTTTGACCCCAAATTGGGCAAAAGGTGAAAATAAAAAATCTTGGGCCGAACCGTAAACCTGCAAAAATTCTCGGGTATCAAAAACGCCATTGGTAATATTACATCGACCACCACCAGTGATATTGAGTTTACGCCCAAGAGTGCGATTTTTTTCCAACAGCAACACCCGATAACCAAGCTCACCGGCTCGGCCAGCTACCATCAGACCAGAAGCGCCACCCCCGACCACAATAACATCATATTCATTTTTTAATCGATCTTGAGCCATATTTTGTGTTCAATATGATAGCACATCTCACAACAAAAGCCCCGATTTCTAGGCTTTTGTGGGTATTTTCAAATCCAAGAGCGACCTACCTAAGTTTTTTCAAAATTTAAGCAGGCAAAAAATTCACCCCGTAGCGAAAAATTCTGATTGGGGGGAAAATTCAAGAGCAAAAAGCAAACCCGCCAGCTGGCGGGTCAAGATTCAAAACTCAGGCAAGAAATTCAATCCGCCATCCGCCTCCGCTAACTGGCGGATGACGGAGGCGGACAAAATCAAA
>MHTH01000007.1:0-3185 GCA_001823055.1 Candidatus Vogelbacteria bacterium RIFOXYB1_FULL_42_16
AACGTTTTGATATAATAAAAATGTCAAATTTTTAACAATTTTTAGTCTGAAATCGCTTAAAACTTTTTATCTATGCTTTCCAACCAGCTAACAATGAATTTTCTCCTAAAACTATTGGCGAAACCAATCTTGTTTTTTTGTCCGGAGCATAGTTTCTAAAGACTTAAGCGAGAGAAAACGCTTATGAGTTTAACTAAAGCTTTAATTCTGATTATCGGTTCCGGTTTGGGCGGAGCGGTAATTGGATATGTTTTCCGTTGGCTCCTTTTGCTTAGCCAAAAAGGATCAATGGAATTGATGGTCAAGCAAACCTTGCTTGAAGCCAAAGATCAAGCCCAAAAAATTACCAATGAAGCCGAGCAGGAAGCCAGTCGTATTCTGGCCGAAGTCAACACTAAAGAGCGAGAAAAAAACGCTCAATTAAAGAAACTAGAAGATCGCCTATTGCAAAAAGACGAGCTTTTGGACAAACGCCAAACCGATATTGATCGGGAAACTGAATCGATCAAGAAAAAAGTCGAGGAATTAAAAACCGTCAAAGAAAAATTGGATCAGGCTTCGGCCGAAAAGTTGCGCGAATTGGAACGAGTGTCCAGCTTGTCCAGCGATGAAGCCAAAGAAGAGCTGATCAAAACCATCGAGAAAGATTACGAGGAAGATATTTTGGTCCGAGTGCACAAACTGGAACAAACTGGCACCGAAAAACTGGAACAAAAAGCCAAGGACATTTTATCAACTGTCATCCAACGTCTATCGACCAGCACGGTGCCTGAAGTGATGTCTACCACTGTCGATATCCCCTCTGATGACATCAAAGGAAAAATTATCGGTAAGGAAGGTCGCAATATCCGCGCTTTCGAAAAAGCGACAGGGGTGGAAGTGATTATTGATGACACCCCCGGCTCGATTGTTCTCTCGTCTTTTGATCCCGTCCGTCGCCAAATCGCTCGCGTCGCTCTCGAAAACCTAATCGCCGATGGTCGGATTCAGCCGGCCAAAATCGAAGAATTGACCGACAAAGCCAAAGAAGAAATTTCCAAGATTATCAAAGAAAAAGGCGAACAAGCCGCTTATGAAGCCGGTGTTTTCAATCTTGATCCGCGCATTTTGATTATTTTGGGCCGTCTCCATTTCCGCACCAGTTATGGCCAAAATGTTTTGCAACACTCGATTGAAATGTCCCACTTGGCGGGCATGTTGGCCGAGGAGCTTGACGCCGACGTCCAAATTTCTCGCGCTGGCGCTCTCTTGCATGACATCGGTAAAGCCGTTGATCATGAAATTCCCGGCACTCACGTGGAAATCGGCAAAAGAATTTTGGAAAAATTCAACGCCAGTGAAGCCATCGTCAAAGCCATGCAATCGCATCACGATGAATACCCTTATGAAACTTTGGAAGCGGTGATTGTCAAAGTAGCCGACGCCATTTCCGGTTCCCGTCCGGGCGCTCGTCGCGACAGTGTGGAAAATTACTTGAAACGGTTGAAGGACTTGGAAGACATTGCCAATTCTTTCTCTGGCATCGACAAGACTTATGCTATCGCTGCCGGTCGTGAAATCCGCGTCTTTGTCCGACCAGAAAATGTTAATGACCTCGAAGCACGCAGTCTAGGCCGAGAAATTGCCACTCGCATCGAGCAAGAACTAAAATACCCCGGTGAAATCAAGATTACCATCATCCGCGAGACCAGGGTGATCGAATACGCGAGATAATAATTAATTAGCACCACAAGCAAGACAGCTCGTCAAACACTGACGAGCTGTCTTGCTTAAAATATGGCTTAAGACTATACTAATTTCAGCTTAGGGAGGTCGTTCAAATTAGCAGTTTAAAAAAACAAGCATCATGAACAAGCAATCCATCATCGATGCCATCCACGAAGAGATTGGTGGCACCAAAGCTGGTGCTGAAAAGGCTGTCGACATCGTGATTGGAACAATCACCAATACCTTGAAAAAGGGCGATGAGGTTTCGATCGCAGGTCTCGGTATTTTTTCCGCCAAGACTCGGGCTGCCCGCACCGCTCGCAATCCGCGCACCGGTGAGGCTGTCAGTGTTCCAGCCATGAAAGTGCCAAAGTTTCGCCCCGCCAAAGCTCTAAAGGAAGCTGTTAGGTAGAATAGTAGGTAAAAGTTTGTCACTGCACCAAAACCCCGCCCTCTTGCAGAGGGCGGGGTTTTGGTTGGAAAAACACCCGCCAAAATTTTTTACAAAAAACTTAGGCGGGCAAGTAGCCAAAAATATAGATTATGATAGTATAAAATAACGCTTTCAGCGTTCTTTTTGTTTAAAAATTAGGTCAATTTATTAGTCGTTATCTTGAAAAGCAAAACTCGTTGAGGCCAGTCCTTTTTAGGGGGTCGTGAGGCTGTCGAGCCGAACGCTTCAGGATTTTCTAAGCTTCAGAAAATCCGTACCCTAAAAAGGACTGGGTGATGAAGAGTTTGGCTTTTCAAAAAAATTAATTATTTATATGGATCCATTTATTGTCTTTGCCCTCTTCGCCTCGGTTTTGGCGATTGTCTACGGGCTCTTCCTCGCTGGTTTGATTATGAAAAAACCGGCCGGCAACGAACGCATGCAAGAGATTTCCAAAGCCATCCAACAGGGGGCTGGCGCTTATCTCAATCGTCAATACAAGACGATTGGTGTCATTGCGGTCATTTTGTTTGTTATCCTCTGGTTAGCTCTCGGCCTAACAATCGCGATTGGTTTCCTTGTCGGAGCCGTGCTATCGGGATTAACCGGCTATATTGGCATGAACGTGTCGGTCCGCACCAATGTCCGCACCACTGAAGCCGCCCGTAAAGGTATCAACGAAGCTCTAACAATGGCCTTCCGAGGTGGTTCAGTCACTGGCTTGATGGTCGTCGGTTTGGCTCTGCTCGGGGTGACGGGCTTTTATGCTATCACCAAAGATGTCACTTCTCTGATCGGTCTCGGTTTTGGTGCTAGTTTGATTTCAATTTTTGCTCGTTTAGGTGGTGGTATTTTTACCAAAGCCGCCGATGTCGGTACCGACCTCGTCGGTAAAGTGGAAGCCGGCATTCCTGAAGACGACCCTCGTAATCCGGGTGTGATTGCTGACAACGTCGGCGACAACGTTGGAGACTGTGCCGGTATGGCCGCCGACTTGTTTGAAACTTATGCTGTCACCACGATCGCCGTGATGATTATTGGCGCC
>MHTH01000007.1:3197-3762 GCA_001823055.1 Candidatus Vogelbacteria bacterium RIFOXYB1_FULL_42_16
ATGAATAGCAATGCTATTATCTATCCCCTCGTCCTTGGTGGAGCCGCGATCATCTCTTCGATTATTGGCACTTGGTTTGTCCGTATGGGCAATCCGCCAGCTGGCGGACCAAATATTATGGGCGCTCTCTATAAAGGTTTATCCGCTGCTGGTATTATTTCCGCTATCGCTTTTTATCCCATTACTAAAATTTTGATGGGAGACAATGGTCTTTATTCTGTCGCTCAATTGTTTGGCGCCGCTTTAGTTGGTTTGGGCGTCACCGCTTTTCTAGTCATGATTACCGAGTACTACACCTCGACCGAATTCAAACCGGTTCGTTCCATTGCTGATGCTTCGGTTTCTGGCCACGGCACCAATATCATTCAAGGTTTAGCCATGTCAATGAAATCAACGGCCATGCCTCTCCTCACTATTGTGGTAGGTATTCTCGTGGCTTATCATTTTGCTGGACTTTACGGCATTGCTATCGCCGCCATGAGCATGCTCTCGATGGCTGGAATTGTGGTCGCGATTGATGCTTATGGGCCCATCACCGACAACGCCGGTGGCATTGCGGAAATGG
>MHTH01000007.1:3835-24808 GCA_001823055.1 Candidatus Vogelbacteria bacterium RIFOXYB1_FULL_42_16
TAAAGGTTACGCCATCGGTTCCGCTGGTCTGGCCGCTCTCGTTCTCTTTGCTTCCTATACTCAAGAGGCTGGTAACTTGATTTTCTCGTTGGGTGATCCGAAAGTGATTGTCGGTTTATTTATTGGTGGTTTGCTTCCCTACTACTTTGCCGCCCTTTCGATGGAAGCCGTTGGTAAAGCCGCCGGTGAAGTGGTCAACGAAGTTCGTCGTCAGTTCCGCGAAATCCCTGGTATTATGGCCGGAACGGCCAAGCCGGATTATGCTCGCTGTGTCGATATTGTCACTTCGGCCGCTTTGAAACAAATGATTGCTCCGGCTTTAATCCCAGTCCTAGCGCCAGTTTTAGTCGGCTTTATCTTGGGCCCAATCGCCCTTGGCGGTCTGCTGGTCGGTAGTATTGTGACCGGTTTGTTTGTCGCTATCTCGATGACTTCTGGTGGTGGCGCTTGGGACAATGCCAAAAAATACATTGAACTCGGCAACCATGGTGGTAAGGGTAGTGAAGCTCACAAAGCCGCTGTTACTGGTGACACGGTCGGCGATCCCTACAAAGACACCGCTGGCCCAGCCATTAACCCAATGATCAAAATCTTGAACATTGTCGCCCTCTTGATCATCTCTTTTCTCGTGTAGTTTTAGATTACACAGAAACTGGTTTAAGAAAAAATTAACCCCGCCCTCGCGAAAGCGAGGGCGGGGTTTTTATGATCAAAGCATCAACAATGATGCAATGATCGAGCCCAAGGTAACAAAAAAGTTCAAGAGAAAGCTAGCGATTATCGTCATCTTATCTCCTTTCAAATTGTTGAACACAGATTAGACCTAAATACAAAACTTTTCAATAGGTCTTTCAATCTATCTGGTGCGGGATGAGGGAGTCGAACCCTCCACCACAGTTTGGAAAACTGTTATTTTACCGATAAACTAATCCCGCCTTCGTTGAAGCTTCGGCGGAGCAAAGCCAGCAGATTCAACATTACAAATCCTAACAAAAATAGGTCATAACGGCAATTTGCCACAACTCTCTTTTTGCGGTAACTTTTAGAACATGAAACCACTTGGCCTTCGCACTTGGATCGAAATCAACGCCCAAGCTCTACTCCACAATTATAAAATTTTTCGGCGCTTAGCCGGCCAGCGGAAATTATTAGCGGTAGTTAAATCCAACGCTTACGGTCACAATCTGATCGAAGCCTCACAACTTTTTGCCAAGGCCGGCGCTAATTATCTCGGCGTTGATTCCATCACCGAAGGCTTGGCTTTACGTCGAGCTAAAATTTCCACGCCGATTTTAATCCTCGGCTACACTCTGCCCGAGTGCTTGGTTTTAGCCAGCCAGAAAAAAATCGCTATCTCCATTTCTTCCTTGGAACAAATTACTGTCCTCAAAAAAGAAGCGCTGAAATATCCCAAACAAAAATTTGTCATTCACTTGAAAATCGACACTGGCATGCACCGCCAAGGTTTTCAACTGCGAGAATTTTCTGTCCTGATTAGAGAATTAAAAAAACTACCGACCAATATTAAAATCGAGGGGGTCTATAGTCATCTCGCCGGACCAGCCGAGAAAAAACTCCGAACACAAACTCAAAAACAAATTGATCTTTTTCGAGTGGCAAAAAATCTATTATTCGAGGCTGGCTTCAATATCTCCCTCCATCATCTCGGTGCTACCGGTGGCACGATCGCCTACTCAGATCTACCGACCAATATGATTCGCGTCGGCATTGGTTTATATGGTTACCTACCCGACCAAGAATTAGCTGACAAAAAAATCAACTTGAAACCAGCCCTCACTTGGAAAACTATTATTAGTGAAATTAAGACCGTCCCCAAAGGTGAAGCCGTCAGCTATTCTTTCACCGAAAAATTAAAACGCGATTCCGCCCTAGCCATTTTACCGATTGGCTACTGGCACGGTTACCCGCGCCTTCTATCCTCGACCGGCGAAGTCTTGATTGCCGGTCGACGCGCCAAGGTCATTGGCCGAGTGTGTATGGATATGATCATCGTCGATATTACTGACATTCCCCAAGCTAAAGTCGGCACCGAAGTCATTTTGCTAGGCGACAAGATCACCCCAGAAGAACTAGCCAAAAAAACCAACACCTCACACTACGAAATCATCACTCGCCTCAACCCACTGATTAAAAAATTCTATCAGTAAAAAAGAAACAGCGGTTCGACGCCTAGTCGAACCGCTGTGGTTGTCAAAAAAATTCAAAAGAAATATGAAGGGTAATATTCGAGGATAGGTTAGACACTCACACCCAGCGCCTCTTTTCGATCATGGTAACGTTGCAATCGACCGCGAATCATGACAATGCGACGATGATCGCTAATATTCATTTCATCAAACTCTCGAGAATTGCCATAGTCTTGATGATTGTCATTGAAATGAACAACCTTAGACAATTTTGGCTCGTCTCGTTCAAAAAAAACATCGATGATTCCAAATCTCAAACCCGCTTGAGCTGCCAGACGAATCATGTTTTGTGGTGCGACCACATAACAAAATCCATCATGGCTAGAAATCGCGGTGGCAAAATCTTGCTCGTCACTAAACTGTGGCATTTCATGCCAAATATTTACCAATCGATTTTGACGTTGACCATGCAACAAGTACATGGCTAGCAACATCTCATCAGTCGGCTGATGGCGAGACAGCCAGTAAACATCAACCATTCCAGCTTCTCTACCTTGTTCCGAAGAAAGATGATAAACCGTGGTTTTTCTCTTCAACATGCGATATCTCCTTTTTGGTTGTGAGTTGAAAGCTGTGAACACAGTGAACAGTCCGAACAGTTTGATGGTTTTTACACCTCCTTTCTTTATATTAAAGACCAAAACCCACCTTTAATTTAAAGGATTTTCTAGAAAAAAGCAAATTGGAAAAATTAGCGCCCGGTTTTCCAGAGAATATAAAGCGGGGCTAAAAAGCCCACCAAAGTCAAAGCCGAGCGTAAGCTGGCGCCATGAAAATTATCAAGAAAAATAATCAGTGCACCGATGACATACAAACGCAAAAACCACGGGTAAAAACCGTGATGTCCGCGGTAATAACGCGCCACCAAAACCAACCAACTGATCGCAATAATTAAAAGTCCGTAAGTCATTTACCCTATTGAATAAATTTTAAATTAATAATTTACTTCAACAATTTTATTTTATCACATAAATTTTAAAAAACACTAACACAAAAATGTCGTAGTAATTTAAAATTAAAATTGTAAACAATTTTTATTCAATAGGACAAACAACTACCAACCTCAGTGGAATAGCAAAGCTAATTTGCTTCGCAAATTATTCCACAGGGTAAAGATATACACATAAAAAGTTGTCGTCGAGGATAAATTTAAGTTAAAATCAAAAACAGATAGGTCTTCAATCAAACCAAGGAGGAAACGATCATGAATCAACGCGATCTGGAAATGAAAAATACGGTCCAGAGCGCGCTAATGCTTGGATCGGACAACCTCTGGTTTACCGGAGAAAGAGTTGGACACAGTCCCAACCGACAAGAAGCCTGCCTTCATTTCGTCATCACAGGGGGTGCGAAAGATTTTCATGAGTGGTGGATGAGCCTAGACCTAGAAGACAAAATTGCGGCTTACCATCGTACTGTGGAAAAACTGAAGGAGGAAACTCTGGTCGCCGTTTAAGAAACGGAAAACCGTTCCGCCCTCTCGAAAGAGAGCGGAACGGTTTCATCTCCACTGAAAAACCCGCCCTTTGCCAGTTGGCAGATTGGGCGGGTTTTTCAGTTTGCTAACAAAATCGATAAATTACCAATTGTTGTTGCGATTGCCACCACGGAAATTGTCATTATCGCGTCGTGGTCTTTCTTCGAGCGGACGGGCCTCGTTAACGGTGAGACGGCGGCCATCGAAGTCCTTGCCATTCCACAGTTCAATCGCCTTCTGGGCATCATCGTCATTTGTCATTTCGACAAAGCCGAATCCCTTGGAACGATTGGTCGCGCGATCCATAATAATAGTCGCGGACTCAACTGCACCGGCTTGCTCAAACGCTTGGCGAAGATCGCTATCGGTAGTCCGATAAGGCAATCCACCAACGTAAAGCTTTTTAGCCATGTTTTTTGTAATCTAATCTCGTGTAAGGCGACCTTCTCGCTTGGAAACTTCCTACGCCCTACACCTTGCGGTTGATCTTGCGACCAAGCATAAGAAACTAAACCTACTAGAGAAACTTACAACTGTTTTTAATTATAGCATATCTGAACTAAAAGAGCAAAGGATGGATAAGCTCGCCAGCTATTTAGCGTATAAACTATTCAATTTAGTCAAAGTCAGAGGTCCAGCCAAGCCAGTATTTTTAGCATTAGTCGGAATTTTATATTTTTTCTGAAAACGAGCCACGGCCTCTTTGGTGCTAGTGCTATAAAAACCATCAGCCTGGCCGGTATAAATCGTCGGGTCTTGTGACAACATCACTTGTAGTTGTTTGATTGGCTCACTTCGTTGCCCGGGATAAAGATAGGTATTAACAGGAATTGGTGAAAAAATACTGTAAGCAACAGCTTTTTTAGTTGCATAAAGGCTATTTATTTTAGCTAAAGTCAATGGACCAGCCAGACCGATGTTTTTTACCGTAGTTGGAATGCCATATTTTTGCTGAAAACGAGCGACAGCCGCTTTGGTTGATGGCCCATAAAAGCCGGTGATTTTAGCTTCGGGATAAATCGCTGGATCTTTAGCCAAAAGAATTTGTAATTGACTCACTAGTTCGCTTTGCAGATTGGGATAAAGTAGGGCGGTAGTGGGAATAGGCTTAAGATAATTAGTGGTAGTTTGAGACACCGAATTAACAATTGGATAAGTACCCATAATAGTGGTTGATTTGGGCACTGAAGTAGAAGTCCGAGTTATAACCGTTTTTGCTTTATTGCTTAAAGAATTAATGCTATCGGTTAAAGATTTAATAAGAAGAATAGCAGATTCAAGGGTGAAATCGGTCATCGTGGTAATACTGGTGATGATCGGACCAGAACCGCCACCACCGCCACTGCCACCAGTCGTTCCACCGCCACCGGAAGAACTAGATCCTCCACCACCGCCACTTCCGCCACCACCACCGCCACCGACCACATTTGAGCCACAAGATTGCGAGAGGTTGGGACGACCAATATCGGAGTTACAACTATTGCCATCATTACAAGCTCTGGTTTGAATACTGTCGGCACAAACAGACCAGGCAGAACAACTCCAAACCGGAATACAAAAAGAAGGACTGTCGGAATTACCTGTAATATCATAACGGGGCGCTAAATTATCAGTAAAATCAGCGCCATTAGGTTGCATTTTGGCTGGTGGAATTAAAATTTTATCTGAAGGCAACAGGGTGGCAAAAAGCAAAGAATCCAGAGCGGTTAAATCAGACGCCACTTCATTGAGAGCCGGCCATCTTCTCGATTCGGCCCACATTCGTGTTGCCGGCTGACTTTTAAATTGTGGGTAACTCACATACTCGGATGGATTATAATAGCTATCACCCGGCAAACTGCCAGTTGGACCAAAAACTTGCAACCCCGGCACTGGCCCTTTGCCTTCCTTGATAAAAACTAAAGAATCGGTATGAACCGGCTCTTCTACTCGGCGCGAACCTAGGCCGGTCAGCCAACTCATTCCCAACGGATTGGCGCCCAAAAGATAATCGGTCGCCAAACTAATGGCATTGACATATCTTTGCCGATCGGTGCTCGATAAACTGGCCAAGCCTAATTGATCCATTTTTAAGCGATCAAAAGTGCTCAACAGTTGAATACTGCCAGCTGAATCATAACCCCAAGTGCCAGCCGTCCCTGCTGGTCTGGCATGACGATAAGCTGAATCATTGTCTACCACGGCTGTTACCTGATCAGCTTTAGCCGTAAAACTTTTTGCTAATTGACTAGTAGAAGCCTGATTGACACCCTGACTCCCCAAAAATCCAAAAAACAAGGAGGTCATATTTGGGTAAGTAGCACTATCATTAGCCCAACCACCCACCACATAAGGATAAATGATCGGGCCGGAATTGCCATTATTGGTAATTTTCCATGTTTGATCAAATTCATCTTGATATTTTTTATCACCAGTTAAAGAATAGAGTTCGCCGGAAGCGTAAAACATCATCCCACCAAGATAATCGATATTTTTATCTTTTACGTCAGGCACATAATTATTCATAGCATAATCATAAGCAGCGATGGCTCTTGATTTTAATTCTTTACTTTTAGAGGCACTGAAAGGTGCCACTAATCTAGCGGCTTTGGCAAAATTACCAGCAAAAACCAGCGACCATTTCGCATCTTTGGCAAAAGTCCAATATGGATCCTGATCTTGTTCGGCAAAGAAATATCCTTGTGGGTTAGTATATGATTCCGCTCCACCTCGAATTCCACCGTCATTTTTTTGGATAGCCAGAGGCTCATAATTAGTGACACCCTGTGATTCATCGCCCCAGTCTTGCAACTGTTCCCAACCTTTTAGGTTATAGAGGGCCTCATCCAAAATATCTGGGATACCATTGCCACTTTCCGGGATATTTAATTGGCTATCGGCAAAAATACCCGGACGAGATTCATAGACATCCATCAAAGCTAGAGCATGTTTAAAATGATCAACCTCTTGATCAAAATCACCAGCATCATGATGTCCACCAGTCAAAGGACGAACATTGACCAGCAAATCAGCTTGGGGAGAACTTGGATCATAAGTCGGGAAAGCTGGATTATCGCCACCATAAAGATGTTTGTCTTTTCGATCGCTAGATGGGTAATCGGAAGTATAGACGGTGGTATGATCTGGCGAATGAGTGGCCCAAATTCCCGCCCATTGTGATTTCAAATCACGGCCCCAACGATTGAAATACATCGCGCGTAAATTGGTATAAAAAGCCTTAAAAACGGCCGAGTTGCTAACTTGAGTTGGCCATGACACACCAACACCAGGCACTTGAATCCGATAAACTGTTCCTTCGGAAGCCGGTAGGTCTTTCAAATCTATCTCCATCACCTTGCCACCAGAATCAACATCGTTGGCTGACCGCAAGTCAATAGACAAATTATTATTACCGGCAACCGACAGACGAGGTGTCAGCAGATCACTATTGTCAATTAAAACACTGGCTTGACTAGGAAAATCAGAGAGCGAAAAAATATCACCACCGTCTCCCAACCAATTGGAAACATAAGCATAGCGTCGAGTGGCTTGGGGAGAATAACCGACTTGATTGACTTGAAGAGTCGGCGTTTCTAAGTATTTATCACTAAAAGGCAAGAGGGTTGAAAAACCTAGTGGGCCGGTAATCGTTAAAATCTCATGGCTACCAACTGGTTTATTCAATTTCAAATAGATATGATGGTCGACATCGACAAAATTGCCATTAACATTAGGATCACTATCTGGCTTCCAACCAACACCATAATAAGGCTGTCCGGCCGAAATCGAGTGACGATAAATCTTATCAACATCAATGCCTGTTCCATCACTACGCTTAACGACCCAAGAACCAGCTTGCCATTTTTGACCATTATAACTAGAAATACGAGTGTAATTGTAAGGATCGCTAGAATCATCATAAGAAGTGACCTTATTAACCAGAACCAATTCGATAATATCCGGCGCCACCAAATGAGCCTCTCGTAACGGCACTCCGAAATCCAGATTGGCTTTCGGACCACCTATCGTCTTAACGGCAACATTTCCCGAAGCTAAAACAGTGCCTCCGGCCAAAGCCTCGGCGCGAATAAAAACATTGGTGGCCGCCGCCAGACCCGTCAATTGATAACTGGTCGCCGAGCCCGACAAAGTAGCAACCAATTTTTTTATCGGCAAATCGTCGCCAGTAGCGGTTGGCGGCTCTGAACCAACATAAATCTTAATCATCTCCGCACCAGCATATGGATCCCAAGCGATTGAGACTTTAGATGACGACACTGAACTAGACCGTAAAAATAAATTTCCCAATTCTCCAGAAGTCACACCACTACCTACGACCGTAGCCTCGAGGGTTGAGTGAAGCGGATCAGTGGTTTTGATCGTCAATAGATTGTCATAATTAACTATTTCGGTCGGAGTAAAAGTTACTTCGATATTTTGTGAACCATGGCCGACAACAGTCACTGCTATCGCATCAGTGCTAAAAGCCAGATTAGAATTGCTCACTTTTTCAATATCAAAACTCTTTTCACTAGTATTGCTGACGGTAAGAGTTTTAGTCGATTTTTGACCAACCGGTACCGAACCAAAATTTAATTGATTGGCGGAAAGATTCAAGCCAGATTCCAACGCCTGTCCAGACAAATCAACCAGGGTGCTACTATAACCAGCTAGGGTCTTATTATGATTGATCGTCAGAGTCGCCGATTTACTACCAACAGTCGTCGGCATAAAATTAATTGGAATTGACTGGCTCTGTCCCGGCTTGATCGTGATATTATCCCCAGTCACACTAAAATCGCTGGCATTAGTCCCGGACAAAGAAAAATTATTGATAATCAAGTCAGCATCACCGGTGTTGGTCACTGTAAAATTGCTACTAGTGGTAGTATCGATATTGCCACTTAAGGCGATCGGTGCGATCGGTGCCACTGACGGACTGACCGGATCGCTTAAATTGACAGCTTCAATTTGATCGACATAAATTTTATAGTCAACTGATTGAGTAATAAAATTAAAACTGTAAATATCGCTAAGAACGGTCTCATTGCCAAAAAGCGACATTGGAATCGTAACTAGGCGCCAAGTGGTATCAAGCTGACCGCCTTCAATATAAGAATTGATGTCAATGGCGTTGGTCGTCGCGCCACCCTTACCCACAATTGCAAAACTAAAATCTTTTTCCGTTTTGTCTGTTTTGGCGTAAAAACGAACAGCGTCATAATTAACAATCCCCTTTTTAAAAGCCGGTAGATCACTAGCATCGATCGTTCCCAGAGGTGGATTATCTAGATTGATATTAACTGTCAATTTCCAGGCAGAAGAAATTGAGCTTTCCATACAAGCCCCACCCTGGTAACAATCAGAACTGATAATTGCACCGTTAGTCACTGGTGAAGCCGTTTCTCCATCCCATAAAATAAAAGGTGTCCCCACCACCGTTGAAGAATTACCAATGAGAAGCGCCAGACCTCTTAATTTCCCCAATTGGCCAATAGAACCATTTTTAATAAAAGCCAAAATGCCGGCCATCAAAATCAATAGCAGAAAGACGGAAGCGATTGTAAATTTTGGATACTTCATCAGAACCCTTTTATCGAGGATTATTTATATATTTATTATACCTGATGAAATTTTTTTGTCTGCAAATTTTTGTGGGTAAAAAATATAAATGATTTTTGTCCCCTCGGCGGGAATCGAACCTGCATCGCGAGCTTCGGAGGCCCGTGTTCTATCTTCACCCGCCCATCTTTGTGCCCCCACGAAGAATCGAACTTCGATCATGGGATTCGGAATCCCACGTTTTATCCATTAAACTACAGGGGCATGAGACACAAAGATCGGTGGGCAAGTTAAACTACGAGAGGGTAATTGAATTTTTTTAGGCTTATCGTTCGGGATGCCGAGAATCGAACTCGGGTCATACGCACCTTCACCCTTTTAACTTTTTGTCGGGCTGCCGGGAATCGAACCCGGTCTATACCCACCCCATGGGCACGTACTACCGGTATACTACAGCCCGTCTATGTCAAAAAGTTACTAGGGCAAGTGCGTACATACTACCACTGTACTACAGCCCGATTAAAAATTTAGACCTTTAGCGCGACTTTTTACATATCCCTATTTTCGTAGAGTCTATCAATTTCCCGAGCAACGGTAAAATCGCGCTCGGTTACCTTACCGCCGGCACTAAATCGCTGGAGATCAAAAACAATTTTCTTATAATAAATATGGATGTCGGCATGATGATCCACTCGCTCAAAAAACGGAGTCAATAGATTGATAAATTCAATCGCCTGCAAAAAACTGTCAAATTCAAATTGTTTGCTGATTTTATTATCAGCATAAATCCAGCCGGGGCAATCGGCTATCTTTTTACTTATCTCTTTTGGCGCGAGAACACGCAAATCTTCATTTTCCATATAAACTGAAAATTTGAGGTGGGTTATTTTTGTGTTTTGAATTACAAAACTTTTTGAATCAAAAACTTTTTCCTCTGTCGGGATGCCGAGAATCGAACTCGGATCACACGCCTGCCCGCCTCTAGCGGGAACCTTCACCCACTCACCTTTTTCCGAGTCGGGGTACTGGGATTCGAACCCAGAGTCACACGAACCCGAATCGTGTATGTTAGCCGTTACACTATACCCCGGATAAAAAGGTGTTTGGGCGAATCGCGCATTTACCCTATGCAGTATAGCAAATTACTACATAGGGTGAACCGTTGTACTACATCCCGATACCAAGCAGTATAGGGTTTTTCTGGCAAAAATCCAATTTTCGGGCTGCAGGGAGTCTCCTTCACCTCTCGCCTCGTCGCCACTCGGCTCGGGTTAGGCACCGCCTCACAATTTAGCCTGCTGGTCTCATAACGCTCCGGCGTTCTCCTCCCTACGCAAGTCAAAAAATTGACTTGCTTCACCCCTTCACTATCGTTCGGGCTGCAGGGAGTCGAACCCTGACCTCATGCTCCCAAAGCATGTATACTACCGCTATACTACAGCCCGTTGCTGAACTAATTTAGCACATTCAAACAGTATTTTAAAGCCCACTTTTCTTGCCTATTTAAACGACTCTCCAGCCATTAATTCTTCCTTTTCTGCTAAGTTTTCAACATATTCTCTAAGCTCGTGTGCTGCCTTCATTCGGTGATTGTAATTTATTCGTTGCTCAAGAGGAATTTCAGCCATAAATTCACTTCGACCTTCTGGAATGAAAAAATGATTAAAAGGAAACCCTTTCTCAATCTCACTAAAATTTCCCTTGATCGATAGGTGCCCATTGATCCGACCAATAAAACTTTCTGGCCTTATTAATCCATCTCTCATAATTGAAATGACACTTTGAAAATAAGCTCCCTGACCTTCAATTAAAACACCTTTTAGACCCTCTACACCGCCACAATCTTTAACAAATTTTTTTGTATCTATACCAGGACCATCCGTGCCTTCAATATAAATCCCAGCATCGTCAACTATTATAGGATTGTTTTCTAATCCACGCTCCCTTATTTTATGATAGGCTTTTAAAGCTTTAGCTTTGGAAATTTCTTCCATATTTGTGACGCCTTTTAATTTCATCTCTTCTTCAATTTCATCCAAATCAATATCAATAGGGGTTAACTCCACTGCCGAATCTGCTAGGGCGGTTTTAATCTCCCTGATTTTTCCTTCATTACTTGTGGCAAGATAAATTTTCATATTTTTATTATTTTTTAGTAGCCCAAACCCTTATTACTCGATAATTTTCTTCACCATCGAAGTTCATATTTTCAAAACCCCTCTTTTCTAATTCAAGTTTTATTTGCTCTCTAGAAAAAACATTTTTGTTAGATTCCATTTTAAAGTCAACCGTATCCAATCTATTTATAAAATCAAACAAAATTAAACCGCCAGCCCTAACAATTCTAGCCATTTCAGTAAAAAAGTCCTCAACAAGCTCTTTAGGTAAATGAGAAACAACCACCCCCCTGCTTATTGCCACATCTACAGAATTGTCAGATAAAGGAATACTCGAAACCGATGATTCCAAGATTATACTCTTTGGCACTTTTTTCTTGGCCTCCTTTAGCATTTCACTAGATAAGTCCAGCAAATAAATAGTTTTTACTTTTTCGGCTAAAACTTTTGAAGTTACACCCGTGCCACAACCAAGGTCAATACCGGCTTCCAAATCAGATAATTTTTTTAATAACTCCTTCTCTAAATCTAAAAATCTCTGATAACCATTCTCAAAATTAGCATAGTGGTCAGCTTTTTTTATTTCTTCATCCCAATCACTAGCTCGACCTCCCCATCTTTCTTTTTGGCTACTTAATTGTTTTTTCGTTTGATCTTGTTCCATTTTTTATTATTTTATCATAAAATCTAAAACACATCTTCCACTTGTTCAATCTTTATTAGCCTCCCCTCCCCATCTAAATAGACCGACAAGCAATCGAGTTGCCAATCCGAATCTTCGTCAATATTTTTGTCCGATAGATAAATTTCTATCGTCCGAGACAATCTTTTTAGTTTCCACGGGTGGATATTGTCTTCCGGCTCATAATGATCTTCGTTTTGCCAAGGAAATCCCCCACCAGATGTTTCTTGTGTAACAGTCTTCACCTCAAAAAAGACGATTTTTCCGTCTTTTTTTCCCACAATATCAATCTCACCAAACTTGGTTAGATAATTTCGATCGAGGATCTTGAAACCTTGCCTTTTTAACCAATCGGCAGCCAAAGACTCGCCCATATCCCCCACTCGTCTTTTTTCCGTCCGATTATCCATTTACCCAGTTAAGTACTTACTTGATAATTTTTCGACAATACTTTTATAAAATTCTCGTTACAGTCAACCTTTTCTAAATTTTTCTTTACTTAACAGGGTTAATTATAGCAAATTGTTACATGTGCAACATACCCAGTTTACATATGACCGTCATATGTAAACTAACAAAACTCGTTGAGGCAGAAACTTTTTTGGGGGTCGTCCTCCTCCGCTCCAGCTACGGCGGGACGAGTGAGGTTATTGAAGTAAAATTTGTCAAAAAAACTTACTTAATTTCAAAATGGGTGGGTTTGGGTCTGGGTTTTTAAATTAAGTAAGTTTTTAAACAAATTTATTCCTTAGGGCGAGAAAAACCCGTACCCTAAAAAGTTTGCTGGTGAGAAAGAGTTTTGTGATTCAGAGCTACTAAATATGTTTCATGTGAAACATATAGTATATAAAAGACCAGATTTCAGAGACAAAAGCGGAGAATAGTTAAAAAGTCTTTATTTTAAGCCATTTTATTGCCATTAAGCCGATTTTTTGCCCTCAAAGAAAAGCGTCCGTTATACACACTACCCCCAACTTTATCCCCAGTTTTGTCCATTTTGACGATTTTCATCTTATTTCTAGCCATTCAAAAGAGACAAGGGGGGACACAAAACAAAAGACACGGAAACGTGTCTTTTGTTTTGTGTGCGGGTAGGGAGAATCGAACTCCCGTCTTAACATTGGCAATGTCATGTTCTACCACTAAACCATACCCGCTTTTTATTTATATTTTTTATTTTAACAAAATTTATTGTTTTTTCAATAGTGGATTGTGGGCACGGGGAGACTTGAACTCCCATGGATCGCTCCATACGCTTCTGAAACGTACGCGTATACCAATTCCGCCACGTGCCCAATGATTCACGAGAAACATTTACTGTCTCGAGTGTGCCCTCGGAGGGACTCGGTCACGAGTTACTAAGTCTTTTGTTGTTATCACGCAAAAGCCTAAGTACTCTCGACCCCGGCTCGTGTGTCTGCGACATCACTGCGCCTTTCGATTCCCACACGCAAGTAAAGCAGTTTACTTGCTCGAGTGTGCCCTCGGAGGGACTCGAACCCCCAACAACAGTTCCGAAGACTGTTGTGATATCCATTTCACCACGAGGGCATTAAGACACCTCATAAAAATACACTAAAATTAGTAAAATATCAAAAAAAGGTTTAAAATTATAAATATGACAATCGAGCTAAAAGTGCCTGAAAATATTATAAACATCGCAAAAACCTTGCAAAACAAGGGTTTTTCGGCGTATTTGGTCGGCGGTTGCGTCCGCGACCTCTTGATGAATCGAGAGCCAAACGATTGGGACATGACCACCAACGCCAAACCGGAACAAATCGTTGAGTCATTTGCCAAAACTTTTTATGAAAATGATTTTGGCACCGTCACTGTTGTTGACGAACAAGAAACTGATCCACGCTTAAAAAATATCGAGATCACGCCTTTTCGAAAAGAAGGGGGATACTCGGATTTTCGTCACCCAGATGAAATTATCTTCGCTGACAATCTAGAAGACGATTTAAGCCGTCGTGATTTTACAATCAATGCTTTGGCCTATGACCCACTGGAAAACTCGTTAAAAGACATTTATAGCGGTTTAAAGGACATAAAAGACAAGGTGGTCAGGGCGGTGGGTGATCCTGATCAGCGTTTCAATGAAGATGCCCTGCGAATCATGCGTGCCGTCCGTTTTTCTGCTCAACTTGGTTTTAATATCGAGCCTGCCACCCTGGCCAGCGCCAAAAATAACAGCCGACTATTAGAGAAAATCTCCAAAGAGCGTATCCGTGATGAATTTACTAAGATTATCATGTCACCTAACCCGGCCGAGGGTATTGTTTCATGTGAAAAGATCGGTATTTTGCCTTTTGTCTTGCCCGAATTAGCCCAAACTATTGGTATTGAACAAAACCGAAGCCATATTTACACCGTCTGGGAACATTCTCTACGAGCCCTTCAACATGGCGCTGATCGGGATTTTCCGTTTCACGTGAGACTATCCGCCCTCCTACACGATATTGGCAAACCAAAATCTCGCCGTTTCAGCGAGGAAATTAAGGATCACACTTTTTACGGCCATGAAGTAGTCGGGGAGCGAATGGTAGAAAAAATCTTGACTGACTTAAAATACCCCAATCAAATTATTGAAACTGTGGTTAAGCTGGTCCGCAACCACATGTTTTTCAGTGATCCGGAGCAAATTTCATTATCGGCTGTTCGTCGCATCATTGCCAATGTCGGACCAGATCTAGTTTGGGACTTAATGAAACTGCGAGCCTGTGACCGCATTGGCATGGGCCGGCCTAAGGAGGATCCCTACCGTCTACGCAAATATGAAGCTATGGTAGAAGAGGCCATGCGGGCGCCAACCTCGGTTAAAATGTTAAAAATAGATGGCGATGATCTAATGGAATTGTTACACGAGAAACCTGGACCAAAGATTGGCTATGTTTTAAACGCCTTGCTAGAAGAAGTATTGGAGGAACCAGAGCTAAATACGATTGAATATCTAAAAAAGAGGGCTGGGGAGATGATCGAGCTACCATTAGCCGAAATTGTCGCTTTGGCGGAAAAAGGAAAAGAAAAGAAAGAAGCGGTCGAAGCAGAAGAACTTAAAAAGATACAAAAAAAACATAAAGTTAATTAAGCCTGCCCCGTGGCCAATGCAATATGGCTGTTAGGTGATAGCTTTTAGCTTTCAGAAACTTATCCGCCAAAATTTTTCCTAACAGAAAAAACTTAGGCGGATTCTCAATTTTTCAACCACCTAACGGTAGGAAAAATTGGAAAGAAAAGAGCCTCAGGCAGGGGGATCCTGAGGCTCTCCTAGGGAACAACAAGCAACACTGCAATCGGGGGGATTGCAAAGTGGTCGCTTGAAAAAACGCCGGGTTCGACGGGGGAGTCAAACCAATAATAATCAAAGTTGGGCAAGAGTAACGCGCTTAGGGGGATGTTACTTTCACCGAACAGATCTTCAGCGCTATCTGGTGGTCATGTTGTCTTTTATATTTTGGTGGAAACCTTAAGAGGTTCACCGTTTGACCACTTCGTGTAAGGACCCAATCAACTCTGGTGGCATTATAAACTGTCCAATATTAAAAGACAAGAGGTATAAAAGACAAAACTGTGGATAACCTGCACACCAATCAGGTCATCGCGTCTTAGTTTTTTAAAAAATAAAAAAACTAACCTCATTTAGTGCAATAAACTACTTAAAATCTGATTAATCATTTTCCAGACGCAAAAAACAATGACCTCGATTGGTGTGCAGGGATAATTCTTTTCATAAACAACAAACCCGCCTCGCACGAGACGACACAGGTTGTCGTCCCTTGCGGGCGAGTATTAATTCTGGGTTTCAGTCTCACTAGGGGTGGCAAGCGAAACCTGTTCATACAGAGCATCACCCCATTTGAGCAGTATGGCTCTGGTTTGGGGACTGCCATAATCCACCATCCGTAGATGACCATCAATAGCGCAGAAGTTCGCCGCTTTTTCAAAATGGTGACCATCACTCAAGTGCTCTTGATTGGTAAGGTAGAAAAACTGTCTCCAAACCTTCGCCCTTTCGAACTCTTCCTCACTCAAAATCTTGCCATAAAGCTGGATATTGAGGAATCCAAGAAACGAAAAAAGTGTCGGCTGAAGGAAGGGACCACGGTGTCGACAGAAGAAAACAAACTCCTGCCAGTTATCCCTTAGGCCCTTAGTCAAAACTTGTCTACAACTACCAAACTGATCTTCAGTCCAAGAGAGTGAAAAAATCACTCCCCCCAACTTATAGCCATCAACAAACCGAGACCAACCTCTCTTCCAATAGAACCTTGGCACCTTCACCACGATACCCAGTCGCGGAAAGGCAAACACCCTCCTCGAACCAAAATACCACTTCTTGTCGGCCATAAAACCACCTCCTTTCAAGGTTTTTTCCGTCTAAATTACTAGCATAGCAATAAACCTTTGTATACAGCTTATCAACCAAAAAGGGCGGCTGGACTGTTACTTCTTATTATGAAATTTCTTATGTATCTCTCGCAGGTGCTTGTCGGTCACATGGGTATAAATCTGAGTGGTAGAGACATTGGCATGACCCAGCATCATTTGGACCGAACGAATATCAGCCCCGTTTTGTAACAAATCGGTAGCGAAAGAGTGACGAATAGTATGCGGTGTGACTCTTTTAGAAATACCGGCTTTGATCGCATAATGTTTGACGATTCTTTCGACGCTACGCGGGGTTAAGCGCCCACCCTCATTATCATTTTTTTTGACTCCGCGCTTGGTCGAAATAGGAGATAGGCCGACAAACATCGCCGGATCCAGATCTTTACGTTTGGCCAAATAGTTTTTCAAGATAGCCTTGGCTCCGTCGGAAATAAAGACTAAACGAACTTTTTCACCCTTACCGCGAACACTAAACTCCTCACGAGCCAGATTGATACTGTCGCGATCCAATCGGCACAATTCCGAGACACGCAGACCGGTCGAGAAAAGCAGTTCCATCAGCGCTCGATCGCGAAGATCTTTAATATCCGAGCCACTCGGCGCTGATAGGAGGCGAGCGAGCTCGGCTTCGGTAATCAAATCCAAGTCGCGAGCCGGTGTCTTGGCCAATTCGATCCGATCCGGTACCAATGATTTAATTTCGCGTTTGGCTAGATATTTCAAAAAAACTCGCAGAGCGATCAGATAATAATTTTGGGTATTCTTTTTTAAACCAAGACCAATGTCCACCCCCGGTCTATTTCCATTGGGAGAAGCAGGCCTTGCCTTGCCGTAGCCTCTGGCGGAGGCAGGTTGGCGATTGAGCCAGAGACGAAAAGTCCGCACCACTTCATCGGTGAGATCCTCGGTGCGCTTTAAATCCGCTTGTTTGATCAGACGTGTGAGATAGCGATCATAATTCTCCACCGTCTTGAGCGACCGCCCCTTTTCAATCTCCAAGTATTCCAAAAATTCCCGTTTTAGTTTTTGAATATCGGCCATCCCGTTAGAAACCGCGATCGCGGCGATAGATAAATATTGATAATGTAAAATTGACCATAAAATTAAATAAAGCTAATTGATAACAATGTATATCGCGATCTGTTTCTAACGGGACCATCTGTATAGTTTAGCAAAAAATTGTGCGACATTAAAACTCTTAGGCAGAACAAATCTTTTGAGGTTGCATTTTTTAGTCTTTTGTGCTAATATCATCCACATGTTATCAACCAGTAAAAAAGCGACTCTGATCAAGAAAACTCGCACCAACGAGAAGGACACCGGTTCTTCTGAAGTGCAAGTGACTCTTTTGACCGAGCGCATTGCCGAATTGACCGAACATTTAAAAGTTCACAAGAAAGACAATCACTCGCGCCGAGGCTTGCTCAAGCTCGTCGCCAAGCGTCGCTCCCACCAGAAGTATCTGGATGGCAAGCAAAAGAAGACCGAGGGTACCGAGAAATAATTTTTATAAATTTCCATCGCCACACCCTACAGGGTGTGGCAATTCTTTCCAGCTTTTTTGCTTTTTATTTTCAGCTGGTTGATAATAGAACAAATTAAAGATCGAAGATAAAAGATCAAAAATTTCATACTAAATTTTTATTCTGGTCGTTATCTTCTTGTTTTTTATATTTTATTTTTAATTTTTTATTTTGAAACATGTCTATTTTTAAACACAAAGGTCAGCGCGTGGGCGTTTTTATTGACACCCAAAACCTTTATCATAGCGCTAAAAACTTGTATCACGCTCGCGTTAATTTTAACGCCATTATGAAAGACGCTGTGGCCGGTCGCAACTTGATCCGGGCCTTGGCTTACTTGGTCACAACAGAATCGGGAGAAGAAAAACCTTTTCTCGAAGCTTTAACCAAAGCGGGAATCGAAACCCGCACTAAAGAATTGCAAATTTTTGCTGGCGGTTCGAAAAAAGCCGATTGGGATGTTGGTCTGGCGGTCGACGCTATCAAACTCGCCCCCAAACTGGATGCCGTAGTCATTGTTTCTGGTGACGGTGATTTTATTCCACTCGTCCAATACCTCCAAGAAAATATGGGCGTCCAAGTGGAAGTCATCGCTTTTGGCCGAAGTACGTCCGGTAAATTGCGAGAGGTTGTCGATGATTTCATCGATCTCTGCGACAACCCACGAAAATATCTGATGGGTATGCCAAACAACGGTCGGAGGAAACCAGATTTGACCAATACAATCAACAACTAAAATCTGAAGTCTCACAAAAAAAATGTTAAACACCGAGTGTTTAACATTTTTTTGATTGATTTTCACACAAGTCACTCCTATAATTAAAGTGGAAACGAACCCCAAAAGCGAAAGGAGGACAATGCCATGACCCTGATCAGCTCGATCCTAATTGCCCAAGAGGAGTTTCAACTACTCTTGGAAGGTCAAAAGGCTCTGCGTCGACGTTGGCATTACCGAGGCCGACAACTGGAAGAAGAAGCGATTGAGGAAGTCTGGTCGCTGTCGATCGCTGAAATTATCGAGCAAAGACAGCCAGACACCCTTTCAATCTTTCGTGATTTGCCGTTTGAAGCCAGAGTCAGCTTGGCCAAGGGTAGTATTTTGAGCTTTTCTCTATTCAAGCGTAGTATCCTAGCTTGGATCGAGGAGGAGGAGCTCGTAACCAGAAACTAGACAGTTCAGCGCTTTTTTCAGTCGCCACACCTCCAGAGGGGTGGCGATTTTGCATAAAACAGATTTTGTGTCCCATCCTCGCGGCAAGCCGACGAGGTACTCAAACATCGCACTCCAATAAAAACGGCCTTAATTAGGTCTTTTTTGCCTTTATCCACCTTCTGCTATTGCTTTTTTTATTTAGATATGCTATAATATAGGGCAGAATTGAAAAAACAACCCCCCACCTACGCCAAGGCTTCGGCGAGGCAAAGGAAGGAGAAACCGATGGGAATTGTGGAAATTTTGGACCGCATTTTCTTTTTTCTCATGGTCCATACTGGGCCGTGGGGAATCATAGCACTTGTAGTCGCTGTGGCCGCCATCTTCGTACTGCCGTGGAAGGAGATTACGAAAGAACTTAAGCTCTGGCGAAATAGCTTTCGTCGGGCAACAGTCCGGCGCGAACGCCTTTCCATCATATTGAAAGGAGATCAACGATGAACCTCTTTTGGATCTGGGTCGTCGGCACCGTCACGGTTTCCACGCTACTAATCTGGGTAGCAGTGAGAATCAAGACCAAGCGCAACCACCAATCTCGAGACGAATATTTGGACCGGCTCTTGAGCCGGTTGGCGAAGGAAGACTTCGGCTCAGACGACGGACGGGTCTATCGCTCGATGGAAGAAGTTAACTCCGTTGAGGTCGAGCGGTAGGAAAGGGGACATTCCCCCGCGAGGTGTTGGCAAGAGCCAAACACCTCGCGGGGGATTTCTTTTTGTCCATTTTTTAGATTTTACAAAACTTTGAATTAGGAGGCACAACATTTTAAGGGGGTTTTGAGCGTGACGACGCGATCCGCCAGCGGGCGGACGAGTTTTTCCAAGTTCAACTTATGTAATAGCGTGGTGAAATTTGTCAAAAAAACTGGCTTAATTTCAAAATGGTTGGGCTTGGGTCTGGGTTTTGAAATTAAGCCAGTTTTTAAACAAATTTATTCCATAGGGCAAGAAAAATCCGTACCCTTAAAATGTTGTGCCGAGTAAAAAGTTTTGTAAATGACATTTTTTATGGTAATCTCTAGGCATTAATAATCGCTAACCAGCAGATAAATAGTCCAGAAAGTTTAAACTTTCTTGATTAGAATCTGTTGGCCAGCTTAGGGGAATTAAGTTATGCAAACAAAAGAATACTCTTTGGAAGTTGGTGGTCGCACTTTGACCGCCACCTTTTCTGATTTGGCCGAACAAGCCAATGGTTCGGTCATGGTTCGTCTTGGTCAAACCGTGGTTTTGGCCACGGCGGTCATGTCGAAAAACAAGCGGGAAGAAATTGATTATTTTCCACTCACCGTCGAATACGAGGAAAAATTTTATGCCGCTGGTAAAATCGGTGGTGGTCGCTTTATGAAGCGTGAAGGTCGCCCCAGTGACGAAGCGGTTTTGTCCGGTCGGATTATCGACCGCACGATTCGTCCGCTTTTCGATGACTATATCCGCAACGAAATCCAAGTGGTCGCCACAGTTTTGTCGATCGACGAAGACAACGATCCCGATGTCTGTGCGGTCATTGCCGCCTCTCTCGCTCTTGGCACTTCTGATATCCCTTGGAACGGACCAGTCAGTTCAGTTCGCTTGGGTCTAAAAACCGGCGAAGAAAAAGATTTCATTATCAATCCGTTTTACGCCGACCGCAACCAAGCTTATTTTGATCTGTTGGTTTGCGGTTGTGACGGCAAAATCAATATGATTGAATCGGAAGCCAAACAAATCGCCGAAGATCGCTTGGCCTCCGCTTTTACCACCGCCAGCGAAGTCATCGAAAAAATCCAAGCTTGGCAAAAAGAAATTATCCAAGATGTCGGTAAAACTAAAAAAATTATTG
>MHTH01000008.1:0-7990 GCA_001823055.1 Candidatus Vogelbacteria bacterium RIFOXYB1_FULL_42_16
TTGTAGCTTGAGGGATTGTATCTGATTGGATTTTTTGGATTTTAATCATCAAAAAACCGCTTAATCGGCGGTTTTTGTTGTTGGTGCCCCCACGAGGAATCTTCCGCAACTCAGAATTTGCCGTCGCAAATTCTGGTCGTGTCCGCAGCTCACTAGTTTTTGTTGCTACAAAAACATAGCTCCGCTTTTCGATTCCTCGCCGTGAGCAAAGAAGTTTGCTCACTTGGGGGACAAAAAAACAGCATCGGGCTGTTTTTGTTGTTGGTGCCCCCACGAGGAATCGAACCTCGATCAGAAGATCCGCAATCTTCCGTTCTATCCATTAAACTACAGGGGCATTATTGAGTGGGAGCATTTATCGCCAAAACCCTAACATATTTTTTCTAAAAACCAAAATATTCGCCAATTTTATCGACGATCGTGTCGTGGGGTTTGATTTCTGGCAGGTATTTGGCCAAGATCCTCTGCACTTCCTGTGGATCGACATCGTTAAAGTAAATATGAATATAGGGAAAAATCGCTCGGCCGGAATGCAAGACCAAGACATCGATATCTTTGTTGTCTTCCACCCAAAAAGAACGGACGGTTTCGTAGGAATAGAAGTCGCTACCAACGCGCACACCCTTGTCAGTCAGATCGATTTTGGGCCAGCTAGGATGGCGCCTTTCCAGTAAAATCAAAGAAGAAGAGCCGAGAAAAATAATTAAAGCAAAAAGAAAATTTTTAAAAATCATGGCTAAAATGATCGCTACCAGAGCGATGATGCTGACCAGCCACTCCCAATCGGGGTGACGTTCTCGTTGGTGATATTCCGGCGCCTGCCAAGACAGTAAAATCTTGTTTTTAGAAGAATTGATCATTTTACCCTATGAAGTAGGATTTGAGTTGTTGTTAATAAAACTATTTAGATTATACAACTATATTTTTTAGTTAAAAGGTGTTTGTGTTTTTTCTCAAATCCAGATGATAAATTTACTAAAATTTATCATCTTACTTATTAGGGTGAATTATATCAGTCGATAGTTTAGCTACCAAATAATTATGCACTTTTTATACCCTGTTTAAAATCTTGCATTATTTGTTTGGGGGAGTAGGCTTAAATTAAGTTTAATCTTAATAGGCCTATGGATTTCGACAATGATAAAAATCTAGTCGAAAAAGCTAAGGCCGACCGCCAGGCCTTCGCCTCGCTTTACCAAAAATATTCGGAAAAAGTTTTCAATTATTTTTGGTATCGTCTCAATCACGACACGGAAGTGGCGCAAGATTTAATGCAAGATGTTTTTTTGAATTCTTTTAATAATCTTCATAAATTTAGAGAAGAAGGTTATTCCTTTCTAACCTATCTGTTAAAAATTGCCCATAATCTGTTGATTGATTATTACAAGAAACCTAAAGATCTTTCGCTCGAAGATTTACCGCAAGATATTTCCGATGATGTGCCGGAAGAAATTACTCAAAATTTTGAAGATAGCCAAAAAGAAAAAGTTAAAAAATTATGGCAAGAGATCCAAACCTTGCCACTGGCCGATAGAGATGTTCTACTTTTGCATTATCGAAAAAATCTAAAAATCACCGAGATCGCTAAAATTAAAAATAAATCGGAAAACGCTATAAAATTAGCCCTATCTCGGGCCAGAAAAAAATTAAAAGAAAAATACGATTTAGAGCAACTGCCTCGTTTTGGCAACAAAAAACCAGAGCCCATAAAGAGAAAATTTATTTTTTGAGAATATTCGACACCCTTCGTTTCCTCGATCGTTATAGAAAGTACCTAAGGAGTGATGGCACTCCCTACAATTGAATAGCATTGCGCAAACTGGCGTTGCTGGTCGACGCTGGTAAATATAAACAGATGAGCATATGTTTTGCCCAAGGAAAAAAAGATCAATATCCTTGGTGGTTGGGGGACCACTTAGTGGCATAGTCATATATTCTTACCAATAGAGCGCCCTGAAGAGGGGCGCTTTTTGGTTGAAGGAAAAGTTGATCTTCGGCTAATTTTCTGTCATTATTTGTTGGTTGCTAGAAGGAGGGGTGCCTGAGTGGTTGAAAGGAACGGTCTTGAAAACCGTCATATCCGAAAGGGTATCGTGGGTTCGAATCCCACCCCCTCCGCCAGATTACCAAGTTTGAACCCAAGTATAATAAGGGTTTTTGAGTAATAAAAAGCTGATTCCATTATGGAGTCGGTTTTTTTGTATTATTTTTGACCCAGTGATATAATATAATCAACATATTTTAATAATGATTCAATTATGTCAACAATCAGTAAAAATATTCGTAAATTGAGAGAACAAAAAGGCATCTCGCAAGATAGGCTTTCTAAGTTAGCAGATATTTCCTTGAATACAATTGCGAAGCTTGAGCTTGATGAAACTCAAAATCCTACCATTGAAACATTACAAAAAATTGCAAAGGCTCTGGATGTTAAAGTTGAGGATTTAATAAAATAAAATATGGCTACTAAATCACTAAACAGTAATTTACATAAAGCGGGCAGAGAAAAGAAAGATGAGTTTTATACTCAGCTAACTGATATTGAAAAAGAGCTTCGCCACTACAAAGACCAATTCCGCAATAGGGTGGTTTATTGCAATTGCGATGATCCGTTCGAAAGCAACTTCTTTAAATATTTTGCTGCTAATTTTAATGCGCTTGGGTTAAAAAAACTTATCGCCACAAGTTACAAGCCGTCTCCCATTGCCAATACGCAACTAGATCTATTTGGCAACATCAAAGAACTATCCACGCCAAAAGGCCGTCCTAAGATAACCGCTAACAAATTCATTATCAATGAAGTTAATGATATAGACGGGAACGGCGCATTTGACTTGCACGATATTGCCGAGCAGCTCAAAGCCAACAAAAATAATGAGTGGACGCCGTTAGAAGGCGAAGGAGATTTTAGAAGCGCAGAAAGCATTGAATTGCTTAAGCAGGCTGACATCGTGGTGACCAATCCACCATTTTCACTATTTCGTGAATACGTAGCACAACTCGTAGAATATAATAAGAAGTTTTTGATTTTAGGTGACCAAAATGCAGTAACCTATAAAGAAACCTTCGGTTTCATCAAAGAAAATAAACTTTGGCATGGCTACGATAATGGTGGTACAAAATGGTTTCAGGTTCCTAATGATTATGATATTGAGACAGAGTCAAGAATAAAAATTGAAAATGGCACAAAGTTTTTCAGTATGGGTAGAATTGTGTGGTATACAAACCTCGAAACTACAAAACGCCATGAAAAAATAGTTTTATATAAGAAATATACGCCAGAAGAATTTCCTGAATATGATAACTACAAGATTATAAATGTTGATAAGGTAGCAGATATACCAATGGATTATAAAGGCGTAATGGGCGTACCGATTACCTTTATTGATAAATACAGTCCAGCACAGTTTGAAATATTAGGCATTGCAAATTCTGCAAGATGGATTGGCTACAAATGTTTTACTTTGATTAATGGTAGAAAAATATATAATCGCATTTTAATTAAACGGAAAAAATAATATGAAAATTGATCTAAATAAAATTTTAGTTCGCGAAGTATTTACAGGCTATAAAGACAGTGCCGAGGAGGGTGTGGTGGCTTATGGTGGTAAACTCGATATTCGTCCAAAATACCAACGGGAATTTGTGTACAAACCTGAACAGCGCAATGCAGTTATAAATACCGTCCAACATAGATTTCCACTCAATGTTATGTATTGGATAGAGAATAGCGCTGGAAACTATGAGTTACTTGATGGTCAGCAACGCACATTGAGTATTTGCCAATACATCAACGGCGATTATTCAATTAATGATCGCTATTTCCACAATCTCACTAAAGAAGAAAAGGATCAGATACTAGATTATGAGCTAATGATCTACTTTTGCGATGGTACAGATAAGGAACGTATCGAATGGTTCGAGGTTATTAACACAGCTGGTGAAAAGCTTACGCCACAGGAGTTACTTAATGCCGTCTATACTGGCCCATGGCTCTCTGACGCAAAACTTAAATTCAGTAAGACTGGCTGTGCGGCTTATCATTTGGCAAACGACGGTGGAGCGTTAGTTAGCGGTTCCCCAATTCGGCAAGAGTATCTGGAAACTGCACTTTCGTGGATAAACAACAGTGAAGTGGCGGGTTACATGGCAAAGAATCAGCACGACAAAAACGCTGATGCACTTTGGGATTATTTCCAAAATGTAATTGTGTGGGTACGGGCAAATTTTATGAATTATCGTAAAGAAATGGCGAGCGTGAATTGGGGTGAACTTTACAACCAATTCAAAGACAATAAATTGAACGCTTCTAAATTAGAAACAGAAATTACTGGCTTAATGCAAGATGAGGACGTTACCAAAAAATCTGGTATCTATCCTTATATTTTGACTAGGCAAGAAAAATATCTTTCAATTCGTTCTTTTACCGATAAAATGAAGCGTGAAGCGTACGAAAGACAGAAAGGTATTTGCTCACACTGTAAAGGAGAGAACAAAAAAAAGAAATGGGAAATCGAAGAAATGGAAGCCGATCATATAAAGCCTTGGCATGAGGGTGGAAAAACAACTGCAGAAAATTGCCAGATGTTGTGCAAGCAGGATAATCGCACTAAGTCTGGGAAATAAACTTTGAAAAAAGAACGGGATTAAGTTTATATAAAAGATATGGTTACAAACATAAATGGATACAATATAAAACCGGAGTGGTTTATTGGCAAAGGAAGTTTTGGATCAGTGTATAAAGCTGAAAAAGACGGTGAGTTTTTTGCCGTAAAGATTTTTCAATCAGAATTGTTGCAGACAGAGTATAAGAATCGTTTAGATAGAGAAATAAAAGCAATACAAAAAATTAGTCATTCAAATGTTGTTAAACTCCATGATTACGGTTTATTTAAAGATAATGAATTTGAATATTTTTTTATTGTCATGGATTTGGTAGAGGGCAAATCCTTAAATGAATACATTGGCAGTGTAGAAGAGAATAAATGCGTTGAGATAATAGAATCAGTTTTAGATACTATAAGCTCTGTTCATTCTCAAGGGGTTATCCATAGGGATCTAAAACCAGCTAATATAATGGTTAATTTAGATGGTACGCCTATTATTTTAGATTTTGGGTTAGCAAAATTGATTGATTATAGCTCCATAACTCAGACGGGTGAACGTGTCGGGACTTTTTATTATATGTCCCCAGAGCAGGTTACTGACAGTAAAAATATAGATAATCGCTCTGATTATTTTTCTATCGGAGTTATATTTTATCAATTGCTTACTGGTTTGTTGCCTTACGATGCTGCAAATTTACCAGCTCTAATTGATCAAATAAAAAATCAGTACCCCAAAAATCCATCTGAATTAAATTCGAGCATTTCCAACCACATTGAAAATGTGATATTAAAGTTACTCGAAAAGAATCCGTATCAACGTTACCAATCTGTTGATGATATAAAAAATGCTCTTAAGTCTATTCCTGAGGAACGACCAAAGGCCCTTGATTTATCAGATAGATTTTTTGTTAGGCTCCTTCACAATGAAAAAAGTGTTTTTGATGAAGCCCTAAAAGAATCATTGATCGATAGGATTATTTTCCCAGCAAATTTTTTCGATTTATGTAAACCAACGGTTAAATTAATTAGAGAGACCGGGGTTTCTTTTACTACCGATCCTGCGACCAATAGGCTTACTTATTCTGCATTTTCTAAGACAGAAGGGATACAGAAATTACCATATTCATCAGGTGATGAAGTTATACCAATTCAAAAGAAAGATTTTCATTCGATTTCTCAAGTTCAAGAATATGTTAAAAAAGTTTTAGATTTTCAAATACAAAACGGTGTTACTGAACTAGCAGCTCCATTTTTCTTTGCAAAAAATTCAAGTGATGATTGGTTTAATATTAATCTAAAATTGTTAAAAGAATCTGTCTCCTACCGAGATCAATATCACAAAGATAAACCGATTTGGGGAGGAATTTGTATGAATGTAGATAATTGGCACGACGAAGATGAAAAAAATAAAATTCTTAATAACTATGTTAAGACTAGTCCTGATGGTTTCTTTATTTATGGTGATCCGATTGGAAACACATCAAACCTTGTTCAATTATTTCACTATGCAGATTTATTAAAAAAGTTACAAACCGCATCGGGATTACCGGTTGTCGCTTGCAGAGTTAATGGACTCGGTTTAATTCTTATGTGCTTGGGCGTATCGGGTATTTCTTGTGGTATTGCGGCTCTTGACACTTTTAGAGAATTAATTCTTTCGGACACCCAAGAAGGATATTCTGCTGATCCAAGATACTATATCCCTGAATTATTAAGCATGGTTTCTCTTAAAAAGAAAGTTGCTACTAAATTAATGGATATTGATAAATCTAGTATTGGTGCGACATTGAGATGTCCTTGCAAATATTGTACGGGAATATATTCAGGCACACCTTTGACCCAAAGAAACATGAAACTACATTTTTTGCAAAGAAGAAAACAAGAGCTTGAGGAAATAAAAAACATACCTACTAATGATAGGATGGCTTATATTGATGCAAAAATTGATGCCGCTATTAAATATGCGAAAACACTTTCAAATGAAGGTATTGAGGTTGGTGATTTCTCTCAATTAAATATTTGGAAAAGCTTGATTCAGCAATTTTTAAAAAGGAGTTAAGATATGAGATATTGGCTCATCATCATTTCCTTAGCAAAAAGACTGACTGAATTATCACAAATTGCATTACTGGCCTTAGGATGTCTAATCTCTATTGTGTTAGTTTCATTATCAAACAGTATCAAACCAATATTGTGGCGATTAAATTCGTCAATATCAATATTTTTTTCTGCTTCTTTTAGAATGGCTAAATAACTTTCATCTGCAAAATATTGATAACGTCGAGCTTGCATCAATCCTCCTTTATGATCGATTAGTTTAACTTCAATTGCAATAATTTTCTTTATTGGGCTTAAGGATTTAGTGTTAATTACTTTTTTAAATTCATCTTTACTTATTTTATCCAGATAGCCATGTAAAACAAGATTCTTTATTTGCTTTCTGACTTCAGTCTCATTCAAGTGTGGAAAGATAGAAATTATTTCTGAAAGATTATATTTTTTCTGCTCCTCAAGTGTTAAAAAAATATTTAAACTACTAAAATCAGTTAATGGGGTATGTCTTACGGCTTTTTTGGAAAAAGAAAAGTTCGATGCAAAAACAAGATCAGCTATTCCATAGCCAGCTGAGAACTCATGAAATGCCAAATTGGTTCCAAACTCCTTCTTTAAAATTTTATCTAGCTTGGAAACTAGTTTTTTTTCATTAAAGTTTCTCATTTATTTCATTTTATAAAAAATTTAGATAATATGTATCTACACAAAGTTTTACGCTACTTATATTTTACCACATTTATAATTTATGAGGTAGAGCACTGAACTGTTGGTAACTCGATTACACAAATTCTATAATCTAAGCTAGATTGGGTAATCCACTTCATTTTTACCTCTATTAGACTCTGGATGAGGTGTCTCAAACCACTCAGGATGAACCTTGTACATTGCTCGTAATTCCTTTATACTTTTATCAATAATCGCAAAACTTAGCCGTGTTCTTGGTTCAAAGTTGCGGACATCGTCCCCGCCTTCGCCTCGCAGTAGCTCGGCTTCGGCGTGACGCAGTCCGCAGAAGTTGAGCGAAGGCGGCCTACACTGAAATTATGTATTATGTCTATAGTTTAAAATGTCGAGACGGGTATTATGTCGGTTGCACAGATAATCTTAAAGATAGAATAGAAAGCCATACGAATGGCCATGTCCCAGCGACTTCGAACAGATTGCCAGTTAGGTTGGATTTTTATTTTGCGATCAATGGCAAATATAAAGCTTTTAAATTTGAAAAATATCTAAAATCTGGTTCTGGTCGAGCTTTTCTAAATAAACATCTAATTTAAATTTATGCGTTATCTTGGTATTGATTATGGTTCAAAAAAGGTTGGTTTGGC